>CALWYP010000051.1 GCA_944385795.1 uncultured Oscillospiraceae bacterium | reverse complement strand
TGTCCGCCATCTCGGCGCTCTGCATAATTGCGGTTATCTGGGGCACGCCTATGCCGGACACGACGCGGGTGGTGCATATCGAGCCGGGGCCTATGCCGACCTTGACGCAGTCCGCGCCGGCCTTGATAAGGGCCTCGGTGCCCTCGGCGGTGGCGACGTTGCCGGCTATGAGGCCGACCTCGGGGAAGTGCTCCTTGACGAGGCCGACGCAGCGCATGATGTTGGCGCTGTGGCCGTGGGCGGAGTCGAGGACGAGCGCGTCGACGCCCGCCGCGACGAGGGCCCCGGCGCGGTCGAGTATGTCGTTCGTCACGCCGATGGCGGCGGCGCAGAGCAGGCGGCCGTGCCTGTCCTTGGCGGAGTTGGGGTACTTCACGACCTTTTCAATATCCTTGATGGTTATGAGGCCCTTGAGGCGGAAATCCTCGTCCACTATGGGCAGCTTCTCTATCTTGTGGCGGCGGAGTATTTCCTTGGCCTCCTCGAGGGTGGTGCCCTCCCTGCCGGTGACAAGGCCCTCGCTCGTCATGACGTCGCGTATCGGGCGGGACATGTCCTCTTCAAACTTGAGGTCGCGGTTGGTGATGATGCCGATGAGCCGGCCGTTTTCGTCCACTATTGGCACGCCGGAGATGCGGTACTTGCCCATGAGGCTGTCCGCCTCGGCAAGGGTGTTGTCGGGCCCGAGGTAGAAGGGGTTGGTGATGACGCCGTTCTCGGAGCGCTTTACCATATCTACCTGCTCGGCCTGGGCGTCTATGGGCATACTCTTGTGGATGACGCCTATGCCGCCCTCGCGGGCTATGGCGATGGCCATGCGGTACTCGGTGACCGTGTCCATCGCGGCGGACATTATGGGGATGTTGAGCTTGATGTTCTTCGTCAGGTTGGTGCCCAGATCCACGTCGGGCGGGAGCACCGAGCTCTCCGCAGGGACGAGCAGCACGTCGTCAAAAGTCAGCCCCTCGCCCACAAAGCGGTCAGTGTAGTGGTTTATGATGTCCATGTGGCACATACCCCCGTAATATATTTTTGATGGTTCTCTCTCGCTGGTTGATTCTTATTATTGTATCATAGATAGGCGGCTTGTCAAGCTGCCTGTCCGCCTTCAGGCCCTGCCCGCGGCCTTTTCACGCTCGGCAAAGAACATGTACTGCTGGGCCAGGCCGGCGTACTCCCCGAGGCTTTTGGGGTCGAAGCCAGGCGGCATATGCTCGCGGAGGGCGCGCTTTATCCAGACGTCCACCGGGAAGGCGTCCAGCCTGTGCAGCCCGAAGAGCACGGCGCAGTTGGCCACCTTGTCGCCGACGCCGTTCAGCGTTTTCAAATACTTCCTCGCGCTCTCGCCGTCCATGGCCGCGGCGGCGGCGAGGTCTATATCCCCGGAGGCGACGGCGCGGGCGGCGTTTATTATGTACGGCGCGCGGTAACCGGCGTGCAGCGGCGCGAGCTCGGGCTCCTCTAGCAGGGCCACGCGCTCCGCGCTCGGGAATGTGAACTTCTCGCCCCAGGGCGTCTCAAAGGGCTCGCCGAAGAGGGCGCAGAGCTTTTCCACTATGGATTTTATCCGCGGGATGTTGTTGCACTGGGAGATGATGAAGGAGCAGAGCGCCTCCCACCTGTCCTGGCGCAGTATGCGTATGCCCTCGCCTATTGCGGCGCACTCCGTGAGGTACTCCCCGCGCATGACGCTCTCGCGCGCAGCGGCGTAGTCCGTGCCCATGTCGAGGTATTCCCTCCAGAAGCCTATGTCCCCGCGCCTGCACTCTATCTTCGCCGCGCCGCCCTCGGTAAAGACGCGCGCCGCGCGGCCCGAAGCCGCGCCGGTATACGCGCCCGAGCCGTCGCTATTCCAGCGGAAGCACTGCCCACATTCAAATGTCTTGTATGGAGAGAGCTCCGCCGCGGGGCAGAGCTCAAAAACCTCGTACATATTATCCCGCCTTTCGCGGCAATTATATCAGAAGCGGCGCCGCAGGGCAAGAGCCGCCCGCCCGCGGGGCGGGCGCTTCAGGCCCTCAGCTTCCGCGCAAGCCCCTCGTCAGGCTCGGCCAGGACGGTCTTGTAGTCCGTGTATACGACCTTGCCGGGCAGCGCGCCGGAGGGCTTCTTGACACGGCGGACCTGGGTGTAGTCCACGGGCGTCTTGCCCGAGCCGCGCGCCTCGGAGTAATAGGCGGCGAGGGAGGCGGCCTCGGAGAGCGTGACGGCGTCGGGCCCGCCGTCCCCGCAGCGGATGACGACGTGGGAGCCGTGGACGCGCTGTACATGCAGCCAGACGTCGCTCCGGCGCGCCGTGCGCAGCGTGAGCTCGTCGTTCTGGACGTTATTGCGCCCCACAAGTATCTCGCAGCCCGAGCTGGACACGAAGCGCATCGGCCCCGCGGGCCTTATCCTCCTCTGCTTGCCTGAAGCCCGCGGCGTCTTGATAAGGCCGGAGCCCATGAGCTCGGCGCGAATCTCCTGCACGTCGCGCTCAGACTCCGCCCGCCCGAGGGCGTCGAGCACGCTTTCCAGGTAATCGAGGCGCTTTTCGCCCTCGCCGATCAGCGCCGTGAGGTGCTTTTCGGCGGTCTCGGCCTTCCTGTACTCCTTGTAAGCCTGCGCGGCGTTCTGCTGCGGGGTCTTCATGGGGTCGAGCTTAACGGTCACCGTAGGCGTGCCTTCGGCGTAATAGTCCTCACATTCCAGGGCGCGCATACCCTTTTTCGCCTTCCATAGGTTGGCCGTGATGAGGTCGCCGCGCCGGCGCAGCTCCTCGCGGCCGGCGCTCTTTTTAAGCTCTTCGCGCTGGGCGGCGAGCTTCCTCGCCTGACGGTCGCGGAGGGTGCGCACGGCCTTTAGCGTGTCGTGCGCCGAGCGGCGCAGCTGCTCGGCGCGGTCGCGCCCGCCGTAGAAGGCGTCGAGCAGCTCGGACCAGCTCCCGAAGGGGCGGTTGACCGCCTCCGGGCCGTACTGGCTTATGCGCATGAAGGAAAAGTCCTTCGGCTTGCCGCCGAGCTCCACGAGCGTGGGCGTGAGCTCCCCCGCGGCGACGCTCTCGGCCAGCGCGTCCATGGCCTCGCCGAGGCTCGCCCCGTCCCCGGCGCGCGAGGCGATTTCCCGGGCAATGAGCGGGGAGAGGCCGGAAAAGGCGTCGAGCAGGCGGCCGGCGGGCTCTGCGGCGCGGTCCGTGCCCGCGTAGGCCTCGCGGCGTCCGGCGGGGCTGAGCGCAAAGAAGCAGGGCTTCGCGGGCTTTTGCGGGTATTTATACAACATTCCGGGCAGCAGGCGGCGGTAGGCCGTCTCGCCGAAGTCGGCGCGGCGCAGGCAGTCTATTATCCTCATATCCCCGTCGCAGAGTATCACGTTGGCCGCGCGGCCCATCAGCTCGGCTATGAGCGTGCGCCGGGCCTCAACGCCCAGCTCGTCCCGCGCCGTGATGCGGAAGACGAGCATACGCTCCCACTCCGGCTGCTCTACGGCGTCTATCCTCGCGCCCGTGAGGTGCTTGCGCAGCAGCATACAGAACATGGGCGGCTTATCCGGGTTTTCGTACTTCTCCTGCGTAAAATGCGCCCTCGCGCCCCCGCCCGAGGCGGACAGCAGCAGGCGCCGCGCCCCTGAGGGAGCGTATACTGAGAGCAGCAGCGCGTCCTTCGCGGGCTGCTGCACCTTGTCTATCCTGGCGCCCGCGAGCGCGGCGCCCAATTCGGCCGCGAGGCCGGAGACGCACACGGCGTCAAGCGGCATAATATCACCCCGTTATACTGCGCCGGGCCCCCGGCGCGCGAAGGGCGGGCCGTAGGCCCGCCCAAAGTTTATTCTTCGCTTTCCTCTGCGTCGGAGAGCGCCTTGAGCACGGCGTCGAAAAGTTCTCGTATCCTCCCGCTGTCCCCGTCGAGCCAGAGCCAGCCGAAGACGGCCTCCAGCCCGGTAGCCGCGTGGTACTCGGCCTTCGTAGCGCCGTGGGGTACGCTGTTGACGTGGCTGTTGCGGCCGCGGCGGTAGACGCCCCTCTCGTCCTCGGTCAGCAGCGGGAGCAGCGCGGCCGCGGCCTTTGCCTGGGCGGGGGCCTTTACCATCGAGACGGTCGCGCGGTGCAGCCCCGCCACCTTCGTCTGGCCGTGCCCAGCCAGGTAGGTGCGCACCAGGAGCTCGTACACGGCGTCGCCCACATGCGCGAGGGAAAGTATGCTCATGGCGTTGAGCTCCTGCCTCGTCATTGGCCGTCACCGCCGAAGCTGTCCGCGCCGAACTCAGCCTCGAGCCGGCTGCGTTCCGTGGGCGCGGTCCCGTTTATGAGCTGCATCTCCTGCCACTGCTGCTTTGTTATGAGCACCTGCCGAGGCTTGCTGCCCTCGAAGGGCCCGACTATGCCCAGCTCCTCCATCTGGTCGACCAGCCTGGCGGCCCGGGAATAGCCCAGCTTCAGCCTGCGCTGGAGCATGGAGACGCTGGCCTGCTTGGTGTCGAAAATCACGTCCACGGCCTGGGGCAGGAGCTCGTCGTAGGCGGCGAAGGCGTTGTCCGCGCCGTCCGCGGCGCCGAAGCCGTCCTCGTCCTCATGCCTGGCTTCGCCCTTCCTGGGCTTGTCCTTCTCCTGCGCGGCCTTCTCTATCTCGTGGAGCACCTCGTCGGAGTACTCGGGCTGGCTGGACTGCTTGATATAGTCTATGACGTCCTCGCGCTCCTCGTCGGAGACGAAAGCGCCCTGCACGCGCATGGGCTTGCCGGAGCCCAGGGGCGAATAGAGCATGTCGCCCATGCCTATGAGCTTCTCCGCGCCGGCGGCGTCGAGGATTATGCGGCTCTCCATGGCGCTGGAGACGGCGAAGGCTATGCGGCTGGGTATGTTGGCCTTCATAAGCCCGGTTATGACGTCGGCGCTGGGCCTCTGCGTGGCTATGATGAGGTGCATGCCCGCGGCGCGGCCCATCTGGGCGACGCGGCATATGCTCTCCTCAACGTCCTTGCTGGCCACGAGCATGAGGTCGGCCAGCTCGTCCACGACTATGACCACCTGCGGCATGGTGTCCCCGCCCGTCTTCTTCTGATGCGCGTTGTAGCCAGCGAGATCCCGCACGCCGGCCTCGGAGAAGAGCCGGTAGCGCTTGAGCATCTCGACGACGGCCCATTGCAGGGCCCCGGCGGCCTTCTTCGGGTCCGTGACCACGGGGACGTAGAGGTGCGGTATTCCGTTATATATGCCGAGCTCGACCATCTTCGGGTCGATCATGATAAGCCTGACCTCTTCGGGCGTGGCCTTGTAGAGCAGGCTGAGTATCAGCGAATTGAGGCAGACGCTCTTGCCCGAGCCGGTGGTGCCGGCTATGAGCATATGCGGGAGCTTCGCAATATTGCCGACCACGCATTTGCCGGAGATGTCCTTGCCGATTGCGAAGGAAAGGGTGCTCCTGGCGTTCTGGAACTCGGGCGACTCTATTACCTCGCGCAGGTAGACTATGGAGACTATCTTGTTCGGCACCTCGATGCCGACGGTGCTTATCTTGTCGGGTATGGGCGCAATGCGCACGTTCATGACGCCGAGGTTGAGCGCGAGGTCCCCGGCGAGGTTGGTTATCTTCGTGAGCTTGACGCCGCTCTCGAGCTCGAGGTCGTAGCGTGTGACCGTGGGCCCGCGCGTCGCGCCGACTATGCGCGCGGCGACGCCGAAGCTCTTGAGCGAAGCCTCGAGCCGTTCGCGGTTGAGGGCTATCTCGTCCCTGCCGTCCGGGGCCGCGGCCGAGGACTTGCGCAGCAGGTCCATGGGCGGGAACTCGTAGTTCGCCGTCTCGGCTGCCCCGGCCTCTATGGCCGCGGCCATCTCGGCGTTTACGTCCCCGTCCGGCGCTGGGCGGCGCTGCGCGGCGCGGGGCCGCTCGGAGAGTATCTCGTCCACCGTACGCCCGACCTCCGGACCTATCCCGTCGTCCGGGGCTTCCACGGCGGCGGGCTCCCCCGCCTCCTCCGGCTCTTCCTGCGCGGCGCGGGGCTCCGGCTTGAAGCCGGTCATCCTGGGCTTTGGCGCCGGGCGCTCCACCTCTGGCTTCGCCGTATAGGCGCTGTTGACGGGTATGGGCGTGGCGCCCGCCCGCTCCGAGGCCCGGCCGCGCTCAGGCGGGGAGTATTCCCGGAAGCCGCCGAAGTACTCGTCGGCCTCGTCGGGCTCGTCGTCCATGGGCACGTCTATGGGCACGTCCCGGCGCGCGGCGCGCGCGGGAGCCGCCCCCTCATTTTCGCGCCTCGCGGCTTTCTTCGCGCGGGCGGCGGGCTTGCCCTCCTCTTCGGGCTCGTATTCCGCCCTCTCGCGCGAGCGTACCGCGTTTACAACGGCGGCCGGCGTGAGCCGCGCCGCGCCCATGAAGATGCAGGCGAGGGCGGCAAGCAGCACAGGCGCCGCGCCGTAGACGCTGAACATGGCCTCGAGCGCCATGCTCAGGAGCCCGGCCAGGAGCCCGCCGCTGGCGAGCCGGGTGCCGCTGACATACAGCCGCTCGCACAGGCCGATGAAGCTCCCGCCGAAGGCGTAGCCGCCGCCGGCGAAAAGCAGATGGGCCAGGGCCCCAACGAAGAGCGGGGCCAGCAGCGTGCAGCTTACGCGCAGCGCGACGGGCCGGCCGCGGTGCATGGCAAGTATCCCGGCCGCTATTATGAGCGCTATCGGGAAGAGGAAATAGCCCCAGCCGAGCAGGCCCTTTATAAAGGCGCAGAATACGTCGATAAAGAGCGCCTGCACGTCGAAGTAGCCTATGAGCGAAAAGATGCCGAGGAAGGCGCATACGACCGCGCCTATCTCGCGCCTCACAGGGCGCTGGGCCTTCTTGGCCGGCGTTTTTGAGCGCGAAGCCGCGCCTTTTTTGGCGGAGCCGGAGGCCTTTTTCGCCCCGCCGGTGGAGTTTGCCATAAGAGCCTGCCTTTCTCAGTAGCCGAGCGAGAGCACCAGCGTGACTATGCCGGCGGCCCAGCAATAGTAGGTAAAGAAACCGAACTTGTTCTTGCGTGAGATGAGCTTCATGAGCGTAATCGCCCCGATGCCGGATATGACCGCCGCGAGCATGCCCACGAGGTAGACGGGCAGCAGGGCGAGGTCGAAATCCGACTGGATGGCGTCAACTATGCCGAGGATATTCGCGCCCAGCACGGCTGGGATGCTCAGGAGGAAGGAAAAGCGCATTGCGAACTGCCTGTCGAGGCCCGCGGCAATACCGGCGGTTATGGTTGTGCCGCTGCGGGAGAGGCCGGGTATGGTGGCCACGCACTGGCAGCAGCCGATGATAAGCGCGTCGCGTATGCGCATGTTCTTCTCCGTCTTCCGCCCCGGGGCCATCCTGTCCGAGACATAGAGCAGGCAGCCCGTCAGCAGGAAGGCTATGCCTATGAACCAGCTGTGGTAATATAGCTCTTCAACGAGCCCGTTTACCGGGACTATCAGCACCAGCGGCAGCGTGGCTATGACGAGCATCATGAAGAGCCTCGCCGCCGGGAGCCGGCCCTGTACGGCCTCGCCGGAGGCCGTCCTGCCCCCGCGCAGCACCACGAACACCTCGCGCACCATGTCCTTGATGTCCTTCCAATAGCATACGAAAATGCTTACCAGCGTGCCCAGGTGGAGCAGCACGTCGAAAAAGAGGTGCCCGTCCTCCAGTGAATTGAGGTGGAAAAGGTTTTGAAGTACGGAAAGGTGCCCCGAACTCGAAATGGGCAGGAACTCCGCCAGCCCCTGTACTATCCCGAGGAAGATTGCCGAGCCTATATTCAACGGAAATACCTCCAGTGCCTATTCAATCCGCCTTGCGTCAGGCGATACCGACTTACTATATTACCATAAAGGGCGCAAAATAACAAGACGCAAAAGCGCCGCGGGGCAAAGCCCGCGGCGCAGGTAGCTTCTATTCCTCTATTGCATAGACGGCCGCCATGCACTTGTAGGTCATGTAGCAGTCGTATTTCGCAACCACTTCGTAGGGCGCGTGCATACTCAGGACGGGCACGCCGGCGTCTATCGTGTCAATATTCCGGTTGCCCATGAACATGGCGACGGTGCCGCCGCCGCCCTGGTCGACCTTGCCGAGCTCGCACATCTGCCACTGCACGCCCGCCCCGTCGAGGACGCGGCGTATCTTGGCCACCAGTTCGGCGGGGGCGTCGTTGGTGCCGGACTTGCCGCGCGCGCCGGTGAACTTGTTGAGGGCGACGCCGTAATTGAGCTGGGCGGCGTTGCGCTTCTCGCTCACGTCGGGGTAGTTGGGGTCGAAGGCGGCGCTGACGTCGGCGCTGACGCAAAGGCTGTTGGCGAAGCAATCTTCAAGCGTGCAGCCCTGGGCGCGGCAGAGCCTGCCCATGAAGTACTCGAAGGCCTGGCTCTTCATGCCGGAGACGCCGTCGGAGCCCGTCTCCTCCTTGTCGGCGAGGATGCACACCGCGCTGCGCGCGGGCACGCCCTCAATGTCGAGGATGGCGCGCAGCTCGGCGAAGGCGCAGGAGCGGTCGTCGTGGCCGTAGCCGCCTATCATGCTGCGGTCAAGGCCGAGGTCGCGCACCTCGAAGGCGGGCACCGCGTAGAGCTCCGAGGATATGAAGTCGGCCTCGGTGATGCCGTAGGAGCTGTTGAGTATGCTCATGACCGCGAGCTTGACGCGGTCTTTGCCGTCGTCGTCATAGGGCACGGAGCCGGCCAGCAGGTTCAGCGCCTCGCCCTTTATGCCCTCGGAGAGCTTTTTGGCCATCTGCTCGCCCGCGAGGTGGGGCAGCAGGTCGCTGACCGTGAAAACGGGGTCGCCGGGGTCCCTGCCTATGCAGACGTCAATGCTCTCCCCGTCCTTGAGCGCTATGACGCCGTGCAGCTCCAGGGGTATGGCCGTCCACTGGTACTTCTTTATGCCGCCGTAATAGTGCGTTTTGAAAAAGGCGAGCCCGTTGTCCTCGTAGAGCGGCAGCTGCTTCAGGTCGAGCCTGGGCGAATCGACGTGGGCCGCCGTAAGGTTCATGCCCCCGGACAGCGGCTTTTCGCCTATCACGGCCAGCAGCAGGCTCTTGCCGCGGTTGGAGTAGTAGACGCGGCTGCCGGGGACGAGGCTGGTTTCCGGCGTCAGCTCCTCAAAGCCGTGGAGCTTTGCGAGCTCGATGGCGCTGCGGACGCTTTCGCGCTCGGTGCGCGCGCCGTCCAGGAAGATCTTGTACTGCTCGCAGTACCGCTCCATAAGCGCGCGTTCCCCGGCGTCCATGGCGTCGTAGCCGTTCTTGGGCTCATAGAAGAGCTCTTCTCGGTAGTCTTTCTTTCCGTCCATTGCGTATTACCTCCTCAAAGGCGGCGCGGCACTTCGCCGCGAATTCATCCCGCGTGCCGTCGTTCAAAAGGCAGGCGGAGCAGTTCTCCAAATAAAACGAGTCGGGCTTCTGCGCGTCCACTCGGGAAGCGGCGTACTCCCGGCTCACCCCCTCGCGGGCCACGACGCGCTCAATCCTGGCCTCCCTTGGGGCGAGCACGCCGAAGACGGCCGTACACAGCCCGTCCTCCCCGGCCTCCACGAGCCCTACGGCGTCTATGGCGGCGAGCGAGCCGCCCGCCATGGCGTATTCGCGCAGCAGGCGGTGGGTCTCCGCGGTGACGAAGCCGTGGGTTATGGAGTTGAGCCCGCGGAGCGCCTCGGGGTCGGAAAACACTATGCGGCCCAGGGCCTTGCGGTCCAGCGCCCCGTCCTTATACACCTCGCCGAAGCGGGCCGTGAGCGCGGCCTTCAGCTCCTCGCTCTCCCGCGTCAGGCGGTGGTAAATCCCGTCGCAGTCCAGGCAGAGCGCGCCCATGGAGCGCAGGACGCCGAGGGCGGTGGTCTTACCTGTGCCCGTGCCGCCGGTGAGCCCGATTATGCACATGTCCGCGGCGAGGCGCGCGGAGATTTCGTCCGCGCCAAGGGCGCCCTGCCGCAGTATCCTGTACGGCTCTGAAGCCAGGGTGATTATGGTGGACTCCAGGCCTATCCCACATTCGCCGCCGTCGATTACGGCGTCAATCTTGCCGTCGAAGTATTCCAGCACCTGCGCGGGGGTCTTTGGGCTCGGCGAGCCGGAGGGGTTCGCGCTCGGCGCGGCGAGGGGCGCGCCGCACTCGGCGAGCAGCGCGAGCGTCAGCGGGTGGTCGGGGCAGCGCAGGCCCACGGTGGGGCCGCCGGCGCGGACAATGCCGGGTATATTGTCCCCGCTCTCGTAAATTATAGTCAGCGGGCCGGGCCAGAAGTCCCCGGCGAGGCTAAGCGCCGCCTCCGGCACGGAGCTCCAGCAGCGGCGCATCGCCGAGGCGTCATGCACCATGAGGCTCAGCGGCTTCACCTCGGGCCGGCCCTTGACGGCGTAAATCTTCTCGACGGCTTCCGCGTTCCTGCCGTCGGCGGCGAGGCCGTAGAACGTCTCCGTCGGCACGGCTACAAGGCCGCCGGCGCGTATGATTTCGGCGGCGCGCGCTATGCCGTCCGCGCGCAGAATTTCAGTTCTCATCCTTGGCCTCCCCGCCCAGCTGCCCGGCGCGTTCGGCCGCCGCCAGGGCGTCTATGAGCTCGTCGAGCTCCCCGTCCATAATCCTGTCTATCTTGTAGAGCGTAAGACCTATCCGGTGGTCTGTAACGCGGCCCTGCGGGAAATTGTAGGTCCGTATGCGCTCGTTGCGCATACCCGTGCCCACCTGGCTGCGCCTTTCGGCGGCGCGCTCGGAGTCCCGCCTAGCACGCTCGGCCTCGTAAAGGCGGGAGGCGAGTATCTTCATGGCCCTGTCCTTGTTCTTGTACTGGCTGCGCTCATCCTGACATTCCACGACCGTGCCCGTGGGCAGGTGCGTTATCCTTATGGCGCTCTCCGTCTTGTTGACGTGCTGGCCGCCCGCGCCGGAGGAACGGTAGGTGTCTATCTGCAGGTCGGCCGGGTCGATGTGGACCTCTACGGGGCTGGCCTCGGGCAGCACGGCCACGGTGGCGGTGGAGGTGTGTATGCGCCCGCCCGCCTCCGTCTCCGGCACGCGCTGCACGCGGTGGACGCCGGACTCGTACTTGAACCTGGCGAACGCGCCCGCGCCCTCTACGGAGAAACTTATCTCCCTTATCCCGCCGAGCTCCGTGTCGTTCACGTTTGCGACGGCCACCTTCCAGCGCCGCGCCTCGGCGTACATCGAGTACATGCGGTAAAGGCTGTGCGCAAAGAGCGCGCTCTCCTCCCCGCCGACGCCGGCGCGTATCTCTATTATAACGCCGCGCTCGTCGTCCGGGTCGCGCGGGACCAGCAGCTCGTGCAGCCTCTCCTCAAGCGCGCTGGCGCGCTCCCTGGCCCCGGCGTACTCCTCCCGGGCCAGCGCGCCGAGCTCCGCGTCGGAAAAAAGCGCCTCGGCTTCCGACATCGCGTCCAGCGCGCCGAAATACTCCCGCGCCGCGGCGGCCACCTCTTCGAGCCCCTTCTGCTCGCGGGCGAGCCGCGCGTATTCCGCCGCGTCGCTATAGCACTCCGGCTCTTCCATGCGCCTGCTTATCTCGTCGTATCTTGAAATTATCTCCCTGAGCTTTTCGGGCATATCGCGCCTCCTAACTTGTTCATTGTAACACATGCCGCCGCCCTTGTAAACGGCGGCGTATCGCCGCGGATAGTGGCGAGCCTTCGCATTGGCGGGCTGTGCCCGCCGGCAATGCGGGCCTTCGCGTTGGCGGGCTGTGCCCGCTGACAATGCGAGCCTTCGCGTTGCGGCGGTACGGACGCAGCCGCCCGGTGACGGGACTTGCAGCTTGTCCTGTCTCAGTTTAGGCGGGCTGTGCCCGCCGGCAATGCGAGCCTTCGAGTTGCGGCGGTACGGACGCAGCCGCCCGGTGACGGGCGTAGGCGCAAAATCAGCGAAAGGTTTGCGCATACCCCCCCGGCTCCCCTGGAAGGGGAGCTGTCAGCGAAGCTGACTGAGGGGTTGAAGCAAACCCCGGCGTGGGTGGGCGCGCAAAAAAGGACGCCGGTTTTGGACCGGCGTCCTCTTATGCCGAAACGGCACCGTAAAGTTTCAGATTGCAGATCAAGTGCCGAGGTAGGCGGCCTGGACGGCCTCGTTGGCCAGGAGCTCCGCGCCGGTGCCGGTGAGGGTAATGCGCCCTGTCTCGAGCACATAGCCGGTGTCGGCGGTCTGGAGGGCCATATTTGCGTTCTGTTCTATGAGCAGTATGGTGGTGCCGCGCTTATTTATCTCGCGTATAATCTAGAAGATGCCGCGGACTATGATGGGGGCGAGGCCGAGGCTGGGCTCGTCCATCATGATAAGTTTGGGCCGGCTCATGAGCGCGCGGGCCACGGCCAGCATCTGCTGCTCGCCGCCGGAGAGCGTGCCGCCCGCCTGCCAGGAGCGCTCCTTGAGGCGCGGGAACAGGCTGTAGACCCACTCTATGTCGTCCTTGAGGGAGTCGTGCCGGAGGTACGCGCCTATACGCAGGTTCTCAAGCACGGTGAGGTCGGCGAAGATGCGCCTGCCCTCGGGCACGAGGGTTATGCCGCGCTTTACTATCTCCGTCGGGTCGGCGCCGGTTATCTCCTCGCCCTTGAAACTTATGGAGCCGCCGGCGGGCTTCACGAGGCCGGCGATAGTGCGCAGGGTGGAGCTCTTGCCAGCGCCGTTCGCGCCGATCAGGGTGACGATCTCGCCCTCGCGCACGTCGAAGGAGATGCCCTTGACGGCCTCTATGCCGCCGTATTTGACCTTGAGGTCCTTTATGCTCAGTATTACGCCGCTCATTCGACCACCCCCAGGTATGCGTCTATGACCCTCTTGTCCGCCTTGACCACGTCGGGCGTGCCGGCGGATATCAGCTTGCCGAAGTCAATGACGTAGATGCGGTCGGAAAACTGCATGACGAGGTCCATGTGGTGCTCTATCATGAGTATCGTGAGGTCGTGGTTCTTCTTTATCTCTACGATATACTCGCCGAGCTCCTGCGTCTCCTGCGGGTTCATGCCGGCGGCCGGCTCGTCGAGCAGCAGCAGCTTCGGGCTGGTGGCCAGCGCGCGGGCAATCTCGAGGCGGCGCTGTATGCCGTAGGGCAGGGAGCCCGCCACCTCGTCCTTGAGGTGGTCGAGGCCCTGCTCAGCCAGGAGCTCCATGGCCTCCTGCCTCATGCGCCTCTCCTCCCTGGCGTTCATTCGCAGCGTGGCGGAGAAGACGTTCTGCTTGGCGCGCATATGCTTCGCTATGAGCACGTTGTCCAGCACGCTCAGCGCGGAGAAAAGGCGGATGTTCTGGAAGGTGCGCGCGATGCCGAGCCGGGTTATCTTGTCCGGCGTCGGCGCGACGGCCCTGTTTGTGAGGGCGTCGGGGTCGTTGGCCTTGGCGTCCGCGACGCGCTGCGCGGCGGCCTTGTCGAACTCGGCCTGGAGCGCGGCCTTTTTGGCGCCGTCGCTCTCGGCGGCGATGGCCTCGAGGGCGCCGGGGTCGTCCTCGCCCTTATAATTGGCCGTGTAGAGCGTGCCGTGCTCGCCGAGGTACTCCTTGGCCATTTTCCCCTGGGGATGGTTGCGGACAATCGTCTCGCCCAGGAACTCTATGCGCCCGTTGGTAGGCTGGTAGACGCCGGTCACGCAGTTGAAGGCGGTCGTCTTGCCCGCGCCGTTGGGGCCTATCAGGGCGACTATCTCGCCCTTGTTGACCTCGATAGAGAGGTTGTTGACGGCGACGACGCCGCCGAACTGCATGGTGACGTTCTCCATGCGCAGGACGTTCTCACTCATTGGCGCCGCCCTCCTTTCCGTTTTCTGCGGTCTTTACGCTCTTCCTGCCCCCGGCGAAAAGCCGCTTGAAGAAGGCGCTTATCTGGCGGAGCACATAGGGCAGCTCCTTATCGCCGAACAGGCCGCGCCGGAAGAACAGCACGACGACCATGATTATGACGCTGAAGACGACCATGCGGAAGCCGGAGTTGAGGAAGGGCACCTCCCTGCTCCCCGTCGATAGGTAGTAGATATCGTAGGCCAGTACGATTACGCCTGGCAGGAAGGCGGTCCAGAGCTCGCCGGCCTTCTTCGCGCCGCCCTTCTTCCTGCGCCAGACCAGCAGCAGGGTAATCAGCACGGCGGCTATGGCCAGTATGGCGACGAAGGTGTAGTAGCGGCCGTCGCTCTTGAACGCCGCGGGCACGTCGAGGAAGCGCAGCCACCACTCGCTGCAGGCCATGTAGAGGAAGGCCGCGATAACGCTGCCGGAGACGGAGCCTATGCCGCCGAGGACGACGATAAGCAGTATCTCGTAGGTCATCGTGGAGGTGAAGGTCTTGGCCTGCACCTGGTTCATGAACATGGCGAGCAGGGCGCCGCCGATCCCGGCGAAGAAGGAGCTTATCATGAAGCTCATGCGCTTGTGCTTGGCGAGGTTGATGCCCATGGCCTCGGCGGCTATCTCGTCCTCGCGTATGGCCTTGAACGCCCGGCCGTAGCTGGAGTTGATGAGCAGCACTATGAGCCAGATGCAGATGCCGGCGATGGCGAAGGCCGCGAAAGTGGACAGCCTCAGCACGACCTGGCCGTCGGCGTTGACGATATTGAAGTCGCTGAGTATGGGGAAACTCTTCAGGGCGTTGGCGCCGTTCGTCACCTTGCCCAGGGGCTCCCACTGGAATATGGCGCGGATTATCTCCGCGAAGCCGAGGGTGGCGATGGCGAGGTAGTCGCTCTTGAGCTTGAGCACGGGCAGGCCGATAAGCCAGGCGAAGAAGGCCGCCACGAGGCCCGCGCAGACGAGGGCTATGACGATGCCCAGCACAAAGCCGGCCGCGCCGCCCACGCCGCTGCCGCCGAAGAGGTTTTGCAGCGATTCGGTTATGGAGAAATTAATCGCGGCGCCGTCGAAGAGGTAGTAGACGCTGTCGCGCGACTCGACGGGGATGGTGAGTATGGCGAAGGTGTAGCCGCCGAGGAGCATGAATCCGGCCTGGCCGAGGCTGAAAAGGCCCGTGAAGCCGTTCAGGAGGTTCATGCTCACGGCCACGAGGGCGTACACCGCGCCCTTCTTGAGGGCGGTGAAGACGATGATGTTGGCGTTGGGGTCGAGGGTGTTCTCAAGCACTATCGTGAGGCCGAGCACGGCCAGCACGCCGATGAAAGCGAGGATGGAGCCCTTCTTGCTCTTCTTTTCAAGTGTAACAGCAGACATGCGGCACCTCCTCAGACCTTGTCGGTGCTCTTCTCACCAAAGAGGCCGGTGGGCTTGACCACCAGGATGATGATGAGCAGGGCAAAAGTGAAGGCGTCGGAGAAGACAGTAAGGCTGGTGCCCTTGATGATGTTCTCGCAGATGCCGATGATGAAGGCGCCGATGACCGCGCCGGGTATGGAGCCGATGCCGCCGAAGACCGCCGCGACGAAGGCCTTCAGGCCGGGCATTGCGCCGGAGAGCGGGACGATGCTCTGGTAGTTGGTGAAGTACAGCACGCTGCCGATAGCGGCGAGGGCGCTGCCTATGATAAAGGTGAAGCTGATGACGGAGTTGATCTTGATGCCCATGAGCTGGCAGGTCTCAAAGTCCTTGGCCGCCGCGCGCATGGCAAGGCCTATCTTGGTCTTGTTGATGAGCAGCGTGAGAGCTATGACCAGGGCCAAGACCAGGAAGGGGGTGATGATAGTGACCCACTTGGTGCTGGTGCCGTAGATGACGACCGAATCGCTCAGGAAGGGGATCATGGGGTACATCTGCGGCAAACCGCCGGTGTAGTAGGTGGCGAAGTTCTGGATCAGGAAGCTCACGCCTATGGCGCTTATCATGACGGACATGCGCGGCGCGCTGCGCAGCGGCTTGTATGCCACGCGCTCTATGCAGAAGCCGAGCGCCACGACGAAAACAATCATAAGCGGTATGGATATGTACAGCGGCATGCTCGCCGACATGTATACGACGAGTAGGCCCGCCACCATAAAGACGTCGCCGTGGGCGAAGTTGATAAGGCGCAGTATGCCGTAGACCATGGTATAGCCTATGGCGATAAGCGCGTACTGTCCGCCCACGGAGATGCCCGACAGCAGGATTGACACAGCAAATTGCACGGGATTCCTTCCTTTCCACACTTGGACTGCCTCGTAAAAGGAGAAGCCGTCCGCTTTTTCCCTTACGAGACAGCCCACGTCTTTCTTTGACACTGTTTGGCGGGGGCCGAAGCCCCCGCCAAAGCAAAGGTTTTAAATATCAGTCTGCCGCGGCCGCGCTCAGGCGACGGTCTGGCTGCCGCCGGAGGTCCAAACGTTGTTGGCGGTGTCGGCAATCTTTATGAAGGCGGTGTCGCGGACCGCGTCGCCGTTCACGTCGTCAAAGGCGATGTGGCCGGTGATGCCGTCGTACTCGACGTCCCAGAGGGCGTCCTTGACGGCGACGGAGTCGGTCGTGCCGGCGGCCTTGAGGGCCTCGAGGGCGACGTAGTAGGCGTCGTAGCCCATGACGGAGACAGCCGCGATGGTGTCGTTGCCGCCGTTGTTGGTGAGGTTGTCGGGATCGGAGTTAATCCACTCCTTGAAGCCCTCGTCGAACTCGGGGTTCGCGCCGTCGGCGTAGAAGGTGGAGACGCGCAGGTCGACGTTGCTGCCCTGGGCGGCCTCGAGGACGGTGTTGTTGTCCAGGGTGTCGGAACCGAGGATGGGGATCTCAAGGTTCATGGCCTTGGCCTGGGCGACGATCTGGGTGGAGTAGGTGATGGAGACGGGGCAGAAGATGACGTCCGCGCCCTCGTTCACGGCCTTGTTCAGGTAGCTGGTGAAGTCGGAGTTGTTGGTCGGGAAGTTGTCCTTCACGACGGTGCCGCCGAGCTCGGTGAAGGCGTCCTCAAAGTAGTTCATGAGGCCGTTGTCGTACTCGTTGCCCAGCTCGCCGAGGAGGTAGGCCTTCTCAGCGCCGAGCTGCTCGATGGCGTGGTTGGCGAGGACGGTGCCCTGGAAGGGATCCAGGAAGCAGATGCGGAAATAATACTCGTTGCCCTCGGTGACCTGCGGGTTGGTGCAGGTGACGCCGATGGCCGGGATCTGGGCCTGCTCGAAGGTCGGGCCGGCAGCGATGGCGGCGCTGGAACCATAGGTGCCGAGGACTATGCTCACGCCCTCGCTGACCAGGGTGGCGGCGGCGGTGGGGGCGCGGTCGGCGCTGGAGGCGTTGTCCGCCGGGACGAGCTCGACGGTGTACTCTTCGCCGCCTATCTCAACGGTGGGGGTGAGGTACTGGGCGTACTGCATGCCCAGGTACTCCTGCTTGCCGCCCGCGCCGGAGTCGCCGGTCAGGGGCTCAAACACGCCTATCTTGACAACCTTGCCTTCGCCGGCCGGCTCCTCGGCCGGGGTGGTCTCGCCGGCGGGGGTGGTCTCTTCGGTCTCGGCTTCGCCGCAGGCGGCGAGGGCGAACACCATTACGAGTGCAAGAAGCAGCGCAAGAAACTTCTTCATTTTCATTCCTCCTGTGTTCCATATATTACTTGGCCGAACTGTCCGCGGCAAGCGGACAAATGTTTTTCTCAGCCTTGCGCATTATTATACGACATTCGCGGGAGGATTGCAAGGCAATTATGAATGTTGGTTGAACAATTTGTCGTTAACTTTTTGGCGTACTACAGTGCAAAAGAGACAAAAGGGCGTCCGCGCCCTATAATATGGCCGGAGAAGCACGCCAATCGCTGCCGCCGCGGCGCTCCGCGGAGGCGGGGCAGCCGAGCACGAAGAGGTCGCGCGCCCGCGCGCCCAGCTCGAAGATTTCCCGCGCGGCCAGGGGGAGCTTCCGCCCCGCGGCGGGCTTGACGATCAACGGCACGCGGGCGCTTCTCTCCGCCTGCCTCAATATCTCGCGGCCGCGTTCCCCGGCGGCGAGGACGCGGGCGTAGGGCGGCTCGGCGGCGTTCATGCCGGATTTTATGCCCAGGGCGGCGCACATGCACATGCGCCTGAGCCGGGCGAGGGCGTAGCGCTTGCTTTTGGCCGCGGCGAGCACGCCGTCGAGCGTCGGCTCCTCCACGGCGGCGAGCAGGCGGTTTTCCAGCCCCTCGCTCGCGTCCGGCACGGCGGCGAAGTCCTCGCGCGTGAGCATACGCAGCCGGCTGAGTATCGGGCTCTCCAGGGCGCTCATGAGCACGGGCCCCCTGCCCTGCCGCCGCTCGCGCTCCAGCACCGTGTAAGCCTCCGGCGGCATGTAGGCGGCGTAGCCGCGGCCGGCGGCGGTGAGCATCCTTATCTCGCTGGCCGAGCGTATGCGGCCGCTGGACGGGCGGTCGTGGTCGGCGCCGCGGCGCTCCACGGCCAGCGGCTTCATGCGCGAGCGGGAGTTGAACAGGGCCTTGATATACTCTACCGCGAGGATGTTGTTCGGCGTCTCTATGACGGCGGCGCCGGCGCCGATGAAGCGTTCGAGGGCCCTCTGGCGCGCCGCGGCGTAGCTCCCGCCGGCGGCGAGCTCCTCGCGCACGGCGGCGTCCACCTTGGGGTCGAGCAGGGCCTCGGCCGCGCGCTCCAGGGCGGATATGTCCCGCGTCTCGCTGCCGAAGCTGAGGTAGCCGGCCACGCCCAGGCTCTCAAGCAGCTCCACCGCCCCGCGCGCGAAGCCCTCTGCGCTGGAGAGCGCCCAGGGCGCCGGGAGCTCGATTACCAGGTCGGCCCCGCAGCGAGCGGCGGCCTCGGCCCGGGCGAATTTTGACCACTGGGCGGCCTCGCCGCGCTGTACGAAGTCGCCCGACATGCAGCAGATTATGCCCGCGTCGGAGCCCAGCAGCGCGCGCGTAGCGGCAATATGCGCCTCGTGCCCGTTGTGGAAGGGGTTGTACTCCGCGACTATACCTGCAATCTTCATGTCAGCCTCCAGAAAGCTCTTGCGTTTTATAGTGGAAAGGGATAAAATGTAGATGTATGTGTGTACATCTTACTATCTCACAGCGAATTTGACAATAGCAAAGAGAGGTAACGTAAAAATGAAAGTATTGGTCATCAACGCCGGCAGCTCCTCGCTCAAGTACCAGCTCATCGACATGGAGGGCGAGAAGCTCCTCGCCAAGGGCCTGTGCGAGCGCATCGGCATCGACGGTCACCTCAAGCACACCCCCATGGCCGGCGATAAGCCCGTATTCAACGAGGACGTCCCCCTGCCCACCCATTCCGAGGCCATAGCCGCCGTCCTGGACAAGCTCACCAGCGAAGAGTACGGCGTTGTGAAGTCCATGCACGAGATTGACGCCGTCGGCCACCGCGTCGTCCACGGCGGCGAGAAGTTCGCCTGCAGCGTGCTGATAACCGGCGAGGTCATGAAGGCGCTCGAGGAGTGCACCCCCTTCGCCCCCCCTGCACAACCCGGCCAATATCACCGGCATCAACGCCTGCGTGGAGGTCATGGGCAAGGATGTGCCCCAGGTCGCCGTGTTTGACACCGCCTTCCATCAGACCATGCCCGCCAAGGCCTATATGTACGCCCTGCCCTACGATTACTACACCGAGGACGGCGTCCGCCGCTACGGTTTCCACGGCACCAGCCACCGCTACGTCTCCGGCCGCTGCGCCGAGCTCATGGGCAAGCCCATCGAGGAGCTCAAGCTCATAAGCTGCCACATGGGCAACGGCTCGAGCATCTGCGCCATCATGAACGGCAAGAGCGTCGACACCTCCATGGGCTTCACCCCGCTGGTCGGCCTGCCCATGGGCACCCGCGTCGGCGAGCTCGACCCCGGCGCCATGCAGTACGTCATGAACAAGCACGGCCTCGGCATAGACGAGATGCTGAATATCCTCAACAAGAAGTCCGGCGTCCTGGGCGTCAGCGGCGTCAGCAGCGACTTCCGCGACCTTGAGTCCGCCGCCGACGAGGGCAACGAGCGCGCCCGCCTCGCCCTCGACATGTTCGACTACTGCGTCGCCAAGGTCGTCGGCAGCTACGCCGCCGCCATGAACGGCGTCGACGCCGTCATCTTCACCGCCGGCGTCGGCGAGAACGCCCCCACCACCCGCGCGGGCATCTGCCAGTACCTCGGCTACCTCGGCGCGGAGCTCGACGAGGAGGCCAACGCCAAGCGCGGCGAGGACCGCTGCATCTCCAAGCCGGACAGCAAGGTCCAGCTCTGGGTCATCCCCACGAACGAGGAGCTCGTGATCGCCCGCGACACCCGCGACATCGTGAGCGCCCTGTAAACCGGGACAGACCATAATTTAAACCGCGCCCCGCTTTTTGGGGCGCGGTTTTTCGCGCTTTGCGCCGGGCGGGCAAAGCTGAAGCTCCCCCGGCCCGGCCGGGGGAGCTTCAGCTTGTCCTGCCTATTTCAGGTGTTGTCCATGACCACGCCCTCGACGACGTCGGCGACGTTCTCGCAGGCGTCGGCGCAGTCCTCGAGATATTTATATATCTCGCGCCAGACTATGATATGCAGGGCGTCAGCGCCGGAACGGTGGAGCTTGGCCATGCTGGAGATGAAGCGGCGGTCGGCCTCCGCCTCCATGGTGTTTATGCGGATTATATGGTCCTTGAGGGTCTTGGAGCGCTTGAAGTTCGGGAACTCTACCAGCATCTCCTTGACGGACTCGCAGCAGTGTATCACGACCTTGGCCATATCCACGGCGTCGGGGGACATGGTCTGCACGTTGTTGGTGTACAGGCGCAGGAAGACGTCCTCTATCTTGTCCGTCATGTTGTCTATGCAATGGGAGAGCTCTATTATATCCTCGCGCTCTATGGGCGTTATGAAGGCCTTGGCGAGGACGTCAAGCATCTCGTGCTTGCGTTCGTCGGCCGCGTGCTCCAGCTCGTGCATCTCGTCTATGTGGCGCTGGAGGTCGTCAGGGTCGAACTTGTCGAGCACCTCTTCGAGCATGTGCGCCGCCCGGCAGGCGTAATCGGCGCAGTCCACAAAGGTTTTGAAATAGTATTCGTCCTGTTTCTTAGACATGTCTTATACCTCCAAATCAGAAAAAGAGCAGGAAGGCCTTCGCAACCACAAAACTTATAAGCCCGCAGCCCGGGAAGGTGAAGACCCAGGTCAGGATCATCTCGCGCACGACGCCGAAATTGATGGCGGATATGCGCTTGACCGCGCCGACGCCCATGATGGCGCTGGTCTTGGTGTGCGTGGTGGAAACGGGTATGCCGAACACGCTTGAGAGCAGCAGGCAGAAGGCCGCGGAGAGGTCGGCGGAGAAGCCCTGGTATTTCTCGAGCTTGACCATGTCCATGCCCACGGATTTAATGATCTTCTCGCCGCCCACGCTCGTGCCCAGGCCCATGACGAGGGAGCACATGAGCATCAGCCAGACGGGTATCTGCATACTGCCGACGTCGCTCTGCCCGTTGCAGAAGGCCAGGCCGAGGAAGAGCACACCTATGAATTTCTGCCCGTCCTGCGCGCCGTGCATAAAGCTCATCGCCGCCGCGCCGGCTATCTGCGCCCACTTGAAGAAGGGCTGCGTCCGGCGCCTGTCCATGTTCTGGAACACAAGCGTGACTATCTTGCAGAGCACCCAGCCGCTCGCAAAGCCCAGCGCCAGGCTCAGCACCAGGCCGTAGAGCACCTTGGCCCACTCCTGGAAATTCACGCCGTCCAGGCCGCCGCTTATCGCTATCGCCGCGCCGGTCAGGCCCGCTATGAGGCTGTGGCTCTCGCTTGTCGGGATGCCGAGGAAGCTCGCGCCCGTGGAGTACACGACTATGGAAAACAGCGCCGCGCAAAGGGCTATGAGCGCGTCCTGCGCGTTTCCGCCGAAGTCCACCATATTGCTTATCGTGAAGGCGACGGAGCTGTTGATGTGCGTCATGATGAAGACGCCCATGAAATTAAATATGGCGCTCATGAGAATGGCCGGACGCACGCCCATACAGCGAGTGGAAATGCACGTCGCTATAGCGTTGGGCGCGTCGGTCCAGCCATTGACAAATATGACGCCGACAGTGAGCAGCGTAGTTATAAGCAGCGCCGGGTCAGAGGCCATCTGCTGCATAAAATGACCAAAGCTGACGTCCAAAAATCTCTCCCCCTCTTTCGACAGATATCACCCCTAGAATACAGTTCCGGCGGGGCAATGTCAATAGTTATGTTAAAATTGCGTTAAGTATATGTAATGCCGCCCCCCTCCGCCCGCGTTTCAAGTTTTTTAAAAAAAGTCTTGACAATGGGGTTGCGCTATCGTATAATGACAAAGCCGTCAGCCCGGGAGCATAGCTCAGCCGGTTAGAGCACTTGCCTTACAAGCAAGGGGTCACTGGTTCGAGTCCAGTTGTTCCCACCATTTACTCCTGCGGTAAAATATCTGCCTCGGTAGCTCAGTTGGTAGAGCAGCGGACTGAAAATCCGCGTGTCGCCAGTTCGACTCTGGCCTGAGGCACCATATGCGGGCATAGCTCATTTGGCAGAGCGCCACCTTGCCAAGGTGGAGGTAGCGAGTTCGAATCTCGTTGCCCGCTCCAACGTCGGAATAAGCTCTTATCGCTCCGTTTCCGCCTAGCGGCGAAAACTGCGCCGAACGGGCTTATTCCTCCTCTCCGAACGGAACTACAGTTCCGTTCGGGCCTACGGGGGAGTGCGAATCAAGCTCTTATCGCTCCGTTTCCGCCTAGCGGCGAAAACTGCGCCGAACGGGCTTATTCCTCCTCTTCCGAACGGAACTACAGTTCCGTTCGGGCTTACTGGGGAGTGCAATCAAGCTCTTATCGCTCCGTTTCCGCCTAGCGGCGAAAACCGCGCCGAACGAGTTTATTCCTCCTCTTCCGAACGGAACTACAGTTCCGTTCGGGAAGCAGAGTGTAAGTTTCAGCCGCTTACTTGGCGGCTCTCTTATTATTCAGCTTAAATCAATCTACCTCTTCCCATGCAAAATTGAAAGCGGGCTTTCAATTTTGAGAGGAGGTTGCTTCGAAAAGCGTAGATTTTCGCCTCCCGACACAGGCGGAAATCGGAGCTTGCAGAAGCTAACCGATGACGGCGCCATAGCCAAGTGGTAAGGCAGGGGACTGCAAATCCCCGATTCTCCGGTTCAAATCCGGATGGCGCCTCCAGAAAGAGCCCCGAGCTTTCGCTCGGGGCTCTCTTTTTTCATTCCAGGCGGTTTATCTTGAAGAAGTATTCGGCGCTGCCCGTACCGATGGTGCTCGTCCACTCCGCGCTGACGGCGTAGACGTTCATTCCCGGCGCAAGGCTGAAGTGCCCGCCCGTCTGTTCAACGGCGGAGCCCTCGCCTGTCTCGGGGTCTATGCGTCGCACGCTGCCGAGCCTGTCCGGCCAGACCCCGAATTGCAGCTCGGCGGAATCGGAATATGTGTCGATAACGGCGCAGTGCTCCGCGGCGGCGAGCGGCCCCGCGGCGTCCGCTATAACGTGCTCCGAGCTCCCGTCCGGGCGCGGCCGGTCCCACTCATAGCCGCCCAGCGCCGCGGCGGCGCTGGTGTTGCCGGAGACGGCGCACAGCCATGTGGGGCTGTCCAGCACCCGCCGCGCGCCGGATTCGAGCACGGAATTGCCGAAGGTGGCGAGCGCATTGCAGGCGCCGGATTCGCAGCGGTAGGCTGTGCCGTCGATTATGAGGAACGGGTTGAAGGCTGTGACGCTCGCTTCCCGCCCGTCCCTGAGCGTGAGTTCGAAAACCACGGCCTGTCCGGCGTATTCGTCGTAGGAGGCGTCCTCCCCGTAGACGGCGCAGCCGCGCAGCAGCCCGGCCAGGCGCTCTGTGTCCTCTACCCGCGCTGTTATGTCCGGCGGCATGACCGTCACGTCCGCCAAGGCGATATCCTCCGCCTCCAGCCGCTCGAAGGGCCGGGACGCCCGGCCGGCGAAGGCGGCCCAGGCGGCCGCGCCCAGGGCGAACAGGGCGATGGCGCATATGGTGATCACACGGCGTTTTTTCATAAAAATACCCCCTGGCGGTTAAGACGCCGCCGGGGGCAGAAAGTTCCGGTTTATTCCGTTACCTCGGCTCGTCCGCCATCTCCCTGAGCTCTTCCGGCGTAAACTCGTACACCTTGTCGCAGAACTGGCAGGTTATCTCGGCGTTTTTGCCCTCCTCCGCCATGGAGAGCAGCTCCTCCCTGCCGGCGGCCCTGAGGGCGTCGGCCACGCGGCCGCGCGAGCAGGAGCAGCGGTATTCTATGGGCGCTCGCATGGCCTCCCTGGGGTCGAGCGAAAACAGCACCTGGCTCACCACGGCGTCGACGCCGTCCTCGCTGAGGACTGTGGTGAGCTGGTCCATGAACATTATATTGGCTTCGAGGGTGTCGATCAGCTTCTCCGGGGCGCCCGGCATGAGCTGGACTATGAAGCCGCCCGCCGCCTTCACGCTCCGGTCCGTGTCAATCAGGACGCCGAGCCCGACGGCCGAGGGTATCTGCTCGCTCTCGACCATATACTGCGCCAGGTCCTCGGCTATTTCGCCGCTGACGAGCTCCACGGAGCCGACGTAGGGCTCTTTCAGCCCCAGGTCCCGGCTCACGGTCAGCATACCCTGCCGGCCGACAAGCCCGCCCACGTCCAGCTTCCCGTCGGCCCTCGTAGGCAGGTCGGCCTCCGGGTTCGTCACATATCCGCGCACGTTGCCGTCCGAATCGCTGACGGCAATGACGCTGCCCACGGGCCCGCCGCCGTTCACGCGGATAGTTAGGGAGGCGTCCTCCTCCTTCATGAGCTCGCCCAGCATACTTGCGCCGCAGAGCGTCCTGCCCAGCGCCGCGGCGGCGGTAGGGCTGAGGCCGTGTATCCGCCTGGCCCGCTCCACAGCGTCCCTCGCCGTGATGGCGGATATTTTTACAAAGCCGTCGGCGGAGACGGCCCTGACTATCTGGTCCATTAGCTTATTCTCCTCGTACACATTCTATATGTATCCTATCCCGGCCGGCCATGGGCCCGTCGGGACGGGCGCGCACGTCCGTAAAGCCGTGCCGCTCCAGCGCCGCCTTTACGGCGCCGAACTCGTGCGCATATTCCGTGTGCTCTTCGTTGGAGCGCTCGTACAGGCCGCCCTCCACGCGTTCGAATATGTCCATGCCGTAGCGCAGCGCGCCCGCTCCGGCGTCGTAGCGCCCCCGCCACAGGCAGAGCACGCCGTCCGTCTCGTCCACCGACGCGCTGGAATCCATCCCGCGCAAAAACTCCGGCGTGCGCAGGTCGAAGGTGAAGAGCCCGCCCGGGCGGATGAAGTTCCTGAGCCGCGCGAAGCACTCCTCCAGCTCCTCAAATGGGACGTAGCTGAGCGAATCGAGCGAGGAATAGGCCGCGTCCACCGTGCCGTAAAGGTCGAGCCCCCCGGCCCTCTGGCAGATGAACAGCGGGCAGTCCCCTCCCCTGGCCCAGGCCTTCTCCCGGGCCTCCATCAGCATCTCCTCGCTGGCGTCGGCCGCTATCATGTCATAGCCCCGCCCCGCCATTATGAGCGCGAGCGTGCCGGTGCCGCAGCACAGGTCCAGCAGCAGCCGGAACTGGCCGCCCCTCTCGCGGAACAGCTTTTCATAGAAGTCCGCGTAGGCCTCGTAAGGCACGTCCCGCGTGAAGGCGTCGTACCAGGGCGCGAGGGCCTCGTATGCGCTCATTCGCCGTCCTTCTTCTCTCCGTCCTCGCCGAACTTGCCGGCCGCCTTGAGCCGCTCGAAGGCCACGGCGTAGCCGTCGGCGCCGTATTGCAGGCTGCGGTTGACGCGGGAAATCGTGGCGCTGGACGCGCCTGTGCGCTCCAATATGTCGTTATAGATCATGCCCTTGCTGAGGTACACGGCCACCTGATAGCGCTGCTCCATGGCCTGCAGCTCGGTCACCGTACAAAGGTCGTCGAAGAAGCGCTTGCACTCCTCCACGGTCTCAAGGGTCAGGATGGCCTCGTACATGTCGTCGCGCCTGGGTTTCTTGTTCTGTTTGTTCATCGTACACCTCGTAATTTAAAGTATGATTATTTCAGATTTTATATCCTTAGCGCATAAAAGTAAAGAGGCTTTACACAATTTTCTCATAAAATTCATAATTGTTTAATTCGCTGCTTTTCTATTGCCAACTCGGAGGATTTAAGGTAGAATGTCCTCAGGGAACAGGCCAACCCTGGAAAGGAGTATGCTATGCTGGATATCTTGTTGGCAAATATGTCCCTTGTGTGGCTGGCGCTTATGGTGCTGCTGCTTATAGTCGAGGCCCTTACCGCCCCGCTGGTCTGCATCTGGTTTGCGCTCGGCGCGCTGGCCGCGCTGATCGCCGCGCTCTTCGGCGCGGCCCTCTGGCTCCAGGCCGCGTGGTTCCTGGCCGTCAGCCTGCTCACGCTCTGGCTGACACGCCCGCTGGCGCTGAAGTACCTCAACGGCCGCAAGGTCGCCACTAACGCCGACCGCGTGATAGGCGCCGAGGCCGTCGTCACCGAGGACATAGATAACATCGCCGGCACCGGAGCCGTCCATGTCGACGGCCACGAGTGGACCGCCCGCAGCGGCAGCGGCGCCAATATCGCCAAGGGCAGCGTGGTTAAGGTAGACCGCATCGAGGGCGTCAAGCTGATAGTAAAAAGCGCCGGGCAGTGACAGCGCGGCCATGCCGCCGGCCTGCCCGCAGCCCATAACCCATAAACGACACAGGAGGTAAAGTCATGCCCGGAATAGGAACATTAATAGTGCTCGGCCTGCTCGTGCTGGTCGTCATCTTCATCCTCGTGCGCTGCATACGCATCGTCCAGCAGTCAAGGGCGTACATCATAGAACGCCTGGGCGCCTACCACACGACCTGGAACGTGGGATTGCACTTCAAGATACCCTTCATTGAGCGCGTGGCGAAGGTCGTCTCGCTCAAGGAGCAGGTCGCGGACTTCCAGCCGCAGCCCGTCATCACCAAGGACAACGTCACCATGCAGATAGACACGGTCGTCTACTTCCAGATAACCGACCCGA
>CALWYP010000050.1 GCA_944385795.1 uncultured Oscillospiraceae bacterium | reverse complement strand
TGTCCATGGTGCGCGGGGTGGTGCGCAGGGTCTGGCTGAGGACCTCGCCCTTGTATATCCAGACCTTGACGCCTATGCGGCCGTAAGTGGTCGCGGCCTCGGCGAAGCCGTAGTCGATGTCGGCGCGCAGGGTCTGCAGGGGGATGGTGCCCTCGTGGTAGCACTCGCTGCGGGCTATCTCGGCGCCGCCCAGGCGGCCGCCGCACATGACCTTGATGCCCTTGGCGCCCATGCGCATGGCGCGGCCGATGGCGTTCTTCATAGCGCGGCGGAAGCCGATATGGCGCTCGAGCTGGCCGGCGATGTTCTCGGCGACGAGCTGTGCGTTGGTGTCGACGGTGCGGACCTCAACGATAGAGAGGGCGACCGGCTTGCCAATCATCTTGCTGACAGTGGCCTGCAGGCGCTCAATCTCGGCGCCGCCCTTGCCGATGACCTGGCCCGGACGGGCACAGTGGATGAAGATGCGGACCTTGTTGCTGTCGCGCTCTATCTCGATGTTGGGTACACCGGCGCTGTACAGGGTCTTCTTCAGGTAGTTGCGAATCTTGTAGTCCTCGACGATGAGGTCGCCGACCTTGTCGTTGCGGGCATACCAGCGGGAATCCCAATTCTTTATGACGCCGACGCGAAGGCCGTGCGGATTAACTTTCTGTCCCATGTTCCCGCCTCCTTATTCCTTCTCAGCCACGACAACGGTGATGTGGCTGGTACGCTTGTTGATACGGTACATGCGGCCGTGGGCCCTCGGCTGACCCCTCTTGAGGATGGGGCCGGCATCGACATATGCCTGCTCAACATAGAGCTTGTCGGGATTCATCTCGTAGTTGTTCTCGGCGTTGGCGACGGCGCTCTTGAGCACCTTGCCGACATACTCGCAGCCTGCCTTCGGAGTGTTCTCCATAAGGGCGGCGGCGTAGGCGGCGTCCTTGCCGCGAATCATGTCGCAGATAATCTGAATTTTGCGGGGAGCGATACGGACGAACTTGGCCTGCGCCCGCGCGGTTTTAATCTCTTCCATGTTTCCTCCCCCTTACTTGCCCGTCTTGCTGCCGGAGTGGCCGCGGAAGGTACGAGTGGGCGCGAACTCGCCCAGCTTGTGACCGACCATGTCCTCGGTGATGTAGACGGGGACGTGGCGGCGTCCGTCGTGCACGGCGATGGTGTGGCCGACAAAGGACGGGAAAATCGTGCTGGCACGGCTCCAGGTCTTGAGGACCTTCTTCTCGCCGGCCTTGTTGAGCTCGTCGACGCGCTTGAGCAATTCAGGAGCGGCGAACGGCCCTTTCTTAATGCTTCTGCTCATTAGTCGTTACCCTCCTTACTTCGCGTTGCGGCGCTTGACGATGAACTTGTTGGTGCGGTTCTTCGCCTTGCGGGTCTTGTAGCCCAGGGTCGGCTTGCCCCACGGGGTGACCGGGCCGGGACGGCCTATCGGGCTCTTGCCCTCGCCGCCGCCGTGCGGGTGGTCGCAGGGGTTCATGACGGAGCCGCGGACGGTCGGGCGGATGCCCATGTGGCGCTTGCGGCCGGCCTTGCCGATGCTGACGTTGGAGTGGTCGATGTTGCCGACCTGGCCTATCGTGGCGCGGCAGTCCAGGCGGACCTTGCGCATCTCGCCGCTGGGCATGCGTATGGTGGCCATGCCGGCCTCCTTGGCCATGAGCTGGGCGGCGACGCCGGCGGCGCGGACGAACTGGGCGCCGCGGCCGGGGTAGAGCTCGATGTTGTGGATGACGGTGCCGACCGGGATGTTCTCAAGCGGCAGGCAGTTGCCCGGCTTGATGTCGGCGTTCGCGCTGGAGACGACGCTGTCGCCCGCGGCGATGCCCACGGGAGCGAGGATGTAGCGCCTCTCGCCGTCCTCATACTCGACAAGGGCGATGAACGCGCTGCGGTTCGGGTCGTACTCGAGGCGCAGGACCTTCGCGCTCATGTCCAGCTTGTCGCGGCGGAAGTCGATAACGCGGTACTTCCTGCGGTTGCCGCCGCCCTTGTGGCGGACGGTGATGCGGCCGTAGCTGTTGCGGCCGGAGTTCTTCTTGACAACCTCGGTGAGGCTGCGCTCGGGCCTGGCGTGCTTGTCGACGCCGTCGAAGCCCGAAACGGTCATAGCGCGCCTCGCGGGAGAGGTGGCCCTGTAAGTTTTACTGGACATCTCTCATATCCTCCCTTACGCCATGTGATCGAAGATTTCTATGGTCTTCGAGTCGGAGCTGAGCTTCACAACGGCCTTCTTCCAGGTCTTGGTGTAGCCCTGAGGATACGCGCCGGTGCGCTTTTTCTTGCCCTTGACGGTGGTGGTGGTGACCTTGATAACGGTCACGCCGAAGATCTCCTCAATGGCGTTCTTTATCTCGATCTTGTTCGCGTCCTTCGCAACCTCGAAGGCGTACTTCTTGATGTCAAGGTCCTCCATCGACTGCTCGGTGATGATGGGGCGAATCACGATATCGTAAGCGGTCATCAGGCGAACACCTCCTCGATCTTTTGCAGCGCGGCCTTGTCGACCACGAGCACGCGGTTGTTGAGAATCTCGTAAGCGGAGATTATGGTGGCGGTGGTGGTGGTCACGCCGGGAATGTTGCGCGCGGACTTGACGACGGCCTCGTCCACGTTCTCGGTTATGACCATGGCCTTGCCGGCGGCGCCTATCTTGCCGAGGAACTCGGCGAAGGGCTTCGTCTTCGGGGCCTCGACCTTCAGGCCGTCAATCACCAGGATTTCGCCGGCAGCGGCCTTGGCGCTCAGCGCGCTCTTGAGGGCCAGGCGGCGGGTCTTCTTGGTGAGGGCGTAGCGGTAGTCGCGCGGCTTCGGCGCGAAGGCCACGCCGCCGTGACGCCACACGGGGCTGCCGGCATAGCCGGCGCGGGC
>CALWYP010000049.1 GCA_944385795.1 uncultured Oscillospiraceae bacterium | reverse complement strand
GAACTCCACGCAGCCCAGGAGCAGCAGGTCCTTTAGAAGGGCCTTTCGCTCCCTGGCCATGACGGCCAGGCGGAGCTTTTTCATCTTTACGATTGCCATATCAGCCGTTCACTACCCTTTCCACAATGAGCGCCGCGGCCTTTTCCATGCGCGTGTCGGCCCTAGCGCGCATCGCGGCTTTTTTGTTCTCCGTGTCGGAGGCCAGCTCCACGGCGTCCTGACGGGCCTTGTCGTCCGACTTCGCCCGCAGCTCCTTAACCTCGTCCGCCGCCTTCTTCCTCGCGGCGTCCATGGCAAGCTGCCCCTCCTGCACGGCCGCGGCCTCGGCCGCCTTGGCCGATGCAAGCGCGTCGGCCTTGAGCTGTCTCGCTTTGGCTTCAGCCTCGTTTATTGCTGTTACAGCTTCAAAGGACATTGATACACCTCCTGCCGAAAAACGACGGACTCGCGCCAAGGCCGATTCCGCCAATAAAACTATACAGTAATAATACCAAAAACAATCAAATTTAGCAAGCGTAATTGTGCATTTAATAGCATTTTTACAGCCAAGTTGTAGCCCCCTGGAAGCGTGAACTCTTTGTCAATCTGTACGAATATTTGACAAAATTATAACCTTGTGCAAAAACATCTTGATTACTCACAAATTGCGTATTATAATGTCTCGGATTAGATGTGCTTTGAGGAGGATGCTCCATGGCAGATAAAACCCGCAAGCGCCTGGGCGACCGGAAAGAGGGACGCCGCCTGCGCTCGATAACGCCGCTCATGGCCTTTACCCCCTACATAATGCGCGACCGCAGCGACGCGTGCAACTATTTTGAGGGCGAGGTCGACATCACCGAAACCGACCGCTGGCTGCGCGGGCAGCGCCGCGGCGGCTACAAGGGCCTCGGTATGCTGCACCTCTTCATCGCGGCCTATGTGCGCGTGGTGAGCCAGATGCCCGGCCTCAACCGCTTTGTCTCCGGCCAGAGGGTCTACGCGCGCGACGAGATACTGGTCAACATGATGGTCAAGTACTCCGTCGAGCCCGACAGCCCCGAGACCTGCGCCAAGGTCGTCTTCGAGCCCAGCGACACCATCTACGACGTATACGCCAAGATGAACGCCGCCGTCGAGGAGATACGCTCCGGCGACACGAGCGGCACGGAGAACGCGGCGCGGGCCCTCATGAGGATACCCCGCCTCGTGCTCAAGTTCGCCGTCTGGCTCATACGCCTCTTCGACTACTTCGACTGGCTGCCCTCCGCCCTGCTGGGGGTGAGCCCCTTCCACGGCTCGATGATAATCACCGACCTCGGCTCCCTGGGCATCCCGCCGATATACCACCACCTCTACAACTTCGGCAACCTGCCCGTCTTCCTCGCCTTCGGCGCGAAGCGGACGGAGGCCGGCCTCAACGCCGACGGCCAGGTCGTCCACCGCAAGTTCGTCGACTACAAGATAGTCTGCGACGAGCGCATCTGCGACGGCAGCTACTACGCCAGCGCCTTCAAATACCTGCGCTACTACCTCAAAAACCCCGACGAACTCACCCGCCCGCCCGAGAGCGTGGCCGAGGACGTATATTGATAAGCTCCCAAGGGCCCTCCGGGGCCCTTTGCTTATGCCTCTGCGCGTCCGTGTACGGCGTTCATTTGTACACATCACACAAACACGCGGGCTTTTAGCCGCTTTTATTGTGTTTGTAAAAAGCGTATTATAATGTTATACTGTGCTTGCGCTCGCGTGCCGGGCGCTCAGACAAATATAACGCCTGGGGGTATTCAAATGGATTTCGAGCATCTTCGCCGCGAGGACGGGGAGATATTCGCCGTGATGGAGCAGGAGCTGCGCCGTCAGCGCGACCACATAGAGCTTATAGCGAGCGAGAACTTCACTTCCCCCGCGGTCATGGAGGCCGTGGGCAGCCACCTCACCAACAAGTACGCCGAGGGCTATCCCGGCAAGCGCTTCTACGGCGGCTGCGAGCACGTCGACGTGGTCGAGGAGATCGCGCGCCAGCGGGCCTGCGAGCTCTTCGGCGCCGAGCACGCCAACGTCCAGCCGCACGCGGGCAGCCAGGCCAACGTGGCCGTGTATCTCGCGCACTGCCAGCCCGGCGACGTGATAATGGGCTTGGACCTCAGCTGCGGCGGCCATCTCACACGCGGCTCGAAGGCCTCGATAACCGGCAAGTACTTCGACGTCCGCGGCTACGGCGTGGACAGGGAGAGCGAGCTCATCGACTACGACGAGATGGAGCGCATGGCCCTCGAGCTCAAGCCTAAAATGATTATCTCCGGCGCGAGCGCCTATTCGCGCATCATCGACTGGAAGCGCATACGCGAGATATGCGACGAGTGCGGCGCTTATATGTTCGTGGACATGGCGCATATAGGCGGCCTTGTGGCCGCGGGCGTGCACCCCTCGCCCGTGCCCTACGCCGACGTCGTCACCACCACCACGCACAAGACGCTGCGCGGCCCGCGCGGGGCCGTAATCCTCTGCAAGGAGGAGCTCGCCAAGAAGATAGACTCCGCCGTCTTCCCCGGCAGCCAGGGCGGCCCGCTCATGCACATTATCGCGGCCAAGGCCGTCTGCTTCAGGGAGGCCATGAGCCCCGGTTTTGTGGAGTACCAGCGCCAGGTCGTGAAGAACGCCGCCGCGCTGGCCGACACCCTCGCCGCCGGCGGGATGCGCCTCGTCTCCGGCGGTACGGACAACCACCTCATACTCGCCGACGTGATGAGCCTCGGCGTCACCGGGCGCGACGTGCAGGAGCGGCTTGACCGCGCCCACATCACCGCCAATAAGAACGCCATACCCTTCGACCAGCAGCCGCCCCACCTCGCCTCCGGCGTGCGCTTCGGCTCCCCCGCCGCCACCACGCGCGGCATGAAGGAGCCCGAGATGCGCGAGATAGGCGGGCTAATACTGCGCCTCATCCGCGAGGGCGAGGACGCCGTAGCCTCCGTGCGCGAGGAGGTCCTCGCCCTGTGCGAGCGCTTCCCGCTCTATCCGGGCGTGATGTGATGTACCGTATCCTCGTCGTCGAGGACGACGACGTCATCGCCGCCGCCGTCGCCAAGCATATGGGCTCCTGGGGCTGCGAGGTGAAATGCGCGCGCAATTTCGCCGACGTGATGGCCGAGTTCAACGCCTTCGAGCCCCAGCTGGTGCTGATGGACATCTCCCTGCCCTTTTTCAACGGCTACCACTGGTGCAGCGAGATACGCCGCGTCTCAAAGGTGCCGGTCATGTTCATCTCCAGCGCCTCGGACAGCATGAATATAGTAATGGCGATGAATATGGGCGCGGACGACTTCATCGCCAAGCCCTTCGACCTGGACGTGCTCGCCGCCAAGGTGCAGGCCCTGCTGCGCCGCAGCTATGACTTCGCCGCCCCGGCGAACACGCTCTCCGCCCGCGGCGCCGTGCTGGACACGGCCGTCGGCTGCCTGGAGTATAACGGCGAGAGGCTCGAGCTCACGAAGAACGAGCTGCGCATACTTCAGACGCTTATGGAAAAGCACGGCCGCGTCGTCAGCCGCGACGAGCTCATGCTGCGCCTGTGGCAGACGGACAGCTTCGTCGATGAGAACACCCTCACCGTCAACGTCACCCGTCTGAGGAAAAAGCTCGAAAACGCCGGGGCGGCCGGCTTCATAAAGACCCGCAAGGGCCTCGGCTACATCGTCGAGGACGAGTAAGGGCATAGGGAGGCCGCGCCGCGCGGCCTCCTTTTTTCCGGGTTTACAAACTGGCGCTGGCGTATTTTACAACGGCGTGATAAAATGTAGGCGACTTTCCAAAGGGGGCGGAACATGCCGACCACATACACACATCAGCGCTTCGGCGCGGAGTGCGCGAAGGTATTGAGCGGCGAGGCCGCCGTCGCGGCCCGCGCCCGCCGCGGCCTTTTCAACGCCGGGGCGCACGGCCCCGACCTGCTCTTCTATTACCGCGCGCCCCTGCCCAGCGGCGTCGCCCGCCTCGGCTCGCGGCTCCACCACGAGAGCGCGCGGAGCTTTTTCGCCCACGCCCGCCCCACCTGGCTCGCCGGCGCGGACAGGGAGGGCATGGCCGCGTATCTCTTCGGCTTCCTCGCGCACTTCGCGCTGGACAGCGCCTGCCACGGCTTCGTCAACAGCGAATGTTCGCGTCTGGGCGTGACGCACAACCGCCTGGAGGCCGTCTGGGACGCCCGGCTCATGCTGCGCGACGGCCGCGCGCCCTCGGGCGTCTACCGCGGCGAGGCGCTCTCCCCCTCGCGCCGGGACGCGGCGGTGATCGCCCCATTCTACTGCCTCACGGCGGGGCAGGCCCTCGCCGCCTGCCGGGGCCAGGCGCGCGCCATGCGCATACTGTACTCGCCCCGGGGCGTCAAGAAAAAACTGCTGCGCGCCGCCATAAGCCTTGCCCGTCTGCCCGGGGACTTCGGCGGCCTTTTCATAGACGACGAAATCCCGCCCGGGCTGTGCGGGGCGCTCGACGGCCTGGACGGGCTCTACGCCGCGGCGCTGGAGGATTACAGGGAAATGGCCCCGGCGCTAATGGGCTTCCTGGACGGGGGAGCCGGGCTCCCGGAGCGCTTCGGCCGGGATTTTGAATAAGCCGCAGGGGGGAACGGTATGCTTAATAAGTTGAAAGAAAAGCTGAGCGCCGAGGAGCTCGCCTGGGTGCTCTACGACGTGGGCAATTCGGCCTTCACCATGCTGGCCTGCTCGCTCATACCGATATGGTTCAAGGGCCTCGCCGCCGGGAGCCTGAGCTCCGACGACGCCACGGGCGCCTGGGCGCTCGGCGTCTCGCTCGTCACGGTGATAGTCGCGCTCATGGGCCCCGTCTGCGGCGCGCTGAGCGACAGGAAGGATATGAAGCTCATCTTCTTCCGCACCAGCGTCTTCATAGGCGCGGCGGGCTGCGTCATAAACGGCTTCGCCACGAACTGGCTGCTCTTCCTCATCGTCTTTATCATAAGCAAGATAGCTTATTCATGCTCGCTCACCTTCTACGACTCGATGCTGGGCGACGTGACGGGCGAGGAGCGCATGGACGAGGTGTCGAGCTACGGCTACGCCTGGGGCTACATCGGCTCCTGCATCCCCTTCGTCGCCGCGCTCGTGTTCTACATCCTGGGCCCCGACATGCTGGGGGCCATCTCCGGCTTCCTCTCCAAGTTCGCGGGCTTCGCCGTCACCGCCGCCTGGTGGCTCGCCGTCACCGTGCCCCTGCTGCGCCGGTATAAGCAGCGCAACTACACCGAGCGCGCGCCCCACGCCGTGGCCGCCGCCTTCGTGAAGCTCGGGCGGACGGTAAGGCGCATAGCCACCGAGGACAAGAAGGTGCTCTGGTTCCTGCTCGCCTTCTTCCTCTATATCGACGGCGTCGGCACCATAATAGACAACTGCATCAACATAGGCACCGACCTGGGGCTCGACACCGTCGGCCAGGTCGTGGTCCTGCTGGCGACCCAGGTCGTGGCCTGGATATTCTCCCTCGTCTTCGCGCGCCTTTCGCGCAGGTATTCCACCGTGCGGCTGCTGGGCGTGTGCATAATCGGCTACTTTATCGTCTGCCTCTACGCCTTCACGCTCAGATCCATGCTCCAGTTCGGCGTAATGGCCTTCGGCGTGGGCATGTTCCAGGGCTCTATACAGTCCCTCTCCCGCAGCTATTTCTCAAAGATAATCCCGCCGGAGAACTCCGGCGAGTATTTCGGCATCTACGACATCTTCTCCAAGGGCGCGAGTTTCCTGGGCTCGGCCGTCATAGCCGCGGTCAAGTTCGCCGGCGGCACGATAAACATAGCCGTCGGCCTCATGGCCTTTTTCTTCGCCGCCGGCTGGTTCCTGCTGAAGGTGGCGGACAGGCAGCCGGGCAGGCGGGACGGGCGGGCGCCCTAAAGCGCCCGGGCTTTCCAAGCCCGCGCATCCGGCCGGCGTTATATGGCCGGATGGCCGGTTTCGACGGCCGTGGCGCCTATCAAGTGAGGTTTTGGCTATGTTCCTTCAATATCTGAAGTCCAGGGCGCGGGTTATCGCGGCGCTGCTCGCCTTTGCGCTCATTTTCGCCCTGGTGTTCTCGCTCTACGACCTGCCCGTCGAGGCCGTGGGCTACGCTTCGCTGCTCTGCGCGGCGCTGGGCGCGGGCGTCTTCGCCTATGGCTACGCGCGCTGGCGCCGCCGCTGCCTGGCGCTCGAGCGGCTCGCAAAGGCGGCCCGGCTGAGCTGCGAGGCCCTGCCCGGGCCGCGCGACGGCCTGGAGGAGCGCTATCAGGAGCTGCTTCGCGGCCTGGCGGAGGAGCTTTCCGGCCTGGAGGCCAGGGCGGACGCCGGCCGGCGCGCCGCCGCCGACTACTACGCCATGTGGGCGCACCAGATCAAGACGCCCATCGCCGCCATGAGCCTTATTTTGCAGCAGTCCGCCTCGCCGGAGAAGCCCGCCCTCAACGCCGAGCTCTTCAGGATAGAGCAGTATGTCGGCATGGTGCTCGGCTACCTCAAGCTCGAGGGCGACGGGAACGACTTCGTGCTGCGCCGGCACTCCCTCGACGGCATAGTGCGCGCGAGCGTGCGCAAGTTCACTCCGCTCTTCATACTCAAGAAGCTCCCGCTCGACTTCGCTCCCACGGGCCTCGAGGTGCTCACCGACGCCAAGTGGCTCGGCTTCACTATAGAGCAGCTGCTCTCCAACGCGCTCAAATACACCTCCTCGGGCGGCATCAGGATATACGCCGAGGGGGACGCCCTGTGCGTGGAGGACACGGGCATGGGCATAGCGCCCGAGGACCTGCCCCGCCTGGGCGAGCGCGGCTTCACCGGCTACAACGGCCACGAGGACAAGAAGTCTACCGGCCTCGGCCTCTATCTCTGCCGCCAGGTCTGCGGCAAGCTCGGCCACACGCTGGACATAGAGTCCGCTCCCGGCGTGGGCACGAAGGTCAGGATAGGCTTCGGCCGCCCGGAGGCCATATACGAATAAACCCCCTCCTTACAAAACTGTAAGGTTGATGTAAGGTAAAGCTATGGCAGCCCCCTCGCGGGGCTGCTATTATATACCCGTAATCAGTAAACGGAGGTAATCCAAATGGCTCTTCTCGAGGTATCGGGACTTAAAAAGATATATACGACCCGCTTCGGCGGCTCGCAGGTGCAGGCGCTCAGCTCGGTCAGCTTCTCCGTGGCCGAGGGCGAATACGTCGCCATCATGGGCGAGAGCGGCAGCGGCAAGACGACGCTCCTGAACATCCTCGCCGCGCTCGACAAGCCCACCAGCGGCCAGGTGCTGCTGGACGGGCGGGACGTCACCAAGATAAAGGAGGGCGCCCTCGCGGCCTTCCGCCGCGACAGCCTCGGCTTCGTCTTCCAGGACTTCAACCTGCTGGACACCTTCTCCCTCCGGGACAACATCTTCCTCCCGCTCGTGCTCCAGGGCAAAAGCTATGAGGAGATGAGCGGGCGCATAGGCCCGCTGGCCAGGAAGCTCGGCATAAGCCAGCTCCTGGACAAGTACCCCTACGAGGTCTCCGGCGGCGAGAAGCAGCGCGCCGCCGTCGCCCGCGCGCTCATCACGAACCCGCGCATAATCCTCGCCGACGAGCCCACGGGCGCGCTGGACTCGCGCGCGACGGAGGCGCTTTTGAACCTCTTCGGCGAGATAAACGCCGAGGGCCAGACGATACTCATGGTGACCCACTCGGTCAAGGCCGCCGCCCACGCCCGCCGCGTCCTCTTCCTGCGCGACGGCGAGGTCTACCACCAGCTCTACCGCGCCTCGCTCACGGTCGAGCAGAGCTTCGCGCGCATATCCGACACGCTTACGGTAATGGCCAGGGGCGGTGAGCTCGATGCGTAAGCTCAGCTTCTATCCCCGCCTCGCCGCGCGCAGCATAAGGAGCAACCGCCAGTTCTACCTGCCCTACCTGCTCACGGTCACCGGCGCCTGCGCGGCCATGTACATCCTCTACGCGCTCTACTTCGACCCCGGCTTCGACCGGCTCGCCGAGGGCACGGCGAACGGGCAGGTCTACACGCAGATGTTCATGAGCATAGGCATCACGCTCGTCACCATCTTCTGCTTCGTCTTCCTGATCTACACGAACAGCTTCCTCATGAAGCGCCGGCAGAAGGAGCTGGGCCTCTACAGCGTGCTGGGCCTGAGCAAGCGCAATATCGCCGGGATAATGGTCTATGAGAGCCTTTACATCGGCGTCGCGGGCATCGCGCTCGGCCTCGCGCTCGGCATACTGCTGCACAAGCTCATGACGCTGCTTTTGCACTCGCTCATGCGCCTGCCCGCGGCCTTCGGCTTTGAGGTGCAGCTGCACGCGGTTGTGAATACCGCCGTATTCTTCGCGCTGATGATTGCCCTCACGCTGCTCTTCAACCTTATCCGCGTCGGCCGCCTGCGGCCCGTCGAGCTCCTGCGCGGCGGCGAGGCCGGCGAGAAGGAGCCGCGCGTCAACTGGCTCGTCGTAATAATAGGCGTCGTGAGCCTCGGCATAGGCTACGGCATCGCCGTCATGGTCACAGACTCCATGTGGGCCATTGCGCTCTACTTCATCGCCGTCTTCTTCGTCATAATCGGCACCTACTGCCTCTTCACCAGCCTCTCCATACTCGCGCTCAAGGCGCTGAAGAAGAATAAGCGCTATTACTACAGATCCAAGCACTTCATCACCGTCTCGGGCATGCTCTACCGCATGAAGCGCAACGGCGTTGGCCTCGCCAACATCTGCATCATCGCCACGATGGTCATGGTCATGGTAAGCGGCACCCTCTCCATGTACCTCGGCGCGGGCGAGATGGTGGACCTGAGCGCGCCGGCGGACATAGTCATGCAGGCGCGGCACTACTACAGCTACACGGAGGGCGAGGACGAGGAACAGCGCGTCCCTATGGACACGGAAAAGCTCAACGCCTACGCCCTCTCCCGCTACTCAGAGCTCGGCTGTGAGCCGACGGGCGGCTATCAGGTGGAGTATCTCCGGACCTCCGCCAATATCCTCGCAAACGGCGAGAGTTCCGAGCGCGTCCTGCCCACAACCTACATCGTCACGGCGGACGCCTACGCCGCCCTCTCCGGCGAGGAAGCGCCGCAGCTCGCGCCGGGCGAGATGCTGCTCTATTCCAACAACGATTTCTTCGCCGAGGGCTATGAGAAGGGCTTCCGCTTCCGGCTCTGGAACGAGGACGAGGCCGCCCCGGCGGAATACTCGCGCGAATACCGCGCCGTCGGCGGGTGCGAGAATATCATGAACTCGCTTGTGCGCGCTCAGGCCGGCATCACGGTCGGCGAGGAGGCCATGAACATCCTCGTCGTGGACAGCTCCGATACGCTTCAGGAAATAGGCCTCGGGACCCGGAACGGCATCCACTACTGGGAGGGGCGCTATGACTTCGCGCAGCTGAGCGGCTCCGAGCAGCTGGACCTCGTCGAACGCGTCGGGGAAGAGCCCTACGACTTCGGCGCCGCGGGCTGCGGCTATGTGGGCTTCTTCATGACGGATGCGCGCGCGAGCGTGGAATCCGACATCTACGGCCTCACGGGCGGCTTCCTCTTCCTCGGCGTATTCCTCGGCCTCGTCTTCATGATGGCCGCGGTGCTGATAATCTACTATAAGCAGGTCAGCGAGGGCTATGAGGACCAACGGCGCTTCTCCATCATGCGCAAGGTCGGCCTCTCTGAGCGCGAGGCGCGCCGGAGCGTCCGCAGCCAGATACTGACGGTCTTCTACCTGCCGCTCATAGTCGCGGCGGTGCACATCGCCTTCGACTTCCGGCTCATAGTGCTGCTGCTGACGCTCTTCTCGCTCTACAACGTCAAGCTCACGGCGCTCTGCACCCTCGGCACGCTGGCCGTGTTCTGCCTCATTTACGCCGTAGTCTACGCCCTCACCGCGCGCGCGTACTACAGGATAGTGCGCGCCGACCCCGAGGAAGCGCGGACATAAAATCTTACAGGAGGTTCAGTAATGACAAAGATGGATTCCGTAAAGCTGCTGACGATAATACTCATCGTCTCACTCATCATCCTGCTGGCGGGCCTGAGCTTCTGGGCCTTTGAAACCGGCTGCGGGGCCGTCCCGCTGCGCGCCGCGCTGGCGGCTTAATTAGCTATCCCTCTTCCCCATTCCACACAAAGAAGCCGCCCGGCGTCAAAAACCGGGCGGCTTCGAGCTTAAGCGAAAGAGCCTCGCTTAAGCTTCGACGCTTGCGGCGAAAGGGATGCAATCCATTTTCGGCGGCGGCGTGTACGCCGACGAAAATACCTCTCGCGGAGCGGAGTGTGAAAAAAGGACCGGTCCGCAGACCGGTCCTTTTCTTTGCGGGCGGCGACGCGCCGGTCCTCATCGGCCGAAGGCCGGGAGACCCTGTCGGCTGAAAAGGCCTCGACGGCCTTTTCTGGTCGCTCATGGCCTTTTCCGCCGACCGCGGCCTGAAGGAGCCGGATTTAAACTG
>CALWYP010000048.1 GCA_944385795.1 uncultured Oscillospiraceae bacterium | reverse complement strand
TGTAGTCTATGAGCTCGTGCATCTCGTCCGGGTGCTCGTAGAGGTTGGAGACCGTGTCCTCAAAGCCCATCAGGAAGTGGCACTGCTCGAACATGCCCGTGCCCATGAAGCCGGTGACGAGCTTCTCGCCCCTGGCGGCCCCGGCCTGGGCGAGCACCGCCTCCCAGCCCTCCTGGCAGTTGGCCTCGATAGCCGGCGCGTGGACATAGTCGCGCCAATGCGTGATGTCCTTCAGGACCTTCCTGCCGCCGTCGGTCAGCGGCATGGGGCCGGGGGCCCCGGCGGGGAAAGAGATGGTGACGCCCCACTTGTCAACGCTTGTGGAGCCGCTTCGCCGCCCGCCGCGGACAAAGCCGTTGATGGGGTCGCCCAGCAGCACGGCGAGGGCCTCGTACTGGTCGAGTATGCGCTCGGGCCTGCCGTCGGGCTTGATGGTTTCAAGGAAGATTTCGCGCGGAGTGGACATGTTTATACCCCCTGTCAGTACAATATGCAGGCTGAATACGTTATCGTGCCGGGGCCGTGGTAGTAGTCCAGCCCGGCCAGGCGGCACACGTCCGCCACCAGCAGGCCGCAGGCCTCCATGGACGGGTAGACCCGCTCCGGATGCCGGCACGGCCGCGCGGGGTAGGTGCATCTGACGCAGAGCGTGCAGCTCCCGGCGCCCATGGGCAGGCAGCCGCCCAAGGCCAGGCGCGCCTGGCGCGCCAAGGCGCCGAAGCGCCGCTTGTGCTCCTCGCCGGCGGCGCGTATGCCCTCGGCGTCGAAGTCGTCCTCAAGCGCGCCCAGCGTCTGCACCAGCAGGCCGCGGGAAAAGCCCCTCGCCTTCGCCTCCAGCGCCTCCACCGGGCCTATGGCGGGAGGGCAGCTCCAGCTCCTGCCGTAGCGCTGGCAGCGCCCGCCGGCGCACATGGCGCGCACGTCCTCCCGGAACTCAAGCCGCCCAGCGTCGAAGCGGCCGGCAAAGTCGAAGCCTATGTCCCGGGCGAGAGTTATAAGCTCCACGCGCGCACCCCCCATACGCCCGCAGGCGCGTTAACGCTTGCGAAAAGGCGAAAAGCATAGTATAGTTAAGATTGTTTAAATTATAAATGGGAGGGGCCCGCATGTCAACTATCAAGGTACGGGTGTCCGGCGAGGACAGGGAGGTAGAATACCTGCCCGGCGAAACGGTCCTGGAGGCCCTGCGCGGGGCGGGGCTCATAGCCGACGCGCCCTGCGGCGGCCTGGGCGTCTGCGGCAAGTGCGCCGTGACGCTGGTCACGGATTACGGCGACTTCGAGCGCGTCCTGGCCTGCCAGACCCACTGCGAGGACGTCATCGGCGACACCATAGTGCCGCCGGAGGGCGGCGAAGGCGGGGACATAATGTCCTCCGGCGCAATGGGCGGGGCCGGCCGCGGCCTGAGCGGCTACGCCGCCGCCGTGGACCTCGGCACGACCACGCTCGCCGCGCGCATAATAGACCGCTCCACGGGCGAGGAGCTCGCCCACTCCGCCGCCTGGAACGGCCAGCTGCCCTACGGCGCGGACGTGATAAGCCGTATAAAATACGCCTCCACCCCGGAGGGGCTGGAGACGCTTGAGCGCAAGATACGCAACCAGGTCGGCGGGCTCATGATGGACGCCTGTGCCGTGGCCGGCATAGCCAACGAGGAGGTCGAGGCCGTCATGCTCGCCGGCAACACGACGATGGAGCACATATTTGCCGGCGTGTCGCCCGAGAGCATAGGCCGCGCGCCCTACCGCCCGGCTACGCGCTTCGACGACGGCGGGAGCGGCTTCATAGAGCCCTTCCCCTACGCGGACATAAGCCTCGCGCCCTGCGTCTCCGGCTTTGTCGGGGGCGACACGGTCGCGGCGCTCTATGCCGCGGGCGAGCCCTCGCGTGGCGGGGTGCGGCTGCTGCTGGACATAGGCACGAACGGTGAAATGGCCCTGGCCAGGGACGGGCGGCTTACCGCCTGCTCGGCCGCCTGCGGCCCGGCCTTCGAGGGCGCGGAGCTCACGAGCGGTATGCGCTCCGGCCCCGGCGCGGTCTGCCGCGTGGCCTGGGACGGCCGCGCCTTCAGCTATGAGACGGTGAGCGGCGAGGCCCGCGGCATCTGCGGCAGCGGCATAGTCGACCTCATGGCCGCGCTTGTCGCCTCCGGCGCCGTGGACGGGAGCGGGCTGCTGCTGACGGGCGGCGAGGCCCCGGAAGCCGTGCGCGCCTATATAAGCGAGGACGAAAACGGCCTCGGCGTCTTCACCCTCGCCCCGGGCGTCGTGTTCACCGCCGCCGACGTGAGGAAATTGCAGCTCGCCAAGGCCGCCGTGCGCGCGGGGATCGAGATACTCCTCTCCCGCTCCGGCCTAGCCCCGGAGGACGTGGACGAGGTGCTGCTCGCGGGCGGCTTCGGCACGCGCATAGACCCCGCGAGCGCCGAGGCGATCGGTATGCTGCCCGCCGGCTTCGCGGCCAAGGCCAGGGGCATAGGCAACGCCGCGCTGGACGGGGTCCAGAAGGCCCTGTGCGAGCCGGGCGGCTTCGACGACCTCTTATACATACGCAACCTCTGCGAATACATTGAGCTCTCCGGCGAGCCGGACTTCAGCGGCGCCTTTGTGGACGCCATGTCCTTCGGCGATTGAGCGCCGGGAGAAGGGAGAAAATTATGGAACTTTATTTCCCCGCGCTGCTCGACGGCGCGACGGGCACGGAGCTCGTGAAGCGCGGCTACCCCGGCGGCGGCTGCGCCGAGGCCTGGGCGCTGGAGCACCCCGAGGCCATACTCGACCTGCAGCGCCGCTATGTAGACGCGGGCAGCCAGATAATCTACGCGCCCACCTTCGGCGCGAACCGCGTGAAGCTCGAGGCTAACGGCTACTTCAACCGCGTCGCCGAGTTCAACTCCCGCCTCGCCGCCCTCTCCAGGGAGGCGGCCGCCGGCCGGGCCCTGGTGGCCGGGGACATGGCCCCGACCGGGCTCTTCCTCTCCCCGCTCGGCTCCGCGGGCTTCGACGAGCTCGTGGAAATATACGCCGAACAGGCCGCGGCGCTCGAGGCCGCGGGCGTGGACCTCTTCGTAATAGAGACGATGATGACCCTCTCCGACGCGCGCGCGGCGCTGCTGGCCGTCAGGAACGTGAGCCGCAAGCCGGTTTTTGTGAGCTTCACCTGCGACGCCAACGGCCGCACGCTCACGGGCACGGACGCCGCCGCGGCCCTCGTCGTGATGCAGGCCATGGGCGCGGACGCCTTCGGCCTGAACTGCTCCGCCGGCCCGCGCGACATACTCGCCCAGATAGGGCGCCTGCGCCCCTGGGCGGAGATACCCCTGATGGCCAAGCCCAACGCGGGCCTGCCCCAGGTCGTGGACGGGAAGACGGTGTACGACTGCCCGCCGGACGGCTTCGCCGCCTGCGCGCGGGACTTCGCCGCGGCCGGCGTTGGCCTCTTCGGCGGCTGCTGCGGCACGGACGAGCGCTACATAGCCGCGCTCCGGGAGGCGCTTGAGGGCGTGGCCACCGCCGCGCCCGCGCCGGACTTCGGCGGGAAGATACCCGTCGCCACGGAAAAGGACGCCTTCCTGCTCGACGGCGCGGCGGAGTTGCCCGAGCCGCTCGCGTGCTCCGCGGACCTGGCCGACGACATAGCCGACGCCCAGGACGAGGGCGCGGAAATGATAGCCGTGCGCGTGGAGAGCCTCGCAGACGCCGAGGACTTCGCCGACGCCCAGTACGCCGTGAGGGTCCCGCTGGCCATAGAGAGCGGCGACGCCGAAGCGCTGGAGGCCGCGCTGCGCGCCTGGCAGGGCCGGGCCGTGTACTCCGGCCCGCTCTCCGACGCCGTCCTGCTGCCCCTGGCCGAAAAGTACGGCCTTATACTTTGATTCAGCCCCGGCGGTACTCTGCCTCCGGGAGCGGCAGGGCCGGGTCGTCCTGCCAATATACCAGGAGCGTGCCGCGCTCCACCGAGACATAGGCGCTCTCGCCGGTAAAGGAGTTGCTGACGCCGAGGGGGAAGGATGAGGTGAGCACGGCGTCCTCAAGCGTGTAGCTCAGCCCGCGCTCCGTGACGCCGCGGGCGTCCTCGCCCAGGCAGAACACGGAGAAATCGCCCCTGTAGCGCCTGTCGAAGCGCAGGCTCCCGCCCGGGCCCAGGGCGGCGAGGCAGCAGCCCTCGCCCACCAGGAAGGCCTGCGCGCCCTGGGCGCAGCACCAGGCTATGGTCTGGAGGTTGGCGATAGTGTGGTCTAGCCGCCGCCCGCCCAGGCAGCCGAAGAAGAGCAGCCGCCCGTACCCGCGCTCCACGGCGCGGCGGGCCGCTATCATGGAGTCCGTGTCGTCCTTGCGCACGGGGCAGACCTCCACGTCCGGGAAGTCCGGCACCCTGCCCAGGGAGTCAAAGTCGCCGAGTATGAGCCCGGGCCTCACGCCCAGGGCGTCCAGGTGCAGTATCCCGGCGTCGGCGGCGATTATGAGCTCGCCGGCGGCGGGCCTGAAGCGCGCGGGCGCGAAGTCCGCCGCGCCGACTATATAACATGTTTTCATAGCGTACCTCTCTGGTTATAAGAATCCGCGTCCTGCCTTGCGGCGGGGCGCGGACTGCGTTTTTCCTGGCCGCTCACAGCAGCGGCTTGCTGCAGTAGGGGCAAATCTTCAGGCGCAGCATGCCGTTCACGGGCAGGGTCGCCCCGCAGTGGGGGCAGCGCCAGAATATCTTGGGCAGGACTATCATGAAGATGACGATTAGGATGAGCGCGATATAGAAGGTGCCCATTGCGCGGTTGATGAGGCCGATGGCGCCGAGCAGGAAGGCGAAGATGGACATTATCCAGCAGACCAGGGCCGCGGCGCGCGGCGGGATGCGGTTTTTCATTTATATGTACCTCCTTGGGATAGGGTTAGCGTTTGTCCAGCGCGCGGGGCACCAGCACCTCGGTGACGGCGAGCACGGCTATGGCCGCCGCGCCGGCTATCCACCAGTCGTTTAGCACCGCCGCCGCGCCGAGGACGAAGGCCAGCACGCTTATGACGCGGCAGGCGATACGCACGGCCCGCCCGTGGGCGGCGAGCAGTTCGGTAAGCCGCTGCATATCCGTCCCCCCTCAGTCGAGCTTGCCGCCGCAGTAGGGGCAGACCTTCTCGCCGAATATGACCTTGGCCGGGAGCTGCTCGTCGCACCTGGGGCAGCGCCAGAACACGGTGATGGCCAGCACGTCGCAGCAGATGCCCGCGGACATGAGCACGATGCCGTAGACCGCGCTGCCCAGGAAAAGCACGGCGAGGCCCGCGGCGAAGAGCACGGCCATCGCTATGGTGCAGTATTTGAGGATCTTGACGGGGTGGTCGGCCGCCCCGGGCTTATACTCCTCCTGATGCTTGCCGTTCATATGTACGCCTCCTGGAAAGGTTGATATGCTCCTGCGCGCCGCGTATGTAGGCCCGGCGCGTATACAAGAATAATACCGCGCCAGGCGCTTTTTGGCAAGAGCGAATTAGCCGGGGCAGGACGGGGCGTGCTTCTGCTTGAGCTGCCTTGTCTGCTGCTGCGGGGCCTGCTCGGGCGCGTACCAGCCCTTGCGCTGCATCTGCGAATAGAGCTCCTCCTGCATACCGAGCTCGAAGTTGAGCGCGGTGGCGAAGGCCTGGCGCACGTTCGGCGTGCAGGACTCTATCGCGCCGTGCATGTAGAGGTCGCAGGCGCCCTTGGCGGTGTTGAGCAGGTTCTCCATAATCATGCGGTCGTCCATCTTGCGCCTCCTCAGATCTGGTCGTAGAATCTTGCGTACATCTGGCTGTGCTGTTCGGCGAGCTTGGCGGCGCAGCTTTTCAGATTCGCGTCGCAGAGCGTCTCCGCCGCCTCCCGGCACTGCTTGGCCAGGAACTGGGCGTGGCCGAGGGCGTCGTCGAGATAAAGGCTCTCCTTCGTGGTCATAAAAATCACCTCGGCGCTAGTTTGCGCCGAGGCGTCCGGTTTATACGCGCTTACCTTATAAAATTAGTGCTGACGGAGCGGTCGTTCTCCGGCGGGAGCACCCCGGCGGCCCTGCCGAGCTCTATGCACTTGAGCAGCCAGGCCATGTTGCGCGCGAGGTTGCGCATGGTCTGCATCCCCTCGGCGTCCCGCGCGGCCTCGCCTGGGGCCGCGCCGAAGGCGTCGTTCCAGTAGGTGGAGGACACCACGGGCATCTGGGCTATGGTGAAGTACTTGTTGAGCACGTCTATGCTCGCCACGCTGCCCGCGCGGCGGGCGACGGCCACGGCGGCGGCGGGCTTGTGCGCCCACTGGCCCTGGCGGCTGTAGAAGAGGCGGTCGAGGAAACTTATCACCGCCCCGCCGGGCGAGGCGTAGTGTACGGGCGTGCCGACTATGAGCCCGTCCGCGGCGGCGAGCTTTTCCGCGAAGGCGTTCACGCCGTCGTCGACGGCGCAGCGGCCGAGCTTCGCGCAGGCGTTGCAGGCCCGGCAGCCGGAGACGGGCTGCGCGCCGACGTCTACTATTTCGCTGTCCACCCCGCAGCGCCCCAGCTCGGCGGCGCACTCCTCAAGCGCGGCGCGGGTGTTCCCCTTCGCGTTCGGGCTGCCGTTCAAAAGCAATACTTTCATATTATCCTCCTTGACGCTTGTGATATGCTTGATAACGTTAATTGTCCGTATAGTAACGCCATACCCCGCCTGTGAACTCGCGCCGCACCCGGCCGCGGCAGAGCAGGTATTCGAGGTGGGCCGCGGTCTCGCCGACGGCGAACCACTTCTGCCCGAGCGGGAAGTCGGCCCAGGAGTTGGTTTTGCCGCGCACGCGCCAGCTCATCATGCCGGAGAGCTCATAGGGCGTCGCGCCCGGGCTGGCGTCCAGGGCGTCGAGCATTTCGCGTATGCGCCGGCCGTGGTGCTCTATGATCGTGCCCACGCGCTCCGCCGTGGAGCCCTTCACGCCCCTGTGGGCGGGCAGGGGCACGCGCACCGAGAAGATGCTTATGTCCATCAGGCTGTGGACGTAGTGGCCCAGCGGGTCGGAGAAGCCCGGCCAGGTGGTGATGTTCGGGGTTATGTCGAAGAGGACGTGGTCGCCGAGGAACATCATGCCCCGCGCCCTGTCGTAGAGGCAGACGTGCCCGGGCGTGTGGCCCGGCGTCTCTATGACCAGGAGCGTATGCCCGCCGTAGCTGAGCTTGTCGCCGCCGGCGACGTAGGTGAAGCCCGGCGCGCTCTCCTGCTGGTACTTCATCGAGGGGTTCTCCCAGAAGCAGGCGAGCTCGGCCTCCGAAAAGCCGTAGCTGCGGTATTCGTCCACGCGGCCGAGGCCGCTTGTGAGGCTTCGGGCGAGGAGCTCGCCGTCCGCCCGGCTTATATAGATCTTCGAGTCCGGCCCGGCCAGCTCCGCGGCGAGGCCGCTGTGGTCGGCGTGCATGTGCGTGAGGAATACGTCCGCCCTCGCCATGTCTATGCCGAGCTCCTCCAGCCCGGCCGACAGCGCCTCGCGGCACTCCGGGCGGCGGAAGCCCGTGTCTATGACCAGCGAGCGGCCGGGGTCCTTGATGACGTAGCTGTTGAGGTTCCTGAGCGGGTTGTCCGGAAGCGGGACGGGTATCGTGTAGACGTTGCCTTCAATCTGGGTATACATGCCATCCTCCCTCTTATGTGGTTCCCGTCCATTGTACCACATCCCGGGCCGGCGCGCCAGTGCCGGACGGCGCTTTTTCCCGGGCCGCGGCGCCGGGGGCGGGCAAAGGCGGCCGCCATGCCGGAAACCGTCGAATTTTTTGCCCCGGAAGCAATAATATTGTTGCAGTTTTCGCCCGCGGGGGATATAATAAACTATCGGGCCGCCGGTGACGCGGGATTCGCCCGCGGTGGAGCGGCCCGGGAAGGGAGAAACAGATGAATATAGCCCTGCTGGCCGACGACGGGAAAAAGGAACTGATGGTGCAGTTCTGCATCGCGTACTGCGGCATACTCTCAGACCACAAGCTCTGCGCGACCAATACTACGGGCAAGCTAGTCAGCGAGGCTACCGGCCTGCCCATAACGCTCTACCTGCACGACAAGCAGGGGGCGCAGCAGATTGGCGCCAGGATAGCCTACAACGAGATTGACCTGGTGCTCTACTTCTGCGACCCCGCGAATCCCGACGGCTTTGAAAGCGTGAACAAGCTCGCGCGGCTCTGCGACCAGTACCTCATCCCCATGGCTACGAACGTGGCGACCGCCGAGGTGCTGATACAGGGGCTCCGGCGCGGGGACCTGGATTGGCGGGACATCGTAAACCCGAAGAAAAACTGAATGCACTAGGCGGCGGGATCTCCGCCGCCTCTTTGCGCGCGGCCCGCGGGGCCGCAAACGGCATAGCAATGGAGGAACGCCCATGGAAAAAGTCAAGGCACGCACGCTCTCCGGTTTTATGGAGCTGCCGCCCGCGCCCCAGCAGCAGATGGAGGCGCTGCTCGCCACGCTCAGGCGCGTCTACGCGCTCTACGGCTTCGCGCCGCTGGACACCCCGGCCATAGAGGCCGCGGAGGTGCTCCTGGCCAAGGGCGGCGGCGAGACGGAAAAGCAGATATACCGCTTCATGAAGGGCGACAGCGACATCGCGCTGCGCTTCGACCTCACGGTGCCCCTGGCCAAGTTCGTCGCGGCCAATTACGCGGAGCTGCACTTCCCCTTCCGCCGCTACCAGATAGGCAAGGTCTGGCGCGGCGAGAGGGCCCAGCGCGGCCGCTTCCGTGAGTTCTACCAGGCGGACATAGACGTGATAGGCGACGGCAAGCTGGACATCATGAACGACGCCGAGGTCCCCGCCGTCATCGCCCGCGCCTTCTCCGAGCTGGGGCTCGAGGACTTCACAATACGCATAAACAACCGCAAGGTCATAGGCGGTTACTTCGAGCTGCTGGGCGTCAGGGACAGGACCACCGAGGTGCTCAGGACCATCGACAAGCTGGAAAAAATCGGCCTGGAGAAGGTCTGCGCCATACTCAGGGACGACTGCGGCCTGGACGGCGCGCAGATAGACGGCGCGCTCGAGTTCGTGACGCTCTCCGGCACGGACGAAGAGAAGCTCGCCTTCCTCGACGGCCGCGCCCATGAAAACGCCCTGCTCGCAGAGGGCGCGCGGGAGCTGCGCGCGGTCGTCGAGGCCCTGCCCAGCCTGGGCGTGGCGAAGGGGAACTTCGCCATCGACCTCACCATCGCCCGCGGCCTCGACTACTACACCGGCACGGTGTACGAGACGCGAGTGAACTCGCACCCGGAGATAGGCTCCGTCTGCTCCGGCGGGAGGTACGACAACCTCGCCGAATACTATACGGACAGGAAGCTGCCCGGCGTGGGCATGAGCATCGGCGTGACGCGGCTCTTCTACGTCCTGCAGCAGGCGGGCATGCTCAACCCCGCCGTCAACACCGCCCCCTGCGACGCCATCGTCCTGCCCATGACGGAGGACACGGCCTTCGCCGCCCGCGCCGCGACGGCGCTGCGCGCCCACGGGGTGCGCGCCCAGCTCTATACCGAGCAGAAGAAGTTCAAGCAGAAGCTCTCATACGCCTCGGCCCTCAACATCCCCTACGCCGTCATAATCGGCGAGGACGAGCTGGCCGCCGGCGAAGTCTCGCTCAAGGACATGGCCGCCGGGACCCAGGCCAGGTATACGCCCGAGGACGCGGCGCGGCGCATAGCCGCCGCCATAGAATCGCGCGCGGGCGAAAAGCTCATAAAGCTAAACTGAAAAAGGGGTAGAAGCGAAATGCAGTCAAGAACTCACACCTGCGGCGAGCTGCGCGCCGCCGACGCAGGGAAAAAAGTAAAGATTTGCGGCTGGATGGAGAACGTCCGGGAGGTCTCCGCCGCCCTGGCCTTCGTCGTGGTGCGCGACTTCTACGGCTCCACCCAGGTCGTAGCCGAGAGCGAGGAGATGGTCAAGCGCTTCAAGGCCATCACCCGCGAGAGCACCATAAGCGTCGAGGGCGTAGTCCGCGAGCGCGCGAGCAAGAACCCGAACATGCCCACCGGCGACATTGAGGTCGTGCCGGAGTCGGTCGAGGTGCTCGGCAAGTGCTTCCACAACGAGCTGCCCTTCCAGATAAACCGCTCCCGCGAGGCCGACGAGAGCGCGAGGCTCAAGTACCGCTACCTCGACCTGCGCAACCCCGAGGTCAAGAAAAACATCATCCTGCGCTCCAACGTCGTCGCCGCGCTGCGCAAGAGCATGACGGAGCACGGCTTTATGGAGATAACCACGCCCATACTCACGGTCTCGAGCCCCGAGGGCGCGCGCGACTACCTTGTGCCCGCGCGCAACCACCCCGGCAAGTTCTACGCCCTGCCCCAGGCCCCGCAGCAGTTCAAGCAGCTCCTGATGGCCAGCGGCTTCGACCGCTATTTCCAGATAGCCCCCTGCTTCCGCGACGAGGACGCGCGCGCCGACCGCTCCCCCGGCGAATTCTACCAGCTCGACATGGAGATGGCCTTCGCCAGCCAGGAGGACGTCTTTGAAGTGCTCGAGGACGTGCTGCCGCCCATCTTCGCCGAGTTCGGCAAGTATAAACGCGCCAGCGGCGCGCCCTTCGCGCGCATACCCTACGCCGAGGCGCTTGAGAAATACGGCACGGACAAGCCCGACCTGCGCATAGACCTCACGGCCACCGACGTCACGCCGCTCGTCGGGGGCTGCGGCTTCGGCCCCTTCGAGGGCGCCGTGGTCAAGGCCGTGCCCGTGAGCGGCTTTGCCGGCACGCGCAAGCAGATAGACAAGCTCTGCGCCGACGCCGAGGTCGTCAGCGGCAACAAGGCCTACTGGGTGCGCGTGGACGGCAGCGGCGAGCTCGTGGGCGGCATAGCCAAGTTCCTCGCGCCCATGAAGGACGCCTTTATCTCCGCCCTGGGCCTCGCTCCCGACACGCTGGTCTGCTTCGCCGCGGGCAAGCTCGCCGCCGCGCAGAAGACCGCCGGCGCGCTCATAAAGCTCCTGGGCGCGCTCTGCCCCGGGCACATGGACGCGGAGCAGTACGCCTTCTGCTGGATAGTGGACTTCCCCATGTACGAGATAGGCGAGGAGAGCGGCGCGATGGAGTTCTGCCACAACCCCTTCTCGATGCCCAAGGGCGGGCTCAAGACCCTGCTGGCCGCCGAGAGGGGCGAAATCGACCCGCTCACGATCACCGCCGACCAGTACGACCTCGTCTGCAACGGCGTGGAGCTCTCTTCCGGCGCGGTGCGCAACCACGACCCGGAGATAATGATAAAGGCCTTCGAGATGGTCAACCTCGGCGAGGAGGACGTCAAGGCCAAGTTCCCCGCCATGTACAACGCCTTCTGTTACGGCGCGCCACCGCACGCGGGCATAGCCCCGGGCGTGGACCGCATGGTCATGCTGCTCGCCGGCGAGGACTCCATACGCGAGATAATCCCCTTCCCCATGAACAAGAACGCCCAGGACCTCATGATGGGCGCGCCCGGCGAGGTCACGCAGAAGCAGCTCGACGAGCTGCACATCGCCATCGTCGGGGAAAAGGAAGAATAAGCGCCCGCGGCGCCGCCTGTCCGGCCCGCGCGTCCGGCCCCGGCCGCGGGGCGGCGGTTGACGCGGGAGGGCGGGCCGTGGTAGAATTGCGGTAAATACGCCTAACAAGCGGGGTTTGGAGGGTACGGCATGGAAAACCGGGTACTGGAGAAGTTCCATTCAGGGGACAAGAGCCTGGGCACGTTCACGCACCTGCTCAGCGCGCCTGCGATAGAGGCCCTGGCCTACACCGGGCTGGACTACGTCATAATCGACATGGAGCACAGCCCGATAGCGGCGGAGCACGCGGCGGAGCTCGTCGGCGTGGCGGCCGGGGCAGGGCTCGCGCCCTTTGTGCGCGTGGACGCGATAGAGCGCAGCCCGGTGCTGAAGATGCTCGACGCCGGGGCGGCGGGGCTGATAGTCCCGGGCCTGGAGACGGCCGAGGAGGCGAAGCGGCTTGTGGAGTACGCGAAATTCGCCCCTCTCGGCAACCGCGGCTACTGCCCGACGCGCGACGGCGGCTGGGGCATGGCCGAGTGCTATTCCGAGGGCCTCACGGGCTATATGGAGCGGGCCAACGCGAACACGCTGCTCCTGCCCCAGTGCGAGACGGCCTCCTGCCTTGAGAATATCGACGCCATCTGCGCGCTCGAGGGCGTGGACGGGATATTCATAGGCCCCTACGACCTCTCCATCGCCCTGGGCATACCCGGGCAGTTCGGCGACGAGCGGCACATAGCCGCGGTCGCGCGCATACTGGAGGCCTGCCACAGCCATGGCAAGCCCGCCGTCATGTTCTGCGGCACGGTCGAGGCCGCGAAGGGCTACTTCGCCCAGGGCTTCGACTCCGTCGCCATGTCCCTGGACATAGACGTGCTCGCAGGCGCCTTCCGGGACGTCTGCCGTATCGCGCTCAACTGATTATACGGCCCGCCGTTTGGCTTTAACGGCGGGCCTTTCGCTTAGGAACGGAGGGGTAAGATGGTATCGCGGATACGCACGCTGGGCCTGAAGGGCATAGGCGGCTACGAGGTAGAGGTGGAGTGTTCTACGGCGCAGGGGCTGCCGGACTTCAGCATAGTCGGGCTGCCGGACGCGGCGGTCAAGGAGGCGCGGGACCGGGTGCGCGCGGCGGTGAAGAACTGCGGCCTGAGCTTCCCCGTCTCCCGCATCACGGTAAACCTGGCCCCGGCGGACACGCGCAAGGCCGGCACGGGCTACGACCTGCCGGTGCTGCTGGGCATACTCGCCGCCGCGGGCGTGATACGCGAGCCGCCGCGCGACTGCGCCTTTGTGGGCGAACTCTCCCTGGCGGGCGAGCTGCGCAGCGTGCGCGGCGCGCTGCCGATGGCGCTGGCCGCCGGGCGGGCGGGGATACGCCGCCTGTTCGTGCCGGCCGGCTGCGCCGAGGAGGCCGCCTTCGCCGGGGGCGTGGAGGTGTACGGCACCGGCTCCGTGGCCGAGCTGCTGGAGTATTTCCGCGGCCAGAGGGAGCTCAGCCGCGCCGAGGCCCGCGACCCGGCCGCATTTGTATACGCGGGCCCGGACTTCGACGAGGTCAAGGGCCAGCACTACGCCAAGCGCGCGCTGGAGGTCGCCGCCGCGGGCGGGCACAACGTGCTCATGATAGGCCCGCCGGGGGCCGGCAAGAGTATGCTCGCAAAGCGCATACCCGGCATCCTGCCCGAGATGAGCCGGGCCGAGATGCTCGAGGCCACGGAGATCTACTCCGTCGCGGGCCTGACGGGGCCCGAGTCGCCCATAGTCGCGCAGCGGCCCTTCCGCTCGCCGCACCACACCGTCTCCGCCGCGGCCATGTCCGGCGGCGCGCAGCTCCAGCCGGGCGAGATGAGCCTGGCGCACAACGGCGTGCTCTTCCTCGACGAGCTGCCGGAGTTCCGCCGCGACGTGCGCGAGGCCCTGCGCCAGCCGCTTGAGGACGGGATCGTCACCGTGTCCCGCGCCGCGGGCACGGCCGTGTACCCCAGCCGCTTCATGCTGGTCTGCGCCATGAACCCCTGCCGCTGCGGCTGGTACGGCCACCCCACGCACCGCTGCACCTGCACCGAGCGGGAGGTCAGGCAATACCGCGCCCGCGTCTCCGGCCCATTCCTGGACCGCATCGACATAGTGGTGGAGGTGCCCGCGCTGGAATACTCCGCCCTCTCCGGCCGGACCCGGGCCGAGCCCTCGCGCGATATACGCGGGCGCGTCGACGCCGCGAGGAAGATACAGCACCGCCGCCTCGCCGGCTCCGGCGCCAGCTGCAACGCCCATATGGGCCAGGCCGAGATGGAGCGCTTCTGCGCCCTCTCGCGCGAGTGCGGTGAGCTCATGGAGCAGGCCTATAACGCCATGGGCCTCACCGCGCGCAGCTACGACCGCATACTCCGCGTTGCCCGCACGATAGCCGACCTCGCCGGCGAGCCGGATATACGGCCCGAGCACCTGGCCGAGGCGATACAGTACCGCGCCACCGACCTGAGCGAGGAAATAACATAAATTGCCTGCGTGCGGGGGCCCGCCTCCGGTTGCGTTTCTGCGCCGCCTGTGATACAATGGCACGATAACACGATATAAGTCGATACAGGTGATATTTTGAAGGACATTATACTACTCAAGCAGGGCGAGGTCGTGCTCAAGGGCCTCAACAAGCGGTATTTCGAGCAGAAGCTGCTCACGAACATCCGCAAGCGGCTCAAGCCCCTGGGCAGCTTCCGCGTCTACTGCGTGCAGTCCACGGTATACGTCGAGCCGGAGGACGAGGGCGCCGACATGGACGCGGCCTTCGAGGCCATGCGCCAGGTCTTCGGCATAATCGCGCTCACGCGCGCGGCGGCCTGCGAGAAGGACGAGGACGCGATCTTTGAAAAGGCGCGCGAATACCTCCGCGAGGACATGGAGAACGCGAAGAGCTTCAAGGTGGAGACGCGCCGCTCGGACAAGAGCTTCCACATGACCAGCATACAGCTGAGCCAGTATGTCGGCGGGCTTCTGGCGGACGCCTTCCCGGGCACGGCGGTGGACGTACACCACCCCGAGCTCGTGGTACACCTGGAGGTGCGCGACTACGCGGCCTACGTCCACGCGGCCCCGGCGCCGGGCGCGGGCGGGATGCCCGTGGGCTCGAACGGCCGGGCCGTCACCCTGCTCTCCGGCGGGATAGACTCCCCCGTCTCGAGCTACATGATAGCGCGGCGCGGCGTAAAGCTCGTGCCGGTGCATTTCTTCTCCTTCCCCTACACCAGCGAGGCGGCAAAGGAGAAGGTCATAGAGCTCGCGCGGCTGCTGGCGCCGAGCTGCGGGCCCATGTGCCTGCACGTCGTGCCCTTCACGCATATACAGGAGGAGATGCGCATGAAGTGCCCCGAGGAGTATTTCACCCTCGTCATGCGGCGCTTCATGATGCGCATAGCGGACATATTGGCCGACGAGAACTCCTGCAAGGCCATAGTCACCGGCGAAAACCTGGGCCAGGTGGCCAGCCAGACCATGGAGGCCATGGCCGTCACCCGCGCCGTCACGCAAAAGCCCATATTGCAGCCCCTGGTGGGCATGGACAAGGAGGAGATCATCCGCCGCGCGCGGAACATCGGCACCTTTGAGACGTCAATACTCCCGTATGAGGACTGCTGCACCGTGTTTACCCCGCGCCACCCGCGCACGAAGCCGCGCCTCAAGGACGTGGAGGCCGCCGAGGCCGCGCTGGATATAGATTCCCTCGTCCGCGAAGCCGTGGACGGGGTGGAAAGGATATGGATAGACCTTGAAGGCTGAGATAATCTCCGTCGGCACCGAGCTGCTGCTCGGCACCACGATAAACTCCGACGCGGCGGACGTCGCGCTGCTTTTGAGCGAGTACGGCATAAACGTGTACTGGCAGACCGTGGTCGGGGACAACCCCGGCCGGGTCATGGAGGCCGTGCGCCGGGCCAAGGGCCGCGCGGACATCATAATCACCACCGGCGGGCTCGGCCCGACCTGCGACGACCTCACGAAGAACGCCATAGCCGAGGCCTTCTCCCTCCCGCTCGTGCTGAACGCGGAGGAGGAGCGCCACCTGCGCGAGCTCTGGCGCGAGCGGCATTATACGAGCCTTGAGATAACCCCCAACAATTTGCAGCAGGTCATGCTGCCCGAGGGCTCCGAGCCGCTCAGGAACGACTGGGGCACCGCGCCCGGCTGCGTCCTCAGGGCGGAGGGCGTCATGGTCATCATGCTGCCCGGCCCCCCGCGGGAGATAAGGCCCATGCTGGAGCACCGCGTGAGGCCCATACTCGCCTCGCTCTCCGACGGCGTTATCGCCTCGCACACCATACACTTCTTCGGCATAGGCGAGAGCGAGATGGAGTACAAGCTCCGCGGCTATATGAACTCGCTCACGAACCCCACGCTCGCGCCCTACGCGAAGAACGCCGAGTGCCTTGTGCGCGTCACGGCCAGCGCGCCGGGGCCTGACGAGGCGGAGGCGATGATGGCCCCGGTCATAGAGCGCGTCAGGGGCCTCTTCGGCGACCTCGCCTACGGCATGGACACGCCGGGGCTGGCGGAGTTCACGACGAAGCTGATGCTTGAAAAGGGCGTCACCCTCGCCACGGCGGAGAGCTGCACCGGCGGCGAGCTCGCCAAGTCCGTCACGGACGTGCCCGGGGCCAGCGCGGCGCTCAAGGGCGGCGTGGTGGTGTACACCAACGAGGCCAAGGCCCGCCTGCTCGGCGTGCCCGCCGGGCTTATAGAGGAAAAGGGCGCCGTGAGCTACGAGGTCGCGGTGGAGCTCGCCCGGCGCGTGCGGGAGCTCATGGGCAGCGACTTTGGCGTCGGCATAACCGGCCTCGCCGGCCCCGACGGCGACGGCGTCCACGAGGTGGGCACGGTGTTCGTCTCCCTCGCGGATAAGGACCGGGTCTGGGTGCGCGAGAAGCAGCTCGCGCGGCGCGGCAGGGCCCAGGTGCGGCTCTACGCCTGCCAGCACGCCTTCGACATGCTCCGGCGCAGGATACAGGGCCTGGATATGGAGGCGGCGGCGGATATATGAGAGTTTACCTTGTGCGCCACGGCGAGAGCGAATGTAACGTAAAGGGTATGCTATACGGCCGCACCGACTGCGCCCTCACGGACAACGGCCGGGCCCAGGCACTCGCCGTCGCCGGCAAGCTCGCCGGCGAACATATAGCGCGCTGCGTGGCGAGCCCGCTGCTCCGCGCGTCGGATACGGCTAAGATAATCGCCGGGGCGCTGGGGCTGGAGGTCGAATACGACCCGAGGCTGATGGAGCAGGACATGGGCGAGTGGGAGAACGTCCCCTTCCTCGACATGCTCAACAGCGGGGACAAGCGGATAAGCGACATGCTCGACGACTGGACGCTGGTCGTCCCGCCCGGGGGCGAGGGCTTCCCGAGCGTGCGCGCGCGCGTCGAGGGCGCGATAGCGGACATAACCGCCTCCGGGCTCGACACGCTGGTCGTGGCCCACGCCGGGCCCCTGGCCGCCGCCACCGCCGCGCTGCTGGAGCTGCCCGACGGCGCGGTCAGGCGCTTCTGGTACGAGCAGGGCTGCTGGAGCTGCGCGGACGACGCCCAGGGCCCGTTCAAGCTAAAATACTTCAACAAATAACGCCGGAAGGCTGAAAAGAGGTATGGATATGGAATCTAAAGGCCGCGGCGCCGGAGGCAAGACGGCGCTGCATGTACTGGCCTATATAGGCGTGACGCTGCTGCTGCTCGTCATAGCCGCCGCGGCGGCGCTCTTCATCGCCACCAAGGGCCCGAGCGCGAGCGCCCGCGAGGCCGTGTATGGCTGGGCGTCCGAGCGCGGCCTGGGCCCCGTCGCGGGCGTCTTCCTCTCCCAGGAGGAGCTGGCCGCGATGGCGGACGTCCCGGGCGAAAACGCCCCTGAAGAGGACGGCGCGGAGGGCGGCGAGGCGCCGCTCATCGTCGTGACGGACAGCCTGCCCGCCGCAAGCGGGGCGCCGGAGGAGATCGAAGAGCCCGAAGCGGGCGAAACCCCCGCCGCGGGCGAAGAGCCGGAGGCGGACGGAGAGGAGGGGCAGGCATGAGCGGGGATCTGAATCTTGACTTCAAGGGCCTTTCCGGCGACGAGGAGCTTGAAAAGCTCCTGGAGAGCGTCAGGCGCGATATAGGCGAGGCCTCGCCCGAGGCCGCGGCCCCCTCCATTGCGGAGGACGAGGCCGCCCCGGAGCCCGAAATCCCGCCGGAGCGGCCCGTCCGGGCCGCGGCCCCACAGGCCCGCCAGCTGCGCCAGCCCAGGCCGCAGGGCGCGGGAGCCATCACCAAGCGCGACGTGGAAGAGGCCAGGGCGAGGATGAAGGCCGCCCAGGCCGAGCGCCCCATGCCGCCCGAGCGCGAGAGGATAAAGGTCGTGCGCCCCGAGGAGGAGCAGCAGGAAAGGCGCGGCCGCTTCGGCCTGGCCTTCGGCATATATACCGCCGTGCTCTTCCTCCTGCTCGCCGCCGCCTGCGCCGTGCTCTGGTTCTACCTCGACGCCTACGAGGCCACGCGGCCCGAGGGCGTGATGGACGAGTTCACTGAGCTCGCCGGCGAGGACTACTGGGCCAGCGCGCTGGAGGATTCCTTCACCGTGGGCGAGACGCCCTTTGAGGACAGGGACGAGCTCATGGAGGAGCTCTGCCTCGGCGTGCTGCGCGACAACCCGCTCGAATACCGCGAGGACGCGGATTACAGCGAGTCCAACATGGTCTACCTGGTCTCCGCCGGCGGCCGCGACGTCTGCCGCGTCACGCTGGAGCCGGTGAGCGAGGGTGGGAACGCCGGCTTCGGCTTCACCTACCTCGCCGTCACCCGGGTCGAGCTGCTGGCCGGCTTCACCGCGCCCGAGTCGCACGAGATAAGCATAACCGCCCCGGCGGACGCCGAGGTCTTCGTAAACGGCGTCGCCGTCACGGACGAGTACATAGACGCCGAAGCCGAGGTTGAGTCCTCCGGCCTCTCCGAGCTCGAGGAACCCCTCGCCGGCGAGCTAATGACCGTCTACCGCATCGGCGGCATTTACGCCCCGGTCGAGGTCGCCGCCGGCATAGACGGCGAGGCCCTGGAGCCCGAGGGCGAGGCCGAGGGCGCGAGCGTGTCCTTCCCCCTGGGCGAGGGCGGCCTCAGCTACCGCATCCTCGTCCCCGCCGGGAGCAGCGTCTCTGTAAACGGCGTGGAGCTCGGCGCGAGCTACAATACGGGCGACACCGTCGTGCCCGCCCTGCTGGAGGGCTTTGACGCCTACGGGGCCCTGCCCGAGCTGGAGCTCTGGCTAATCGAGGGCCTGCACGCCGAGCCGGAAATAAGCGCCGAGGCCGCGGACGGGTCCGCGCTCGGCGGCTGCGCCGTGGACGGCGGCGAGCTGGTGTTCTTCGGCCCCGGCGACTCCGTCACCGAGGGCGCGCACAGCTCCGAGGCCCGCGAATTCGTCACCGCCTACGTCAACTACCTCAGCGGCGAGGCGGCCGGCGACGCGGACTATACCGCCCTCCAGGCCAAGGTGCTCGACGGCAGCGCCCTGGACGCCGAGCTCGCCGGGCTCAGCGCCGGCTATGAGCCCAACGGGCTCAGCGTGGAAAAGGTCTCCGTCCGCTCCGGCAGCTTCGTGCCCATCGGCTCGACCTGCTACGTCTGCACCGTGGACGTGGACTACGCCCCCGCCGAAGACGGCGGGGAGGACGTCTCCACCGCCTATACCGTGGTCTTCGTGATGTACGGCGGCGTCTGGCAGGCCGCGGAAGCGGTCTGCTGACCGCGTAAGCAAAGCCCGGGAACCTTTTGGCTCCCGGGCCTTTTTACATGCGCTTATCCGCGCCGCGCTCAGAGCTTGTTGCTCCTGCGCCAGATCCTCTGCTGCTCCGCCGCCTTTATAAGCTCCTCGCGGAACTCTGGCGCGGCGAGGCCTATGAGCTTCTCGGCCCTCTCCCAGGTGCTGGCCCCGGCGAGGTTGGCCACGCCGTTCTCGGTAGCGACGTAGAAGGCCTGGCTGCGCGGGCTGGTGATGATGTCGCCGGAGTTGAAGTAGGGGGATATGCGGCTCCTCGTCGTGCCGTCCTTGGCCTTGAAGGTGCTGGACATGCAGATAAAGGCCTTGCCGCCCTTGCTCTTGGTGGCGCCGGTGAGGAAGTCCACCTGGCCGCCGGTGCCGCTTATCTGCCTCGTGCCGGCGCTCTCGGAGCTCACCTGGCCGTAGAGGTCGATGCCGACGCAGCTGTTGAGGGACACGAAGTTGTCGAGCTCGGCGATGACGTCGGGGTTGTTGACGTAGCTTATCGGGTAGGCGGCGACGCCGGGGTTCTGGTCCACCCAGTCGTAGAGGTCCTGGGTGCCGGCGCCTATGCCGAACACGGCCTTGCCCTTGTCGATGGTCTTGCGGCGGTTGGTGAGCTTGCCGGAGGCGAAGAGCTTGTAGAAGGCGTCGGTGGCGAACTCGGTGCGCATGCCGAGGTCCTTGAGGTCGCTCTCGGCGATCATCGCGCCCAGGGCGTCGGGGACGCCGCCTATGCCGAGCTGCACCGTGGCCCCGTCGCAGAGGTAGGGTATGACGTTAGCGGCGATTTTCGCGTCCGTCTCGCTCGGCGCGCGGCTGGGCAGCTGTATGGCCTGGGCGTGCTCGCCCTCGACCACCGCGTCCACCTCGGAGATATGCACGCACTCCTCCTGCCCGCCGAAGACGCGGGGCAGGCCGTCGAGCACCTCGATAACGACTATGTCCGCGTTCTCTATATACGCGCGGGAGTTGCCCGTGGCGATGGAGAGGTTGAAGTAGCCGTGCCTGTCCATGGGCGCCGCGCCGATGAAGGCGACGTTGACGTGCAGGAAGTTGTCGTAGTACCAGCGCAGGTTGCGGTAGAGCATGGGCTGGTAGTAGCAGAGTCCGCGGTCGGCCAGCTTGCGGTCGTAGCCGGTGAGGTGCCAGGAGTTATAGGTGAAGTGCCGCTGTTCCGCGTCGCACTCCACGGCCTGTATCGGGCCGTAGCAGAGCATACCGCGTATCTTTACATCCGTGAGCTCGTCGCGCCGCCTGGCCAGCGCCTCGTCGCAGAGCTTGGGGAAAGCCACGCCCGTGCCGTACTCTACCCAATCGCCGCTCTTGACCAGCGCGGCGGCCTCGCCGGCGCTGCGCAGTTTGCTTTTATACTCGCTGAGATAGTCCATTGAGCTGCCTCCTTGTGCTTAAATCTCTCCCCGGCTCTCCCTCCCGCCGGGCCTGTGACCCCATTATCTCACAAACGGGCCCGCCGCGCAAGTTGCAAACTGCGCGGCGGCTGTGCTATAATGTGATTTGTACGTTTAGTACAAATTTTAGCGGCGGGCGGCCGTTTTTGGAAGGGGGGTCCGGCCGGATTGAAAAAACTTTTTAAGCTGCTGTTCTCCCGGCTGTTCTTCGGCGGGGTGTTCATCGTCTTCCAGGTCGCCGTCCTGGTGCTGACGCTCTACTACTTCCAGGACATCTACGCCCAGGTGCAGACGGTGTTCACCGTGCTGGCCATAATCGCCGTGCTCTTTATCGTCAACCAGGAGGGCTCCTCGGCCTTCAAGATAGCCTGGATACTGCCCATAGTCTTCATGCCCCTCTTCGGCATCCCGCTCTACTTCTTCTTCGGCAAGAAACGGGTGCCCGAGCGCCTGCGCGAGAGGATAAACGGCATGTCCATGCGCTATCAGGAGGCGATGCGCCCGTTGCTGGGCAGCGGCGCGGCTGACGCCGAGGAGGACGGGGACGCGCGGCTTCAGTCGGCGTATCTCGAGAACTGCGCCGGCTCCCCCGCCTTCACGCAGACGGAGACGGCCTACTACGCCCTGGGCGACGAGCTCTTCCCCGCCATGCTCGAGGAGCTCGGCAAGGCGGAAAAGTACATCTTCATGGAGTACTTCATAATAGAGCCCGGCGAGATGTGGGACTCAATACTCGAAATCCTGAAGCTCAAGGCCGCCCAGGGCCTGGACGTGAGGCTGATATACGACGACATGGCCTGCATAATGCGCCTGCCCAAGGACTACCCCGAACGCATGGAGGCCCTGGGCATACGCTGCTGCACCTTCCACCGCTTCCAGCCCATACCCACGGGCACGCTCAACAACCGCGACCACAGGAAGATATGCTGCATAGACGGCGTCACGGCCTTCACCGGCGGCGTCAACCTCGCCGACGAGTACATAAACCGCGTGGAGCGCTTCGGGCACTGGCTGGACTGCGGCGTAAAGCTGCACGGCCGCGCGGCCTACTCCTTCGCGCTCATGTTCCTCGCCATGTGGGACTATATACGCGAAGAGGCCGACGACCCCGTGGCCTTCCGGCCGGATTCCGCGGCCCTGGAGGGCATAGCCTCCGACGGCGTGGTGCAGCCCTACTGCGACTCGCCCAGCGACGAGGAGCCCGTGGGCGAGACGGCCTACATAAACCTCGTCTCGCGCAGCCGCAAATACGTCTACATCTGCACGCCCTACCTCGTCGTGGACAACGAGATCATGAACGCCCTCACCAGCGCGGCCAAGTGCGGCGTGGACGTGCGCATGATCTGCCCGCACATACCCGACAAGTGGTACGTCCACCTCGTCACGCGCAGCTATTACGCCCCGCTCCTGCGCGCCGGCGTGCGCGTCTATGAGTACACGCCCGGCTTTATCCACTCCAAAACCTTCGTGTGCGACGACCTCTACGGCATCTGCGGCACGATAAACCTCGACTACCGCAGCCTCTTCCTCCACCACGAGTGCGCGGTCTGGATGTACAAATCCTCCGCCGTAGCAGACATGAAGTCCGCCTTCCTGGACGCGCTTTCCAAGAGCCAAGAAATCACGGCGGAGAACTACAGGCGCCCCTGGTACGTCCGCCTGGGGCAGAGCCTCCTTCGCGTCTTCGCCCCGCTCATGTGAGCCGCCGTACAGGCCGGGGGGCCGGGAATCCGCTGATTCCCGGGCCCCTTTATTGCGCTGGGCTATTTCTTTTTCGCGTTAATCTTGAACATCACCTCGAGCGAGTTCACGATTATATCCACGGCCTCCTCTTCGGGGTGCATGGAGGTGTCCACGCTGATGTCGAAGTGGGCGGCGTCGCGCCAGTCCGTGCCGGTGTAGCGCCTGTAGTAGTCGGCGCGCTTTTTGTCCACGGTCAGGACGTGGCGGCGCACCTCGGCCTCGCTCTTCTGGGGCAGGACGTACATCTGCTGCCTGAGCCTCGCCTCAAAGGGCGCGTGTATAAAGACGCGCAGGACGTTGGGCCGGTCGCGCAGCAGGTAGTCGGCGCAGCGGCCGACGATCACGCAGTTCTCGCTGCTTGCGAGCTCCTTGATTATCTCCGCCTGGTAGGTGAAGAGGTTGACGTCGCTTGTAAACTCGCCGGAGTCGGGCGGGATGAGCTTGCCGGTGTACACCTTGCTCGCGGCGTTGAAGAGCCTGCGGCGGTGTACGTCCTCGTCCGCCGCGCCGAACAGCGCCTCGTTGATGCCGCTGCGGTCGCTGGCCAGGCGTATGAGCTTGTAGTCGTAGAAGCCTATGCCGAGGCGTTCGGCGGTGAGCTGGCCTATGCGGTTGCCGCCGCTCCCGTGCTCGCGGGAAATGGTGATAACGTAGTTGTCTGCCATCGTATACCCCTCTCTCGTTTCACGCGCCGAGATAGGCGCGGCGCACCTTGTCGTCGTGCAGCAGCTCCTGCGCCGGGCCGGACATGGATATCGTGCCCGTCTCCAGCACATAGGCCCGGTCGGAAATGGCGAGGGCCATCTTGGCGTTCTGCTCGACGAGCAGGATGGTTATTCCGTCGGCATGCAGGCCCTTTATCATGGAGAATATCTCCTTGACCAGCAGCGGGGAGAGGCCCATGCTCGGCTCGTCCAGCAGCAGCATCTTAGGCGCGGTCATGAGCGCGCGGCCCATGGCCAGCATCTGCTGCTCGCCGCCGGAGAGCGTGCCGGCCAGCTGCCGCGTGCGCTCGGCCAGGCGCGGGAAGTGGGCGTAGACCATCTCCAGCTGCCGGCGTATCTTTGCCCTGTCGCGCTCTATATACGCGCCCATGAGCAGGTTCTCCTCGACGGTCATGCGGGCGAACACATGGCGGCCCTCGGGGACGTGGGCGAGCCCCAGCTCTATTATCTTCTCCGGCGGCGTTTTGCGCAGGTCCTTCCCGTCCAAGGTTATGCTGCCGCGCTGCGCGCCCACAAGCCCGCTTATCGTGTGCAGCGTCGTGGTCTTGCCCGCGCCGTTGGCGCCGATGAGGCTGACCAGCTCCCCGTCGTTGACCTCGAGGGATATGCCCTTGATCGCCCGGACGGCCCCGTAGGAGACGTAAAGGTCTTCAATTTTAAGCAAGGCGTTCATCCTCCTCCCCGCCGTTCTCGCCCAGGTAGGCGGTTATGACGCGCGGATTGTTGGCTATCTCCTCCGGGCCGCCCTCCGCTATGGTCTGGCCGTAGTCGAGGACGGTTATGCGCTCGCAGAGCTTCATAACCAGGCTCATGTCGTGCTCTATGAGCAGTATGGCTATGCCGAAGCGCTCGCGCACTATGCCTATGCAGTCCACGAGCTCCGCCGTCTCCGTGGGGTTCATGCCGGCGGCCGGCTCGTCGAGGAGCAGCACCTTCATGTCGGTGGCGAGGGCGCGCGCTATCTCCAGCTTGCGCTGCTGGCCGTAGGGCAGGCTGCTCGCAAGGTCGTCCGCGCAGCCCTTCAGGTTGAAGATGTCCAGCAGGCCGAGGGCCTTTTCCTCCAGCTCGGCCTCGGCGCGCCAGAAGCCCGGCGTGCGGAAGAGCGCCGCGCCCATGCGGTACTTTACGTCCTTTGCGAAGGCGGCCTTGACGTTGTCTATGACGCTCATCTGCTTGAAGAGGCGTATGTTCTGGAAGGTCCTCGCCACGCCCGCGGCCACAAACTGGTGGGTCTTTTTGCCGTTCAGTACCTGGCCCTCCAGCAGGACGCTGCCCTCGGTGGGGACGTACACGCCGGTCAGCAGGTTGAAAACGGTGGTTTTCCCCGCGCCGTTCGGGCCTATAAGCCCGGCCAGCTCGCCGGGATAGAGCTTGAGGTTGAAGTCCTGCACGGCCTTCAGGCCGCCGAAGGATATGCCGAGCCCCCTGGTCTCCAGGACCGGGGAACCGGAGCGTAAGGTTCCGTTCATTGCGCCGCGGCCTCCTTTCCTGCTTTCCCGGCCGCCCTGGCGGCCCTGGCGGCCCTGCGCTTGCCCATCGCGCGGGCTATGTCCTTGGGCGTGCGGAGTATGGAAAACTCGTAGCTGCCGAAGATGCCCTTGGGCCGGAACATGATGATGATAATAAGCACCACGGCGTAGACCAGCATGGGATAGGTGAACGCGCCGCGGATAAAGCCGGGCAGGGCGTCGACCCAGGCGCCGTTGGCTATCTGGTAGTTGAGCAGGAACATTATCGCCGCACTTATGACGCTGCCGGTGAGCGAACCCATGCCGCCGAGGACGACCATGACCACAACGAAGGTGGAGTTGAGTATGGAGCCGTTAGTGAAGGAGAAGCTCGCCGTGGAGAGCGAGGCGTTGCAGCAGGCGTAGAGCGCGCCGGCTATGCCCGCGAAGAAGGCGGAGAAGGCGAAGGTCAGCACCTTGTAGTAGCCGGTGTTGATGCCCGAGGCGCTCGCCGCTATCTCGTCGTCGCGTATGGCGCGCACGGCGCGGCCGTACTTGGAGCGGATGAACATGAACATCAGCGCCACGCAGGCTATAGTGACACCCACGCCCGCCCAGAGGTAGGTCACGCGGTCAGTGGAGCCGAAGCCGAGGCCCGTGGCGTAGAGCGAGGCGGCGGCGCTGCCCTCGGCGAGGCCGTTCTGGCCCGCGAAGGGGAGGTTGTTTATGACGTTGACGATTATGAGGCCGAAGCCCAGCGTGATGATGGCGAGGTAGTCGCCCTTGAGGCGCAGGGCGGGTATTCCGACCAGGACGCCGAAGGCGGCCGCGAGCAGCCCGGCGCAGATAATGCACAGGAAGAGTATGGCGAGGAAGACGGGGCCGCTCTTGTCGTCATAGGCGCCCGCGCGCTCGAAGGCGAGGCTCATCAGGGCCGCGGTGTAGGCGCCGATGGCCATGAAGCCGCAGTGCCCCAGCGAGAGCTGGCCCATGAAGCCCAGCACCAGGTTCAGGCTGGCCGCCAGCAGCACGAGGTAGCAGCACTGCCAGACGCTCGGGGCGATTATGAGCTTGAAGCCGCCGTCCTGGCCCAGCGTGGCCGCCAGCACGCAGAAGAGCGCGTAGGCCGCCGCGATGACGGCTGAATTGACGATATATCCGCGTTTGACAGTCTTTTTCATACTTTTTCACCCACGTTCTTTCCGAGGATACCGGCGGGCTTTATCAACAGCACTACTATGAGTATCAGGAACACGAAGGCGTCCGTGAGGCTGGAGTTGATATAGCTCGTGGTGAAGCTCTCGACAAGGCCGATGAGCACGCCGCCCAGCATTGCGCCCGGGACTATGCCTATGCCGCCGGCGACGGCCGCCACGAAGGCCTTGAGGCCCAGCAGCGAGCCCATGGTGGTGTAGACCTTGGGGTACTGCGCGACGTACATGAGCGCGGCCACGGCGGCCAGGCCGCTGCCGAGCGCGAAGGTGGCGAGGACGGTCTTGTTGACGCTGATGCCCATGAGTATCGCGGCGCTCTTGTCCTCGCTGACGCAGCGCATCGCGCGGCCCAGCTTCGTCCTCTGCGTGAAGGCGTAGAGCAGCAGCATTACCACCGCGCTCACGGCTATGGTGTAGATGGTTATGTAGTCGAGCGTGACGCCCGCTACCCGGATCCCGCCGCCGGCGAAGAACTGGCCCGCGATTATCGGGTTGGGGCCTATGGCGGGTATGGCCTGGGCCAGGTTCTCTAGGAAAAGGCTCATGGCCACGGCCGTGATAAGCGCGGTCATGTTCGTGCCCTTGCGGCGCACGGGCCGGTAGGCTATGAACTCCACGAGCACGCCCACGAGGGCGCAGACCGCGACGGCGATAACAACGGCCAGCCAGGCGGGCAGGCCCGCCGCGGTCATCAGCGGCACCGTGAAGATGAGCGTGTAGCCGCCGACCATGATGAAGTCGCCGTGGGCGAAATTTATGAGCCTGACGATGCCGTAGACCATCGTGTAGCCGAGCGCTATCAGCGCGTAGACGCTGCCCAGCCTCAGGCCCACAAATAGGGTTTGCAGGAATTCTCCCATAGGTTTTCCGCCTTTCTGTAGTCGGTTCTGGAAATAAGTTGGGGAGACGCCTTTATTGGGCGTCTCCCCGGGATAGGGATGGGAGCTTTATAGCTTTTAACCCGGCGCTTGAAGCGCTTTACGCGAGGTCGCCGGCGGAGATGGTGGTGACGAGCTTGGTGCCGAGGCCCTCGGCGCCGCCCACGGCCGCGTCGTAGGTGAACTCGATCACGGCCGCGCCCTTGACCGGGGTGCCGCTCTCGTCGAGGCTGAAGGTGCCGGTGACGCCCTCGTAGGTGACGGAGGTGTCGGCCAGGGCGTCGCGCACGGCCGCGGCGTCGTCCGCGCTGCCGGCGGCCTCGATGGCCTTCTGGAGCATCATCATGCAGTCGCTGGCGAGGGCCGCGAAGCACAGGGGCATGGAGCCGTACTCGGCCTGGTATGCCTCGACGTACTCGGCGACGACGGGGGCGGAGTCGGTGGCGTCGTAGTGGTTGGTGTAGACCACGTTGTTGAAGACGTTGTAGTCCGTGCCCTCGGAGACGTAGTCGAGGGTGCCGTCGAAGCCGTCCGCGCCCATGATAACGCCGTCAAAGCCGGCCGCGCGGGCCTGGGGCACCAGGAAGGCGCCCACGGCGTCGTAGTAGTATATGGCGTAGACGAGCTCGGCGCCCGCGTTCACCATGCTGGTGAACTGGTTGGTGAAGTCCTGGGCGTCCATGGTGGCGGTGCTCTCGGCCGCCACTACCTCGATCCCGCGCGCCTGGCAGGCGGCGGTGAAGCTCTTTACAAGGCCGGAGGAGTAGGTGTCCGCCGAGCACTCGATGGTGCCGACCTTGGTGATGCCCTGCTGCTCGACCCAGGCGGCGGCGATGTCGCCCTGGAGCGAGTCCTTGAAGCAGGCCCTGAAGACGTAATCGTCCTCGGTGGTAATGTCGTCCGCCGTGGCGCTGGGGCTTATCAGCACTATCTCCTCCTCGTTGGCCATGCTGGTAATCGCGGCGGTGGCGCCGGAGGTGGCGGAGCCGATTATGTACTTGACGCCCTCGGCGACCATGTTGTTGAAGGCGTTCATGCACTCGGTCGGGTCGCCGCGGTCGTCGGCCTCGATGAGCTCGACCTGCTTGCCGAGTATTCCGCCGGCGGCGTTGATCTGCTCCACGGTCAGGCGCGCGCCCTCGACCATGGCGTTGCCGAAGGAGGCGTTGTTGCCGGTTACGGGCCCGATAAGGCCGACCTTTATGCTGTCGCCGGAGGCTTCGTCCCCGCCGCCCTCGCCGCCGCTTCCGCAGGCGGCCAGCGTGAAGGCCATCGTGAGCGCAAGTAAAAGCGCAAGCAGTTTCTTCTTCATTCTTGTTCCTCCTTTTGTCCAATTCGTTCCCATATCCAAGGAAACTTTTCTCGCGGCGCGTTTCCCACACGCGCCGAATCCCGGCTCCCATTCCGGGATCAATAACGGCCTCCCGGCCGGTTATTGCCAATCCTGCCGCTGGGCGCAGTCCACCCGTGGAATAAAATGGAAGTAACATTTTAAGAAAAAGGCGCAAGGGCGCGGTATGCTTCTCAATCCGTTCTCTCGAACCTGTGTTGCAGTACGCCTTTGCACTGTAGCTGCATTATAGCGCTTTAGCCTGTGACTGTCAACTGTTTTAAATACCTAAAGTTTTGGCTGTTGCGCACAAGTAACTTCTGCTAAATTGAACAATATGGCCAAAAAGTTTGTTTGAGCACCCAAGGCCGCCCGCCCTTTTCCGCGTATAGGGCGGGCATTTGGAACAATTATACGCGCGCGAAGGGGGAACGGCCCTTCCCCGCCCGGCCTGCCGCCGGCCCATTCCGGCGAAACCGCCAAAGCGCAAGCTCCCGGTTTGTGCAAATTGCGGTCTTTACAAACTCCGCCCGACGGTGTTATGCTTGAGCCACGTTAAACCGATGAACGAGAAGAGTACCCGGGGCGAGAAACCTCAGAGAGCGGCGCGTTTGGTGCGAGCGTCGCGGCGGACGGACCGGGGAATGGACTCGTGAGGGGAGCGAAGCTAACTCCCGGGAGGCGCCCGTTAAAGCGCCCGGCGCGTGACGGCGCGCCATGAGTGGGCGAGAGCCAATTTGGGTGGCACCGCAGGATATTTCCTGTCCCAAAGACCGAGTGGTCTTTGGGGCTTTTTTGTTGCCAAAAAGCGCTGGATCCCCGGAAAGGGTTCAAATATTTAAACGGAGGTTGTCATCATGACCGAGAACAAGATCCCCTACAAAATCTATCTTGAAGAAAGCGAGATGCCTCAGGCGTGGTACAACGTCCGCGCCGATATGCCGGTGAAGCCCGCGCCGCTGCTCAACCCGGCGACGGGGAAGCCCTGCACCGCCGAAGAGCTCGGCGCCGTCTTCTGCGGCGAGCTGGTGGCCCAGGAGCTCAACGACACCGACCGCTATATCCCCATACCGCAGGAGATACGCGATTTCTACAAGATGTACCGCCCCAGCCCGCTGGTAAGGGCCTACTGCCTCGAGGAGAAGCTGGACACCCCGGCGAAGATATACTACAAGTTCGAGGGCAACAACACCTCGGGCTCCCACAAGCTCAACAGCGCGATCGCCCAGGCCTATTACGCCAAGAACCAGGGCCTCAAGGGCGTCACTACCGAGACGGGCGCCGGCCAGTGGGGCACGGCCCTCGCCATGGCCTGCGGCTATCTGGGCCTGGACTGCAAGGTCTATATGGTCAAGTGCTCCTATGAGCAGAAGCCCTTCCGGCGCGAGGTCATGCGCACCTACGGCGCCTCCGTCACGCCCAGCCCGAGCATGACCACAGAGGCGGGCCGCAGGATACTCGCCGAGGACCCGGAGACCACGGGCTCCCTGGGCTGCGCCATAAGCGAGGCCGTCGAGGACGCGACCTCCCACGAGGGCTACCGCTACGTCCTCGGCAGCGTGCTCAACCAGGTCCTGCTGCACCAGAGCGTCATCGGCCTGGAGTGCAAGACCGCCCTCGACAAATACGGCGTCGTGCCCGACATGATAATAGGCTGCGCCGGCGGCGGCTCGAACCTCGGCGGGCTCATAAGCCCCTTCATGGGCGAAAAGCTGCGCGGCGAGCGCGACTATGAGTTTATCGCCGTCGAGCCCGCGAGCTGCCCGAGCCTCACCCGCGGCGTCTTCGCCTACGACTTCTGCGACACCGGCAAGGTCTGCCCCCTCGCCAAGATGTACACCCTGGGCAGCGGCTTCATCCCCTCGGCCAACCACGCCGGCGGGCTCCGCTACCACGGCATGAGCCCGGTGCTCAGCGAGCTTTACCACGAAGGGCTCATGGAGGCGCGCAGCGTCGAGCAGACGAAGGTCTTCGAGGCCGCCGAGTACTTCGCCCGCGTCGAGGGCATACTCCCCGCCCCCGAAAGCAGCCACGCGATCCGCGTCGCCATCGACGAGGCCATAAAGTGCAAGGAGACGGGCGAGGAGAAGACCATCCTCTTCGGCCTCACCGGCACGGGCTACTTCGACCTCTACGCCTATCAGAAGTTCAACGACGGCGTCATGGACGACTACATCCCCACGGACGAGGAGCTCCAGGCCAGCTTCGCAAAATTGCCCAAAATAGGCTGAAAACAAGCCCGCCGGATATGAGCGGCCCAGGTAAAACAGGACAACAGGCAAAGTACCCCCTGGCGCAGGAAACAGGCTGCGCCAGGGGGTATTGTCATGAAGGAGCGAAATACACGCATGTTCAGTTTCCGCTGCCTGAAATCAGGGCCATGCCGGAAGCAAGGAAGGCTCCGTCCGCCTCGCGGGGCCGCGGGGACAGGGCTTGCTAGCCTTCAAAGACTGTTCCGGCAGTTCCGTTCAGCGCGTCCAGGGCCCGGTCAAGCGAAGTGATCACGGCCTTCCTTCCGGGTTTATTGCGGACAAAATCCACGGCGGAGCGCACCTTGGGAAGCATGCTCCCCGGCGCGAATTGCCCCTCCTCTATGTACTTTTCCGCCTGCGCCGGGTCGAGCCTGGACAGCGCCTTTTGCTTTTCCGTGTTGTAATCCAGGCACACCTGCTCTACTCCCGTCAGGATCAGCAGAATATCGGCGTCCAGCTCGTCCGCCAACAGCCTCGCGGCGTGGTCCTTATCAATCACCGCCGGAATACCGCGGTAGCCGTGTGCAGAGCCTTCAATAATTGGGACCCCGCCGCCTCCGCAGGCGATAACAACGCCCTTTTCGCTCAATTCCCGTATCGAGTCCAACTCCACTATTTTTATGGGGCGCGGGGAAGGGACTACCCTCCTCCATCCCCTTCCCGAGTCTTCCGCCATCTCGTAGCCCTTTTCCGCGGCCAGCCGGCGCGCCGCGCAAGGCGAATAAAACGCCCCTATCGGCTTGGTCGGATGCAGAAAGGCTGGATCGTCCCTGTCCACCACCACCTGCGTGATTACTGTTGACACCGGGACGTCGATCCCGCGCAGGAGGTTTTCGTTATCAAGCATTTGCTGGAGCTGATAACCTATATATCCCTGGCTCATTGCTCCGCATACGTCGAAAGGCATCGGGGAGGTCCACGGCTCAGCTTCCTCTTCGACCTGGACTATTCTGCCGATCTGCGGCCCGTTCCCGTGTACGATAACTATTCTATAGCCCAAAGCGCATATCTCTGACAGGCTGCGGCAAGTCTTTTCAAGCGCCCGCAGCTGGGTTTCTGCGCTAAGCTCTTCTCCGGCCGGCTGCAGCGCGTTGCCGCCTAAGGCAATTACAATCTTCTTTCCACTCATATGCTTTGTTCCCAATCGTCCAATATCGCGTTTTTCCCAAGCGAAGCGTTAATCGCATATTTCAACGCCGCGCACATCCCTTCCAGCATGTCCATGCCGGAGCTGCTGCCTATCCTTGACAGGGACTCCATGCTATGCCGGCCGCCTTCATTAAGGCATAGATCCAGCCGCTCAAAATACCCTCCTCCGGCTGCGCCCTGGAGATACGCGCTGCTTATTAGGTTGGTGCGGCCTTCCAGGCAGGCGCGCAATATGGAGCCGCTCAGCAGTTCGGCTTCCCGCCCGCTTGACGGGGCCCTCCTCAGAGCGTACACAAACCCGACCAGCCAGTCGTCCATAGAAGGCGTTAGCCCTATCCCAAGGCCAATCAGCCCCCTGAGAGCAAGCCGCACCTCTTCCGCCCTGCCGGAGGCCAGGCCGCCGAGGAGCCGGGCCTTCTCCCTCTCTATCCGGCGTAGAAGGCCCGAACCGCCTTTTCCGGGGCCCCGCTCCTCGCGGCGCAAAGCGTTTAACCAGCCGCCGCGGCCGGCGTTGAGAAAGCCCTGCATTTCGCGCGCCCGCTCCATCATTTCATCCGGTCCCGACAGCATTTTGCCGCTTGAAGGCGCGCACCCTTCGTCCCGCACGATAATGGCGAGGGGGTTTCGCCCCAGCTGTACCCGCCACGGGGATACCATGACGGGGTCGCCTTCCCGGCACCGGCAGGGGGGCACGGCCAGGGCGAACCCGTCCAGCTCAATCCCAAAGGGGACCCGCCCATCCCGCCGGTCATGTATCATATATGTCCCGCTCCCAAGCTGGTAATATAGCCCTCTGCTGTATGCCCCGACAACGCTTCCGCAGAGGCGGCCTTCAGCGGGCAGGCTTTTCCGGCTCTCAGGACCTATTGAAACAGCTTCAACTATTCTCATGGATCATCCACCGAAGCCGGGGCGCCCACGTCCTACGTCATTCCGCCATGAGCCGGATTATCTCAACGGCCCTTTGCGGATTGAACACCCCGCAATGGCAGAGCCTGGCAAGGGCGGCGGCGGCTTTTTCAGGGCTTGCCTTTCCCGACTTCACCAGCTCGACCTGCTTTTTTATTATTCCGAACGAAATCATGCCGTGGCCACACATTGTGCTCAGTTCAAGCACATTTTCTTCCGGAAGCCTGGAGGTCTTGCCCCAAATCCCCATGGAGTGCTCCTGGGTGTGAGGCATAATCCCGCTTTTCCCGCAACATTCCGCGGTCTGCTCCATCAGGCCCGAGACCACAATGGACAGCCCCAGGTCCTCATCCTTCAGCTCGGACAGGAACGACGCCACTTGTTCCGGGTCTGTAAACACAGCGTGTACGATGCTGTTTTCCCGAAACCCTTTTTCTATCGCCTCGAGCCCCACATGGAACACGTTCCCTGTCTTCATATCCCCCAGGGATGATATATGCTCGGGATAATACTTGCGCGCCATTTCAAAAAAACGCGCAAATTTGGGTATAGACCCTGCGGCGTTTACGGATTGCGCGGCGATGGCAAATACGACGTAATCGTTTTTGAGGTTTTCAGCGGTGCCTCTGCGGTGCAGCGTATGCGACATTACTCTTCCTCCTTAAACAGCGGCCTGCCAAGGCCCACGCAGGTTTTCCCGTTCGGGGAGATCCAGTATCCCAGGCCGCGCACAAAGTCCGCGGCGGGATTTGAACCGTCCTTTTCCAGCCGGCAGGCCAGGTCCAGGCTGAAAACCGTGTCAATTTGCCCTTTCACAGCGTCAAGGGCCGACAAAACGGCGGGAAGTTTTTCCGGCAGGACCTCGAACTCAACTATGGCCGACAGCGACTTGACCCCGAGCACGTCGTCCCTTAACTTGCCGGTCTTCTTGTCCGCCATCAGCGCCGTCACGGGGTTCAGCTCTTCAAAGCCCAGGATATGTGGGGCGACGGCCATGGCTACCTTTTCAACGTCCGTAAAGAACGTCCCGGTGCCGGGCCGGCCGAGCTCGGCCGCCATGCCGACGCGGCCGCGCCTGAAGCGTCCGGTGACGTCGTTCGTTTTCATCTCCTCGGTGCCTCGTCCCGGCACGTTTGTCTTCGGGTGCGGCACCGTTGGGTTGGAGAACTGGTTCCTCAGGCTCCTTGGCCAGCCCAGCTCCGGCATTTCCAGGGCGTTTACCGGGCAGACGTCTATCGTCCTGCAAATTTCGCACTCCACACATTCGTCCTGGTCTATCGTCATCTTCCCGCCGCTGAGGCGCATGCAGCCCATGGGGCAATACGGGGCGCAGGCGCCGCACCCGACGCACAAGCTGTCGTTAACTATCATTATTTACCTCCAAAGCGCAGTTTTTGTTTTAATTTGCCCGGCAAATTCTGCCTCCGCACATCACCGTATCCGGCCACGCCCAGAAACTGTAATCTGCGTAAGGCGAATAGTCCACTATCGAGCCCGTCTCCTGAGGGGCGACTTTCCTGCTGAGGCCGGTGCTGATTATTGCGAGGTCCGCGTCGGCGCCGACCTGCAGCGTCCCCTTTCCCGGATAGAGCCCGAACCGGCACGCCGCGGTATAGCTGGTCAGCCTTACGACGTCCTCCCAGCTCAAGCCGCGCCTGTATACCCCTTCGCTTATCAGAATGGGCAGGATATAGGCGTTGCCGGGAAGCCCCGCGAGCCCCTGCCACATGTCCTGCTTGTGCTGCTTTTGCCAGGCGTTGTGGTCCGAACCTATGACCACGGGAAGGCCTTTTTCGATGTAGGCCCACAGGCTCTCCCGGTCCGCCTCGTGCCGCACGGGAGGGCTGACCTTGCCGAGGCTGCCGATTTGAGCCTCTGCCGTAAGCGTCAGGTAGTGGGGCGTGGTTTCAAGCAGCACGGAGCCCTTCTCCGCTTCGATCAGCTCGACGGCTTCTTTGGAGCTGACATGGGCTATGCAAACGCTGCACTTGGATTTTTTGGCAAGGTAAATGGTTTTGTTGACCGCTTCGCCCTCCACGATCCCAGGCCTCGTCGCTTCCCAGGCCGCCATATCCTGCCTGTCGAACCCCTCGAATTTCTCCATATAATAGTCTATGAGCTCGGGATTTTCCGCATGGACTATTGGCAGCGCCGAATATCTTGCCAGCAGCTCGAAGGCGTTTATAAGCTGCCCGTCGTTAAGGCTGCTTAGGCCGCCCAGCTTGAGCGCCTCCTCCCCTTTGTACGGAAGGAAGATTTTGAAAGACCGGACGCCCTGCCGCACCGCCTCCGGTATTTCGTGCAAATGGGCTTCATTCATCAACGCGCCGTGGAAAAACATGCTCAGCGCGGAGTATTCCTTTGCAATGGCGCGATGCCTGTCCAGCTCCCGGCAGATTGAGCCCTGGGTAAAGATATAGTTCATGGCGGTGGTGGTGCCGCCAAAAAGGGCGCTCAGGCTCTCGCTCTCAAAATTTTCCTCTTGGGTCTGGGGCCTGGGCTGGCCGCTGCCAGGCAGCTGGCCTATGTGGGAATGGCTGTCGACCGCCCCCGGCAGGACATACCGCCCCTGGGCGTCTATGACCGTGCGGGCGTCCGGCAGTATCTCCTTGACGCCGTACAGGGCCGCGACAACTCCATCCTTGACGCCTATGGAACACTCGGTGACGCCGTCATGCTCCACTTTTTTGCAGTTTTTGATCAATACATCCAACATTATCGTTCCTCCTACCTAAAAGGAAAGCGCTGCGGGCATCATTCCCCAACAAAGTCCAGGTTGACATGGCGCATATCGGTTATCAGGGTTACAAGCAGATCCAGGGCATAGATGGCGTCCCGTATATCGAAGACCTCGGACGCCGAGTGGGCGTTTCGCCGCGGTATGGATACATAGCCGCAGGGGGTCCCGCCGTTGCCCCTGTGAAGGGCCGCCCCGTCCGTAGTCCAGTCGCCGACTTCCGCGCAGAGCTGATAGGGTATTCCGGCCTCCCGCGCCGCGCGCAGCAGGGCGTCCTTAACAGGGGGCGTCGCAAAATTTCCTACGAAAGCCTGCATGACCCCCTCTCCCAGCTGGATCACCGGGCCTTTGCCTATGTCTATGCTCCGGCCGCCCGCCCCAATTTTCTTCACCGGCACCGTGTCGACGGCTATTATCCAGTCCGGCTTCACCTGTTCGGCGAGGGCCTCCGCCCCCGTCATGGACGTCTCTTCCCGAACGCTGAAGGCCACCGTGACGTCTCCGTCCGGCGTAAAGCCCAGCGTCTCAAAGAGCTTTACCAGTATTGCGCAACCAATACGGTCGTCTATCGTCCTGGAGCAGAACCTGTTTTCACTGAGCTGGGTGAACGGGGCGTCGTATGTAATCTGGCTGCCGACATTCACGCCCATAGAGAAAACCTCTTCATCGGACTGCGCCCCAATGTCTACAAAAACGTCGTCCGGAGAGATCCCGCCCCGGCTCGTATGGGCGGGAGGGGCTGTAAACGTACCTGCGGCATCGCCTACGCGCACTCTGGTTGAAGGCAGCGTGGAAGCGTTGACACAGCCTACGGTTTTAAACCTCAGCAAGCCGTTGGGGCAGACCTCGCTGACGATTGCGCCGACTTCATCCATATGCGCCACCAGCATGAGCGACGGGGCGCTCCCGTTTCCCCTTCTTGTGGCAAAGAGGTTGCCGAGCCTGTCAACGCGCAGTATGTCCGGACGCGTTTCCCGCAGGCTGCCGCGGATCGCTTTGGCCACTTGCTGCTCTTGCCCCGATATCCCTCGGAGCATACACAGCCGGCGCAGCAGCGCGCCCAGGTTTTCAGGCATCTTTGTCCTCCCCTCCCACAGAGTACTTCTCGCAAAACGCTTTTACCGCCTTCTGGAAGCACTCCTTTGGGGCCGGGACTATGCCGGCGCCCACCAGGCCGTGCCCGGGCTCCTTATGCGCTATGCCGGTGTTTATCATGGGCAGGATATTGGTATCGCAGACCTTCCTGATGTCTATCCCCACAGGGGTGCCCAGGAAGGCCAGATTCGGCATCTTATATACCGGATGCTTGCCCAGAGTAATACGCCACATATCCTTTGTATATTTGACCGCCTGGGCGGTCGAGCCGCCGACGAACTGCACTATAGCCGGCGCCGTGCCCATGGCGAACGCTCCGATGCCCCCCGTTTCGGTTATGGCGCTGTCTCCTATGTCCGGGTTCGCATCCTCCGGGCCGAATCCGGGGAAGTACAGCCCGTCCGCAACGTGCGCCGGGGCTGTAAACCAGCGGTCGCCCAGCCCGCTCACCTTTATCCCAACTTCGCAGCCGTTCCTGGCCATGGCGGTCACCATGGTGCAGTAGGGTATGTCGGAGGCGCTGAGGAGGGAAACCTTGCAGGCTCCCATGGCAAGGTTTAGGACAAAGTGCTCATGCTTGCCCAGGAAGTCTATGACCTCGCCCTTCTCCCGCTCCGTCAGCTCCCCGCAGTGGAATATGTACGGCGTTACCATTTTGAAGAATAGGTTTGTAGCTGCGATGTCCCTGTTGTGGCACTCGTCTCCCATCTGCAGGGCCTGCGCTATTATGCTTTTGAGGTTGATCCCGCCCATAGCATGGATTGTCAGTTTCAGGGCCTTCGCCAGGGTCTTCTCCATCCAGTGCAGCCGGCTTATTACCGCCTCATCAAAAGCGCCGAACCGCAGGGTCCGCCCCCAGCCCTCGTTTATGGTGACATACGCGCGCTTGGAGTCGTTCTGGTTTTCAATGACCCACATCGGCATCGAGGCGGAAACTATGCCCGCCATAGGCCCGACCGCGCAGCAGTCGTTGCAGGAGGCGTATTTTATCTTTGTCGCCGCAACCAGCTCAGCCTCTTTTTCATCTGCCGCCAGCCCTTCATACAGTATGGCCCCTTTGACGGCGCCCCGCATAGGCCCGCACATATCGTCCCACTCCACGGGAGGCCCGGCATGGAGGATCGTGTGCTTGTCCATGCCCGGTATTACGTCGATGGCCGGAAGCATGTCGACCGCCACAGGCTCCGCCGACGTCAGGGCCTCGAAAGCCCTCCTGTTGGCGCTCTCGATCCTCTGCCCTATGCCGTCCCCGGCGCCGTCGGGGTGCAAATAGGAGATGCAGGCCGCGGCCTCGGAATCCCCCCAGGCCGGGGGCCTCCACGACAGCAGCGCTGTCGGCGCATAACCCGAGGTGTCCTTACCCAGGGATTTAAGGCCTATATTAATGACCCTGAGGTCTTCAAACAGCAGGCTTTCCATTGTTGCCATCACGCGGCACCTCCTCCGGCAGAACAGCCGCCAAGCAGCCGGCAGGCCAGTTCGACAGCGGCTTCATGGTTGAATTCGGCCCTGACGCCCATATCGCCGAGTTTCTCCGCGATGTCATTTGTAGACTGCGCGTCGTTCCCGGTCCCGCAAATATGGACGACTATCTCCAGGCCGGGCCTCCGGCGCTTTATGCTCCCGATAACCGGGGCCATGTCCCCAATGGGGTCGAGGTTGCTGCCATAGCCCGTTATGACGTCCATAAGTATCACCTTTACGTCCATGTCGGAGGCCTCTTTTTTCAGCCTTTCCAGCCTGTCCGTGTAATCGATCATGGGGTGGGGCTTCCCCTGGGTGAACTTGTCGTCCCCCATGTCTATGATAGTGTTCTCCCTGCTTTCAAGGCGGCTTTCCAAAAGCAGCGGCTTGTCCAGGGGGGTGTTTGAATAAACTTTCATACCGTGTTTGCGGCAAATCGACATCGCCTCGTATGCCAGCGTCCCTCCCGAATATAGGCCGCGCAAATAGGCTCCCTCGGGGAAGGCCGTTTCGGCCTGGGCGTATGCAGGCGGGATGTATTCTTTTTTCATAGCGAGCGCGAGGGCCATCCTGGCCGCATTCTCAAGCGTGTCCGCCGTATGCAGGTTGCCGTACTCCCCGCCCATAGGCGGCGCGCCGATGAAACAGGCGACGACCGGGACGCCGCACTTGCAGGCCTCCTCGCATATCCGTTTGGCGACGCCGGGCTCGGGCGGCTTGGAGATCAGGACGATTACCTCCGTCTGGCGGTCGCGGGCCAGCAGCTTCAGGCCGTCAAGCATGCTTATGCCGCCGATTTTGGCGCTCAAATCCCTGCTGCCCGTGCCTATGGCGTGCGATACGCCCCCGCCAAGCTGGTGTATCCTGCACATGACCTCCTGTATGCCCGTGCCGGACGCGCCCACGATTCCTATATTGCCCCGCCTGACATTGTTTACAAATCCCAGGGGGACTCCGTTGAGGAAGGAGGTGCCGCAGTCGGGCCCCATCACCAAAAGCCCCCGTTCATGCGCATAGCGCTTCAGCTCCAGCTCGTCGTCTTCCGAGACGTTGTCGCTGAACAGGAAAACGTTGAGCCCGTTCCGGAGGGCCTTCCGGGCCTCCGCGGCCGCGAAAGCGCCCGGCACCGAGATTGCGATAATATTGTAGCCGGCATCCTTGGTAAGAAGCTCGTCCACGCTGCTTATGCTGTCCGTCTCTTCCGCGCTCTCAAGCTCCGCCTCCTTATTGAGCTCGGACTTGATGCTTTCAATGGCGGCGTCGGCCGCCGCCTCTTCGCCCGCTTCAACTACGATCATAAGATCCGACGGCTGCGCTTCATATATTTCCGGCGTATCCAGGCCGACTTCCTCAAGGACGGTCTTGTTCAGCGGCGTTCCCATCATAACGCTCGCCCTGTTGACGCCGTCCATTTTGGCCGCGGCCCCCGACAGCCTCATAAGCGCAACGGAATCCTGATATGTGTTGTGCTTTATATAGATTTTTTTAATCATTTCGTCTCCCACTGCCATTCAATTATTAATTGTTGATGCTTTTGCCGGCATTAGCCGCGCTTTGGGCGCCGGCGCGCTAATACTGGAAAGGCAGGATGCCGGTGAAAACAAGCACATATACGCCTATCACAGCCAGGGTGAAGAATATGCAGATGAGCTTTCCGGCGGTGGTCATTTTTACGCTGTTGACATAGGTCCTGGTCGGATATACGCCGAAAGCGCGGTTTTCCATCGAATGAGTCGTAACAGACGCGTTTCTGAGGCTTCTTATAAGCAGGGGAATGGTGTACCTTTTGAGCTCCTCCAGGGCGTTTTTAAGCCCCTTCTTCCTGCCGATGCCCCGGACCATATGGGCCTCGTTGATACATCTCCCCTCGTTTTCTATTATGGGGACTATCCTCAGCGCGATAAAAAACGCGTAGGGTATCCTGTAGCCAATGTGAAGGATCTCCACAAAGGACACCACCAGGTCGCGGGGATGGCTCGTCCTGATAAAGATAAACGAGACAAGGAATATCGTATAAATGCGTATTGACACCGCGGCCGTGTAATCAACCACCTCGTAGTATATGGGCTTGTTGAACAAATAAAAGAGCACTATTGACGCGCCGTCCATATTAAGGAGCAGCGTCTGGACGACAAAGAAGCACATGCAGGCGACGATCAGCCACTTTGTCCCACGGTAGACCTCTCTCGGCGACAGCTTTGCAAAGAAAAAGGCGATTATAAGACAAAGCCCGCATATTAGGACTTGGAACCAAAGGATGAAGTTTGCAAACACAATAATAGATATTGCAAACAGCGCCAGGGCCTTTGTCACCCCGTCCAGCCTGTGCACAAACGAGTCGCCTTTTCTGTATTGGAATATCAACCCGTCCACTTCTTAGCTTTCTCCTTTTCGTAGATTTCCATGAACCTCTCAACGGTGAACACCGTGTGAGGGACCGTGACGCCCCTGTCTTTAAGCTGCCACATGAGCGAGGACAGCGGCGGGGGCAGCAGCGCCGCGCGTTCCAGAAGCTCCGGTGAGTTAAACACTTCCCTCGTGTCCCCGTCGAACAGCATGCGCGACTTTGACATTACATACGCCCTGTCCACCCACTGGCTGATGAGGCGCATATCGTGGGAAATAATTATTATGCTTGTCCCGGCGTCGTTGAGCTTTTTCAGGTATCCCATAAGGAGGTTGGAGCTGACCTGGTCCTGCGAGATCGTGGGCTCGTCAAGGATGATGAGCCTTTGCTCGACTACGAGCATCGTGGCGACGCTGAGCAGCCGCCTTTTCCCCATGCTGAGCGCAAAGGGGGAGACGTCTACGAACTCGCTGAGGCCGAACATCTCGAGCATAGGCTCCACTTTTTCCCTTACGCTTTCCTCGCCCATCCCTCTGACCCTGAGGCTGTACGCCACCTCGTCGTATACTGTATCCGCAACGAACTGATGGTCCGGGCTCTGGAAAACATAGCCTATGTCCTTCGTGAGGTCATACAGGGATATTTTGTTGATGTCCTTCCCGTTTATGAACACGCTGTTGTTGGGGACCTTGTTTATCTTCATCAGGGCCTTGGCGAGCGTGGATTTGCCCGAGCCGTTTTTGCCCAGGATGGCCAGGAATTCACCCGGATACATCTTGAAATTTATATCCGAGAGGGCCTTCTTTTCGCTTGCCCCGTAGGAAAAGTCCAGGTGCTTCACCTCGATAAGCGGCGTTTCGTCCCTGTTTACCCTTTCAAAGACCGGGACGTAGGGCAGATCGTCTACCATGCCGCCGAGCTGGTTGATCTTGTTCGCAAAGCCCTCCAGCGCCTCTCCCGGCGTTATCGGGAAAGGGTCAAAATCGATTTCGCCCTTCATCGCCAGGGCGAGCTCCGAAATCTGAGGGACCCAAAGCCCCAGGCTTTGCGAAAACTCCGTATCGCTGTTTGAAAAAACCTCCCGCGGCGGGCCTACATGGGCGATCCTGCCCTTGTCCATTATTACGACCTTGTTTACCACATCGGCTATATCGTCGACGTCATGCTCAATCACGACCACGGTAAGCCCTTTCTCCCGGTTCAGCTTAGCCAAGAGGTTAAAGACGTCCAGCTTTGTCTTGGGGTCCAGATTGGCCGTCGGCTGATCCAGGAGTATCGCCTTCGGGTTCATGGACAAAACCGCGGCCAGGGCCAGCTTCTGTTTCTGGCCTCCCGACAAGTAAAACACCTCTTGGTCCAGGAAATCGCCTATGTCTGTGAGCTTTATGGCGTCCTCGGCGCGCGCGAGTATCTCCTCCCTCGGCATACAGAGGTTTTCAGGTCCAAAGTATATCTCGTCGTTCACAAAGACGTTTACAAGCTGGGAATCCGGGTCCTGAAACACCATTCCCACTGTTTTTGCGAATTCAACAAGAGGGTATTCCTTGCTGTTCTTTCCGTCGATTAATACGGTCCCATCCAGCTTGCCGTCAAATATGTTGGGAACCGAGCTGTTCATCATGTTCAGGAGCGAGCTCTTGCCCGAGCCGCTGGGGCCCATAATGAGCACATAATCCCCCTGCATTATCTCGAGATTGATATCGATGAGCGCCGGCTCAGTCTCTCCCAGATAGGTGAACGTTACGTCTTTCATTTCAATGATAGGCTTCATATTTACTCTCCTGAAAATGTATCTGCCGGAACGCCCGGCCCGCGGCGGCCGCGCCATATGGCACAGCCGGAACCGGGCACATGCGCAGGCGTGGAAAAATCCGTGCCCGGTTTGAGCCGTTGGCGCCGCGCAAAGCTGCTGCCGCTTATTTTGCAGGCCGGGCCTTGTCCCCTCTGACCTCCTTGTCGAGGGCGGTGCCTCTGAGGACGCCCGACTTTGCGACGGCCTTGAATATAGCGACGCCCAGGATGCCGAAGAGCGCGCCGCTGAGCATCCTCACTGCGATGGCCCCAAGTATGAGGGCGGTGGTCGTCTCCGTGATCCCGAAGAAGTAGGCGTCAACCCAATACCCGAGAAGGGCGCTGGAGGCGCCCGAGAGGCACACAAACGGCATGGTCCACTTCCTGTAGCCGCCGACGGCAAAGGCGGCGTCCGCCATCAGGCCCTGCAGGAAGGTCGTGATCAGCACGATCGCTCCGTTCGGATTGCCGGAAAGTATCTGCGCGACGCCGCTTATCACCTCGGCGATTATCGCCGCGCCCGGCTTCCGGGTGATGTACGCGCCGAGGACGCCGGCGAGATAAAACCAGCCGAGGACGGCGGCAAAGCCTATCCAGCCGACCGAGCCCATTGCGGTCATGAAAAACCTGCCTACAAAAACGATGGGAGTTCCGCAGACGCCGAATACAATGCCGATAACTGCCATGATGACCAGCTCGGAAGTGGTGAATTTTTGGAATACCTTCTTCTTGCCCGTGGCGTTGGTGTCATTGTGACCAGACATTTTTCACTTCTCCTCTCTTAATACAAAGTCTTTCTCTGCGGTTATGCGCCGTAAATCCCACCCATAACGCTGTGCTCCGGGCGCCTGCCTCCACGGAAACAGGTCAAGGCTTGATTGCGACCCTGATCGTCTTGCTCTTTTCCGTCATATAGAACTTCATGGCCTCGTCGGCCCGCTCGAGGGGGAATACCTGGGAGATCATTTTTTCAATGGGGTACTTTCTTGAGTTGATTATATCGACGGCTATCTCCGTATCCCAGGACTGGCCGAGGCCGCCCAGGACCTTCAGCTCCTTGAATACAATGAGGTCCGTCGTCAGCGAATTCTGCGCATATCCGCAGGTGCCCGCCATAACCAGTCTGCCCGCAATCTTCGCCGCGCTTATCCCCAGCTCCATCATGGCGTTTGCCCCTGTGGTTTCAATGACCACTTCCGCCATTTTCCCGCCGGTGATATCTGCTATAGCTTCAAGCGCGTCGGTCTTATCAATGTCGATCAGGTAATCGGCCCCGAATTCCTTCGCCAGCTCCCATTTTGTATTATTCCGCGTCTTTCCGGCCACTATTATCGGCCCGGCGCCCGCCTCCTTCGCGGCGATGACGCTCACAAGCCCCTGGGCCCCCAGGCCCAGCACAAGGACGGTTTCCCTGAATTTCACCTGCCCCAGCGTCCTCACCCAGCGGACCCCGTTCCCCAGCACCGAGGACATGCACGCCGCCTCGTCCGGGACCTCCGGGGCGATCCTGTGAACCTTGGACCCGCGCTCTACATACATGTACTCCCCATAAGCTCCAAACAAATGAGGGGGGCGGTTGCATGAAATGTTGACGCCGTAGGCCCGGGAGGTTTCGCAGAACTGATATAGCCCGTTGAGGCAGTATTCGCATTTGCCGCACACAATGTATGGCTCGACAGTTACCCGGTCGCCTACCGCAAAGCCCTGTTTTTGAGCTTCCGAGCCGATTTTTGCTATTCGCCCCACCATTTCATGCCCCAGGATCAAGGGGTAATGCACCTTCTTGTTGCGCCCCTCATATTCGATAGGGTCGCCGCCGCATATGCCTACCATATCGACCTTGAGCAGCATATCTTCCGCCGCGACATCCGGAATGTCAAATTCCTTCATGCGCATGGTAAAGGGCTTTTCCAGAACCATAGACTTACATTTTTCCATTTGGCAATCCTCCTATACGCCGTACAGTTTGAGCTCGAATCAGCAAGGCAGAAGCCTGCTTAAACTCCTCCGGTTTTAATATCAGTATATCTTTTTGGTATGCCGCTTGTCATTGTGAACCCATCATAAAATGCGCGCTTAGTTTTAGTTTGCTATCTCGCGGAATTTGCAAAATTATTATATATATTGCACAATGATTCGTTATTTAACCCCGACAACACGACAATAATGCCGGACTCCCCGGCCTTTGGATTGTCTTGACACCTGATAACATGTTATAATTGCGCCATAGTCCGGCAACAATAACGGGCGGTGGATGCAGGCGCAAATTATCACACGGAGGCTGGCGCGATGAGCCCTCTTGAACTTACAGTAGAAGAAATACTGGCTCTCGATTCCCTGAAGGATTTGAAACTTGTCGCCGGTAAAAACGGTATGAAACGGCAGGTCAGCAACATCAACGTCATGGAGGTCCCGGATTTTGAGAGCTGGGTGAGCGAAGGCCAGCTCCTTCTTACGACCGCGTATTCCATCAAGGACGACAAGGAAGCCCTCGACTCCCTAATCCCCAAATTGGCCGAGAAGAAGCTGGCGGGCCTGGTGGTCAAGGTGCCGCGCTTTTTATCCGAGCTGCCGGACACAATGGTTACGGCCGCAAACCGCTATGATTTCCCTCTTATTGAAATGCCCGCGCATCTGTCGCATCCCTTCGTAATCAACGAGATACATCAGGCTTTTACAAAAAAACAAAACGAGCTGCTGCTCATATCCGAGCGGCAGCATCAAATCATGATGAATCTTCTGATACAAGGGGGCAGCTTCAAAGAAGTCTGCAACATGCTGCAGGACTCCTTCAAGCACAGCGTCCTTATTGTCGGCGACAACTGCCGGGATATATTGGAATACAGCTTGTCGCCTCAGGACGCAGGCGCCTCCCCCCAGGAGCTGACGGACTATTTGAACGAAAACGGCATATTCAAAAGGGTCCTGAGCTCCAAGCAGTCGCTTATACACAAGTATGCTTCTCCCGGCCAATATTTAGTCGTCGTCCCCATACAAACCGGCGGCTTAAACAACGGCTTCTTAATTACGAAATGCAACGACGGCCTGCCTTCCGAGCAGTATCTCAAATCCCTGGAGCACGCCACAATGACTATTGCGCTGATTTTCTACAACCAGCGCAATCTCAAAGACGTTGAAACGAGATATTGTTCGGAGTTTTTGTCGGACTGGTTTTCGGGAAAAATACTGAGCGACGGCACGCTCAGGCAGCGTTTAGAGGCGATCGGCTGGAATATCCGCTCCGATGTCGGCCTGCTTATTCTGGCCGACCCAAGCGCGGACCTCCTTTTTCACACGTCGGAAAAGGACCTGTCAAAAGCGTACCTGCACACCGAAAACATAAAGCGCGCCGTTAAAAACTCCATAGAAAAAATGTGCCCTGCGCATTACACCGGCAACGTCGGCAGTAATATGGTGCTGATCGTCCAGCTCCCGCAGTCTACAGCCCCGTCAAAGGCCACCAAAATGCTCAAGCAGATCGCCGGGCAATTAATCCAGGATATCGACGCGCTGTATCCGAGCCAGCTTTGCGCGTTCTCCGGGATATACCGCAGGAACCTTCTGGATATCAAGGAAACCTATGAAGAGGCAAAAATCGCGCTGAAAATCAAGAAAACCTATCTGCACGACAAAAGGGTCCTCTTCTTTGAAGACCTGGGCATATTCAGCCTGATCAACAGCATAAGCAAAAGCGAGGCGGAGAGGCTCACGCAAAGATATTTTACGCCGCTTCAAAAGCACGACAGCGATTACAACACCCAATATGTCCTGACCGCGCGCAGCTATTTTGAGTGTGAATGTAATATGCGTAAGCTGGCGTCGAAATTGTTTATCCACTATAACACCGCCTGCTACCGTATGCAGGCGATAAGCGAGCTGCTGGCAGTCAACCTGAACAGCAGCGCGGACAGGGCGCTGCTGTATTTATCAGTGCTGATCGGCTGCAGCGCCCGGGACGAAGCGTGAGCGCGGCTGATGCCCCGCCGCCGCAAAAAACAAAACCGAAGCCGAGTTTGGCTTCGGTTTTGATATTTAGGAACGGGTATGGGCGGGGACGGCGGTTCAGGGGTTATAGAGGATGTTGTGGAAGACGAGGGCTTCCCCGCCGGCGTTGCGGTAGCTGTGGGGCAGGTCGGCCTTGAAGCGGATGCTCTCCCCCCTCTTGAGCCGGAAAGCGTTTTCGCCGATGCGCAGCTCCAGCTCGCCGCTGAAAACGGTGATAAACTCAACGGTCTCCCGCACATGGGGCTCTGCGGCCCAGCCGTAGCCGGGCTCTACCTCTATATAATAGACGCTGAAGCGCTGGTTGCCGCCGTCGGGAAACAGCGCGTAGTTTTTTAGCTTCCCCCCGTCTCCCAGAATGGGGTCCAGCTCCGAGATGCGGACGACGTCATAGGGGGCCTGCGGGCGGGTGACCAAACGGCTGAAGGGCACCTTCATCCCATCGGCGATTTTCCATAGCGTCGTCAGGGAAGGGTTGCCGCTGCCCCGCTCGATCTGGGCCAGCATGGATTTGCTCACCCCGCTGAGCCGGGCCAGCTCTTCCAGGCTGAGCCCCTTCTCCTGCCTGGCCTGCTTGATATTTTTAGAAACAATCAGGTTAATCGTGTCCAAGCCGAATTTTCTCCTTGACAATATATTGCTCAAATCATATTATTATATTGCACTGTGGCGTGCCATATCCCGCGATTATACGGCCCGGTGGGCGCAAATATTATAGCGTATCCGCGGGGGATTTTCAACCCGCGGCCCGCTCCTGGGCATTGCCTGATAGACGGCCCGCCCGCTTATATTTTTTGGCGCGGCAGGACGATATAATGACATGAATGTAGCGATATAATGATTTTACAGGAGGACAGCAGCATGAAGTACGACTTTGACGGCATGATCGACCGCACCCAGGCCATCTCCATTAAGTGGTCCGCCGAGCAGCGTATGCGGATGTTCGGGGAGAGCGATATTATCCCCATGGGCATCGCGGACATGGACTACAAGGTGTCTCCCGCGATAGCCGCGGCCGTCAGGAAGCGGGCCGCCCATGAGACATACGGCTACAGCTATCCCAGCGGCGAATATCTCCAGGCCTGCGCCGGCTGGCAGAAACGCCGCAACGGCTGGGAGATCCAGCCGGACTGGATAGTGTTCACCCCGGGCGTCAACATGGCCCTGGTGTGCGCCATTGAGATGTATGCCCAGCCGGGGGAGGGCGTCATCATCCAGTCCCCCGTCTACTACCCCTATTACGACTATGTCAACAAGACCAAGCGCAGGATCGCGCTCAACGAGCTTATAAATCACGACGGGCGCTATGAGATCAACTTTGCCCAGCTGGAGGAACTGGCCGGAGATCCCAAGAACAAGCTCATGCTGCTGTGCAGCCCCCACAACCCGGTGGGCCGGGCCTGGACGAGGGAGGAGCTGGAGAGGGTCGGACGGATCTGTATAGATAACGGCGTCATGATTGCCGTGGACGAGATCCACTCCGACCTGGTCTACGCACCCCGCAGGCACATCCCCTTCGCCTCCATCTCCGAGGAGTTCGCCCAGCACTGCATTGTCTGCACCTCCCCCTCCAAGACCTTCAACCTGGCCGGCCTGCTGGTGTCCGACATCATAATCCCCAGCGACGGCATCCGCGCCGCCTTTCTGGAGAAGATGGAGCCCTATTACCTCTGGCCGGGCAACTTTGGCGCCGTGGCGCAGATCGCCGCTTACAATGAGAGCGAGGACTGGCTGGAGGAGCTGCTGGCCTACCTGAAGGGCAACGCGGAGTTCTTGGCCGGATTCCTGTCCCGGCGTATGCCCCAGGTAAAGTACCGCGTCCCCGAGGCCACTTACCTGGCCTGGCTGGACTTCCGCGCCCTGGGCCTGAGCAACGGGGAGCTGTGGGACCTCATGATTCACAAGGCCAGGGTCGCCACCGACAACGGCCCCATGTTCGGCCTCCGCGGCGAAGGCGACGGGTTCCAGCGGCTCAACTTCGCGTGCTCCCGGGCCCGCCTGGCCGAGGCGCTGGACCGTATCGCCGCCGCGGTGGACGCGCTGCAATAGCCCAGGCGAGCCCCGCCGCTCCCAAAAAACAAAATCGCAACCCAGCAAAGCGGTTGCGATTTTGAAAGGAGGCGCAAGGTAGCGAACGCAGTTTTCGGCAAAAGGCGAAGCCTGATGCCGGAAACGGAGTTGAGCGGACTTTGCTCCGACGTGGTGCGAGTGTTCTTACAGCATTTGAGCAAAAAAGCCCGTAATTACTAGGTTTTTGGGCATTCGGCAAGTGGCGTTTTAGTGCAAAAACCGTTTTTCAAGGGCTCATTTTGGGGCGCTTCATGTTTTGGAGCGCCCTATTCTTATGCCTCGGAGGTGGTTCAAACGGGCGGTAAACTTGACACAAATTCAGGTGGAAAAGCGGCTGCTGGCGGCGAGCTCGTAACGCTCGCTTTATCGGATTTGCACCCGTTCAGTAAGCACCCATACAAAGTGCGGGACGATGAGGCGATGCGGGATATGGTCGAGAGCATCATGCAGTACGGAGTGCTTTCTCCCGCAATCGCGCGTCCTATGCCCGACGGTGGATATGAGCTTATCTCAGGCCACCGTCGTAAACGGGCGTGTGAGCTGGCTGAGCTGGATGCTATGCCGGTCATTGTACGCGAACTGGACGATGACGCGGCGGCAATTCTCGTCGTGGACAGCAATTTGCAGCGAGAGGACTTGCTGCCGAGCGAGAGGGCGTTTGCGTATAAGCTGAAACTGGAGGCCGTCAGGCACCAAGGTGAGCGCACAGATTTAACTTCATCCCGAGTTGGGATGAAGTTGCAAGCCTTGGACATTGTTGGCCAAGACGCAGGAGATAGCCGCAACCAAGTACATCGCTACATCCGCCTCACCGAGCTTATCCCGCCGCTGCTGGATATGGTGGACGAGCGCAAAATCGCGCTCAACCCCGCTTACGAGTTGTCCTTTCTCACCAGGGACGAGCAGCAGCTCCTGCTCGACGCCATAGACAGCGAGCAAGCCACGCCGTCGCTCTCGCAGGCTCAACGGCTAAAGCAGTTTTCCCAGCGCGGCGAGCTGGACGCTGTGGTCATGCGCGCCATTATGTCGGAGGAGAAAAAGGAGGTCGAGCGCGTTACGCTCAAAGGAGACACGCTGCGCAAGTATTTTCCGGCCTCGTACACGCCGAAGCGCATGGAGGAGACGATTATACAGCTGCTGGAACAGTGGCAGAAGCAGCAGAAGCGCCGGCGGGAGGCTGAGCGGTAATTTAACTACGCCGGGTTCCATCCCGGCTTTTTCATTGGAGGTGAAACCATCGTACCACTACAAACCTGCTGACGTATCCTGCGAATACTGTGTCAACAGCCGCAGGCGGCGGTGCCGTGTGATCGGCTGTCCGTGGCTCGCTGAGCGCATCGAGGCAGGCGTTGTGAGCTATGCTTCTGCCGTGCGCGAGCTGTTCGGCGGCGTTGCGGACGGAGCGTTCATTGCCCGGCTCGGGCTGCTGGTGCTGCACTTTCGCGGCTCGTTCTGGCTCGACCGCGAGCACGAATTTAATACCCGCCTGCTGCTGAGAAGCGTGGGCTATGGAGCGTGGAGAGATCCGCGCTTTTTTGCTACCTTGTACCTGCTCGGCTCCAACCGTGGGCTTATGAAGCGGGCGTGGAACGCCTGTCTGCCCGGCGGTTTTGAGCCAGGCTATATGGTCATGCGCGGCGTATCTGCGCACGACTATACGCTTATCCAGGCGGCGAAAGCCATAACCGGCAACGGCTCCGGGCTGGAGCTTGAAGACTTGGCTGACGCCGAGATTGTTGACGATGCAGCGTTCCGGCTCATCATCAATGCCCTGCTCATAGCCAACTATGGTTCCGACGTGCTAAAGCTCGGAGGCACTGAAATAACATACTGAGGCTCGCAAAACACGCGGGCGCATATAGGAGGAAACACAAATGGCGGTATTCCGTATTGAGAAAAACAGCGACTTCACTATCATGCCAAACTATCCGTTCCGGGATATGCGGCTCTCATTCAAGGGGCGCGGCCTGCTCGGAACCATGCTCACGCTGCGCGACGATTGGGACTACACCCTCGCGGGCCTGACTAAGATCTCGCCGCACGGCAAAAGCCTGCTGGCGACCGCCAGCGTGACGCTCGGCGGCTGCTTCGCCGTGCAGGGCATACAGGTGCGCGAGGGCAAGAACGGCGTGTTCGTCTCGATGCCGCAGCGCAAGGACGCGAAGGGCAAATTCCACGACGTCTGCTTCCCGACCACCGCAGAGATGCGCAGAGCCATAAACGCCGCCGTCCTCGGCGAGTACGAACGCACCGCCCAGCCCCGCGCGTCGGTGCTTAAAGCCCTGCGCGAGAAAGCCCCCGAACCGGACAAGAGCGCGGTGAAGGTCAAAAACCGGGATAAGGGGGCGAGGTAATGCCTCTTGCACTTTAAGAATAATTCTGTTAGAATAATCATAGAATTATATAGGAGGTGCAAGGCATGATCATTAAGTCGTCTACTGCGCTGCGCAACGATTACGGCACTATTTCCGAGCTGGCTCACGCCGAGGCCGAGCCCATATACATCACCAAAAACGGCGAGGGCGATCTGGTCGTTATGAGCATCGAGGCTTTCGAGCAGCGCGAGGAGACCTTGAAGCTGCGCGCCCGGCTCGAGGCGGCGGAGCAGGCTCGGCTTTCCGGCGC
>CALWYP010000047.1 GCA_944385795.1 uncultured Oscillospiraceae bacterium | reverse complement strand
CCAGACCGCCGGCCTCGAGGTCACGATGATCAAGGACGTCACGCCCATCCCCCACAACGGCTGCCGTCCCCCGAAGCGCCGCCGCGTCTGATTGAAGGAGGAAAGAAGAAATGGCTAGATATACCGATGCAGTCTGCCGCCAGTGCCGCAGGGAGGGCCAGAAGCTCTTCCTCAAGGGCGACAGGTGCTATACCACTAAGTGCGCCCTCGAGAGCCGCAGCTATCCTCCCGGAATGCACGGCCAGGGCCGCAGCAAGACCTCTGAGTACGGCCAGCAGCTCCGCGAGAAGCAGAAGGCCAAGAGGTACTACGGCCTGCTCGAGAGCCAGTTCCGCAGCTACTTTGATATGGCTGAGCGCCGCCCGGGCCAGACCGGCGAGAACCTGCTCGCCATATGCGAGAGCCGCCTGGACAATGTCGTCTACCGTCTCGGCTTCGCCATGAGCCGCGCCGAGGCCCGCCAGCTCGTCAACCACGGCCACTTCACCGTCAACGGTCGCAAGGTCAACATCCCCAGCTTCCAGGTGAAGCCCGGCATGGTCATCACCCTGCGCGAGCGCAGCCGCGGCCTCGAAAAGATAAAGGCGAACGTGGAGGCCAACGCCTTCCGCCAGCCCCCGAAGTGGCTTGAGTATGACGCCGCAAACATGATCGCCAAGGTCGTCGGCACCCCCGCCCGCGAGGATATCGACCTGCCGATCGAGGAGCACTTCATCGTCGAGCTCTATTCCAAATAATCGGTAAACCCTCAAATTGGTAAGCTGCAAACCGCGCGCCGCTTGGGGCGGCGCCACAATAAATAAGGAGGGTTAATTCGCACATGATTGAAATAGAAAAGCCGCGCATCGAGTGCATCGAGTCTCCGACGGACGAGTCCTATGGCAAATATGTCATAGAGCCGCTGGAGCGCGGCTACGGCACGACTTTGGGCAATTCTCTGCGCCGAGTGCTTCTCTCCTCACTGCCAGGCACGGCGGTAACGAGCATCCGCATCGCCGGCGTGCAGCACGAGTTTTCCACTATCCCGGGCGTCAAGGAGGACGTTACGGAGATCGTCCTGAACGTCAAGCGCATCATAGCGCGCCTCCATTCTGACGAGCCGAAGACCGTATATATAGAGGCCAGCGGCGAGTGCGAAGTGACCGCGGGCGACATAAAGGCCGACAGCGAGGTGGAAATCCTCAACCCCGACCTGCATATCGCCACCCTCGGCCCCGACGCCTCGCTCAGCATGGAGCTGACCGTCGACCACGGCCGCGGCTATGTCTCGGCCGACAAGAACAAGGGCCCTCAGCAGGTAATAGGCACTATCCCCGTCGACAGTATCTATACTCCCGTGCTCAAGGTCAACTATGCCGTGGAGAATACCCGCGTGGGCAACCAGACGGACTTCGATAAGCTTACCCTCGAGGTCTGGACGGATAAGACTATCTCCCCGCGCGACGCCGTTTCGCTCGGCGCGAAGATCCTGGTAGATCATTTCACGCTGTTCACCGACCTCAGCGACAGCATTGGCAGCCGCTCCACCGTGGTGGAAAAGGTCGAGACGCAGCGCGACAAGGTGCTGGAGATGACCATCGAGGAGCTTGACCTCTCGGTGCGCAGCTTCAACTGCCTCAAGCGCGCCAACATCAACACCGTCGAGGACCTCATCAGCAAGACCGAGGACGAGATGATAAAGGTGCGCAACCTTGGCCGCAAGTCCCTTGAAGAGGTCGAGCACAAGCTCGCCATGATGGGGCTCAGCCTGGCCAGCGACGACAACCAGTAAGGAGGAACCAACATGCCCGGAACCAGGAAACTCGGCAAGGCTACCGACGCGCGTATGGCGATGCTCCGCCAGCAGGTCACGGATCTTCTCGACCGCGGCCGCATGGAGACCACCTACACCCGCGCGAAGGAGATCCAGCCTCTGGCCGAGAAGATGATATCCCTTGGCAAGCAGAAGGACATGGCGAGCTACCGCCAGGCCCTCAGCTTCATCACCCGCGAGGACGTGGCTCACAAGGCTTTCAATGAGCTCGCTGAGAAGTACGCCGACCGCACCGGCGGCTATACCCGCGTCACCCGCATCGGCACCCGCCGCGGCGACGCCGCCGAGATGGCCGTTATCGAGCTCGTGTGAGCTTGAATTAAGCATAACTCCCCCGGGACCCTGGGGGAGTTTTTGCTTTTCCCCGGCCCGCGCCCACGCCAAATCCGCCGGAACTTAGCGCCGCCTCCTTCGTCATAGGACTTGAAGCATAGTTAACCCGGAGGTACAGATAAATGAAAGCAAAGTCCAGATACGTCCTGTTTTCCGCCGCCGCGCTGCTTATGGCCGCGCTGCTGGCGGGCTGCGGCGCCCAGGAGGGCGGTAAAACCGCTCCGGAGCCTACGGAGCGTGTTTCGCTCCCGCCGGCCGACAGCGGCGGTATAGCTTCTCAAGCGCCCGTGGAGAGCGCCTCGGCGCCGGAGACGCCCGCCCCGACGCCAATCCCGACCCCCGTCCCGACCCCAGCGCTGCCGGAGCCGGCCGTCACCCTCCCGCCCGACAAGGAGAACGTGCCTCTGCCGGTAGGGGACACGGCCGCCGCCGTCGGGGCCTACCTGCCCGTGACCGTCCCTGCCTCCGCCCCCGTAGGCGACGAGTACTTCGCCGACGCCGTCTTCATCGGCGACTCGCGCACGGAGGGGTTCAGGATGTACTCAGGCATCACAAACGCGCGCTATTACTCCGCCGTCAGCCTTTCCGTGGACAAGGTCTTCACCGAGCCCGTCGTCACCTCGGGCGGGCAGAGCCTCACCGTGGCGCAGGCGCTGGAGAGCGAGAGCTACGGCAAGGCCTACATCATGTTCGGCGTTAACGAGCTCGGCTGGGGCAGCGAGCAGGCCTTCGCGGATTATTACGGCCGCATCGTCGACACCATCCGGCTGAGCAACCCCTCCGCGGTGATCTACGTCCAGTCTATCCTGCCCGTCAGCGCCCTAAAGGACGGCTCGGGCACGGTCTACACCAACGCCAACGTCGTGCGCTTCCAGAAGGCCATCGCCCAGATGTGCGTCGCCAAGGGCGTCAACTATCTGAACGTGGCCGAGGCCGTGCAGGACGCGGACGGCTGCCTTCCCTATGACGCCACCCCCGACGGCGTACACCTGACGCCGGAGTATATCTGCGTCTGGGCGGACTATTTGAGGACACATACGGTATAAAGGGGCCGCCCGGGGTTTTCTCACCGCAAATTTAGAAGGACGATAGCCAGACGCCCCCCGTGCAGGCTTTTCCCTGCGCGGGGGGCGTCCATATGGCTGATAAAGCATAAAGCCCGCGCACCCGCGCGGGCTTCAGGCTATTTATTTCTTGGCGGGCTTGTCCGAGAGCCTGCCGTCATGCGGGCGCTTGGCTATGGCGAGGACGGTGGAGGTCATGGCGAAGAGGCCGATGGCGTTCGGGATGACCATGAGGAAATTGAACATGTCGGTCAGCTCCCACACAAGGCTGTTGGAGGCCAGGGTGCCGGCGAATATGAAGATAAGCGCTATGACGGAGTAGGCCGGCGCGGCTTTCTGGCCGAACAGGTATATCACATTTATCTTCCCGAAGAGGTTCCAGCCCAGTATGGTCGAGAACGCGAAGAAGAAGAGGCAGACGGCGACGAATATTGCGCCGAAGCTCTCCCCAAATACGCTGCCGAAGGCGGTCTGCGCCAGGTTCGAGCTGTTGAGCACGTCCACGATGCCGCCGGTGTAGCCGCCGGCGAGGGGCCCGTCGTGCGTGTAGAGGGTGCTTATGACGACCAGCGCGTTGAGGGTGAGGACTATGAAGGTGTCTATAAACACGCCTATCATGGCCACGACGCCCTGCTCGTGCGGGTCTTTTACATTGGCCTGCGCGTGGGCGTGCGGGGTGGAGCCCATACCTGCCTCGTTCGAGAAGAGGCCGCGCTTCGCGCCCTGGGTGATGGCGGTCTTGAGGGCCCAGCCGAAGCCGCCGCCTATTATCGCCTGGGGCTGGAAAGCGTAGCGGAAGATGAGGCCGACAGTCTCCGGTATGAACCTTATGCGGGCGACGAGCACCACGAGGCCGCCGAGGATGAAGATGGCCGCCATGAGGGGCACCAGCTTTTCCGTGACGGAGGCCAGGCGCTTGGTGCCGCCGAGGAAGATGAACGCGCAGATGACGACGAGCGCGACGCCGACTATCCAGGAGGGGATGCCGAAGGCCGTCTCAAAGGTCGAGCCTATGGAGTTGGACTGCACCATGCAGCCCATGAAGCCCAGGGCGAGTATTATGGCCACGGCGAAGAAACCGGCGAGGAACTTGCCGAAGCCGCCCTTGAAGGCCGTGGTGATATAGTAGACGGGGCCGCCGTGTATGCTGCCGTCCGCGGCCTTGACGCGGGTCTTGACGGCCAGGGTGGCCTCGGCGTATATGGTGGCCATGCCGA
>CALWYP010000046.1 GCA_944385795.1 uncultured Oscillospiraceae bacterium | reverse complement strand
CCCCCGACCCGGAGGTGAAAGCCCTGGAGGACGCCTGGATCAGCGAGATCGACGAGCAGCTGGGACAGGTCATCGGCTATGCGGAGGTGACCCTGGACAACTATGACGCCGAGGGCAGCCGCCTGGTACGCAAGCAGGAGACCAACACCGGCGACTTTGCCGCCGACGCCCTCTACCACCTCTTTGACAGCATGGGCATGGATGTGGATGTGGCCGTTATGAACGGCGGCGGCATTCGAAACGGAGCCGTCACTGGGGAGATCTCCTATCAGACCTGTAAAGAAAAGAGATCCACACATTTGGAAACGTGGCCTGCTTGATCACCATCACGGGGCAGCAGCTCCTGGATGCCCTGGAGTGGGGCGCCAAGGATATGACCGCCGACGGCGCGGTGGAGAATGGCGGCTTCCTCCATGTCTCCGGCCTGCGCTATACGGTCAACACAGCCATCCCCTCCACTGTCCAGCAGGACGAACTGGGGGTCTGGACCGGCGGTCCCACCGGCGGCTACCGGGTCACTGCTGTAGAGGTGCTGAACAACGAGACCGGGGTCTATGAGCCCTTGAGCCTGACGGCAGAGTATAATATTGCTGCTCGTCTTCTTCGCAGGATTGTCCTTGCTGCTGTACCCGACAGTCAGCGACTGGTGGAACTCCTTCCACCAGAGCCGCGCCATCGCGGGCTATGCCGAGGCCGTCGCGGAGCTCGACGACGAGGCCTACGCGGAGCTCTGGGACGCCGCCGTGGCGTACAATACGGCGCTGCCGGGCCGGGAGCACCGCTTCAGCCCGGACGAGGCGGAGCACGAGCTCTACGAGAGCCTTCTGAACGCCAACGGCAGCGGCATCATGGGCTATATCGAGATACCCGTCATCGGCGTCTCCCTGCCCATATACCACGGCGTGGAGGACACGGTGCTCCAGATTGCGATAGGGCATATCGAGGGCACAAGCCTGCCCGTCGGCGGCGAGGGCACGCACTGCGTCGTCTCCGGCCACCGCGGCCTGCCCTCCGCGAAGCTCTTCACCGACCTCGACAAGCTCGTCGAGGGGGATATATTCATGCTGCGCGTGCTCGACGAGGTGCTGACCTACGAGGTCGACGCCATACACATCGTGGAGCCCCACGAGGTGGAGCTGCTGGAGATAGAGCCGGGAGCGGACCTCTGCACCCTCGTCACCTGCACGCCCTACGGCATAAACTCGCACCGCCTGCTCGTGCGCGGGCACCGCGTGGACAATATCGAGAGCGCCGGGGCCGTCCGCGTGACGGCGGACGCGATGCAGATAGACCCGATACTCGTGGCCCCGGCCGTGGCCGCGCCGATTCTGCTTATACTGTTCATCTGGCTGCTCATAAGCACCCGCCGCGGCGGGCGCGGAAAGGGAGGAAAAGCGAAATGAGGCCTTCACAGCTTATAAAACGTGCCCTGATAAGCGCCCTGGCGCTTGCGCTGTGCCTCGGCGCCCTCGCGCCGGGCGCGCTCGCCGCGGGCATAGACATGACGAAGCCCTGCTCGCTCACCGTCGTCTTTGAAGACGGCGGAAAGGGCGTGGCCGGCTCGGAGTTCGAGCTCTACCGCGTGGGCGGCGCGCTGGAATCGGGCCGCTTCACGCTCAGCGGTGAATTTGCGCGCTACAACGTCTCTCTGGACGGGCTGGACGCCTCCGGCTGGCGCGCCGCGGCGCAGACCCTCGCCGCCTACGCCCGCCGCGACGGCATAGCGCCGGACGGCCGCGCGGAGACGGACCGCGACGGCCGCGCAGAATTCGGCCCGCTGACGCCAGGGCTCTACCTCGTGGTAGGCGGGCGCACGGTGAGCGGCGGCATGGTATACACGCCAGAGCCCTTCCTCGTAAGCCTGCCCGGCGCGGGGGAAGACGGGGCCTGGGATTATTCCGTCACAGCCCGCTGCAAGTTCGACGGCGAGCCCGTGCCGCCGCCCGGTGACACCGTGGATGTGAAGGTCATCAAGGTCTGGCGCGGGGACGGCGCTCAGCAGCGCCCGGAGGAGATTACCGTGGAGCTCCTGCGCGACGGGAAGGTCTACGACACGGTCACGCTCAGCGCCGGGAACAACTGGCGGCACACCTGGGAAGGCCTCGACGCCTCGCACAGCTGGCAGGCAGTTGAAAAAACGATACCCGAGGGCTATACCGCCAGCATAAGCCGCGAGGGCATAACCTTCGTCATAACCAACACGCTCGAGCCCTCCGAGGAACCGGAGCCGGAGCCGAGCGCGCCGCCGGAGCCCGGCGAGCCCACGCTGCCGCAGACGGGCCAGCTCTGGTGGCCGGCGCCGCTGCTGGCCATCTCCGGCGCCCTGCTTCTCCTGCTCGGCTGGGGCCTCAGGAGGCGCGATGAGCGGTAAGAGAAGGGCAGGGGACTATGTGATGGCCGCCGGGGCGCGTATGCTCGAGGCGGCCCTGGCGCTGACAGGCTTCAACCTCTGGGACGGCCGCCGGGCCGGCGAGGCCGCCGAGACGGTGCTCGCCGAAATGCCGGAGCACACGCCCCGGCCCTCGCCGGGGCCGGGAGACGAGGTTGAAATCCCGGACTACGTTTTGAACCCCGACATGGATATGCCCACAGTGGAGATAGACGGCTACGAGTATATAGGCACGCTCTCCATACCCGCGCTGGGCCTCGAGCTGCCGGTCATGGACGGTTGGAGCTACCCCGCGCTGCGCGTCGCGCCCTGCCGCTTCTTTGGTTCGGATGACTCCGGCGGCTCCGAGATCTACACGCTCCCCCTCCCGCGCGCTCTCCCCGTCTGGGGCGGCCGCGGGCCCGGCGAGGCCGTGAGCTT
>CALWYP010000045.1 GCA_944385795.1 uncultured Oscillospiraceae bacterium | reverse complement strand
AGGTAGCCATTATACTTTACCTCCCTTAGCGGTCCCAGACTTCGGGCTTCTGGGCGGCGTGAGTGTGCTCCGCGCCGCGGAAGACGCGCAGGCGGGTGAGCTGCCAGCCGCCGATGGTGTTCTTCTGCAGCATGCCGCGGACGGCGAGCTTGACCGCGAGCTCGGGCTTCTGCTTCATCAGGCGGTCGTAGCGAGTCTCGTGCAGGCCGCCGGGGTAGCCGGAGTGGGTGCGGTAGTACTTCTGCTCAAGTTTCTTGCCGGTCAGGACGGCCTTCTCGGCGTTGATGACGATGACGTAGTCGCCGCAGTCGACATGCGGGGTGTAGTCGACCTTCAGCTTGCCGCGGAGCAGGTCGGCCGCAAGAGCGGCGGTCTTGCCCAGGGGCTTGCCGGCAGCGTCGAGAACATACCACTTGCGGACGACGTCGTCCTTCTTAACCATCGTAGTGGACATATTCCAGCCTCCAGTTATATAGATAAATATTTTGACAAACGCCTCGCGCGAAAGTACAATACCCTCAGCGCGCTCTAAATTTATACCACCCGGGCGGCGCAAAGTCAACAGTAAATTTAGTTTTACCTATACTATCTCCATTATGCTCGTAAATACTGCTTAATACTCGCTTTTACTCGTTTTCGATTTTTATTTTTCCGGAGGTGCTGGGATATGGATTTGAACCGCTTTACCGGCTTTGTGCGCCGCTGCGCGGACGATTACGGCATGCTCGCGCCGGGCGACCGCGTCGCCGTGGGCGTTTCGGGTGGGAAGGACTCCATGGCGCTGCTGGCCGCGCTCGCCCAGCTGCGGCGCTACCACCCGTCGCGCTTCGAGCTGGAGGCGGTGACCATAGACATGGGCTTCCCCGGCATGGACTTTACGCCCGTCGCGGAATGGTGCGCCGCGCGGGGGCTGCCCTATACGATTATAAAAACCGACATACGCGAGATCGTTTTCGACGCGCGGCAGGAGGACAACCCCTGCTCGCTCTGCTCGAAGATGCGCCGCGGCGCGCTCAACGACGCGATAAGGGCGCGCGGCTGCAACAAGCTCGCGCTCGGGCACCACTTTGACGACGCGGTGGAGACCTTCCTCATGAACCTGCTCTTCACCGGGCAGATAGCCTGCTTCAAGCCCATGACCTATATGTCCCGCGCCGGCGTCACCCAGATACGGCCCATGCTCTACCTCGGCGAGGGGACTATAGCCTCCTTCGTGCGCGGCGAGGGACTGCCGCTTGTCCCAACCACCTGCCCCGAGGACAAGGAGAGCAAGCGTGAGGAGATAAAGACCCTCATTAAGAGCCTACAGGCCGGCTACCCCGACCTGAAGGACAAGGTCTTCGGCGCGATGCAGCGCCTACCCCTCGACGGCTGGGCGGCGGCGGGCTGTGCCCGCTGACGATGCGAGACTTTGCGTTGCGGCGGGACTTAACTCGCCGCCCGGTGACGTGGGCATATGCTTGAATCGGGTTTTGCGGCGGGCTGTGCCCGCTGACGATGCGGGCGGCGTGTCGCCGCTGACGATGCGAGACTTTGCGCTGCGGCGGGACATAACCTGCCGCCCGGTGACGGGGGCATATGCTTGAATCGGGCTATAATATTTGGCCTGCCGCGCGGGTTTACCGGCCTGTTTTCTTATGATATAATCGGCGTATGAAGAGAAAGAGACTTATAATCTGCCTTGCGCTTTTGCTTGCGCTTGCCGGCTGCTCGGCCCGGCCGGGCGCCGTGCTGCCGGCGCCGGAGTACACGGCGCCCTCCCCGACGCCTTCGCCCTCGCCCTCGCCCTCGCCTTCGCCCGAGCCTACTCCCGAGCCCACGCCGGCGGACTAATACTTCGTAATCTCCATGTGCGGGGACTGCACGCTCTCGAGCTCGCAGCGCGACGACGTGTTTGAGACCGTGGTGGGCGGGGACATGGCCTACCCCTTTTCGGGAGTAAAGGAATACTTTGAAGACGACTACCTGACCATAGCCAACCTCGAGTGCGTCCTCTCTGCGGGGAACCTCGCCAGCTCGGCGACCTTTGAGTTCAAGGGCGACCCGGGCAACGCGGCCATGCTCGCTGAAGGCGGCGTGGACTTCGTGACCCTTGGCAACAACCACGCCATTGACTTTGGCCAGGCCGGCCTTGAGGACACCCAGGCCGCGCTCGGCGAGGCCGGCGTGGCCTGGGCCGCGCCGGACGGGAGCTATGTTTTCTGCGAGGAAGGCGGGATAAGCGTGGGCCTCTACGCCGCGCCCTGGAACGCCTACGAGGCCCAGGTGCGCGCGGGCGTGCGCGCCCTCGCCGGACGCGGGGACTGCGACATAGTCATCTGCCTCATGCACTGGGGCGAGGAGGGCAAATACCGCCCGAACTACAGCCAGACGGCCCTCGGCCGCGCCGCGATTGACTCCGGCGCGGACATCGTCTACGGCTCGCACCCGCACACGCTCCAGCCTGTGGAGGAGTACGCGGGCGGGTACATAGTCTACTCCCTCGGCAACTTTGTCTTCGGCGGCAACAACAACCCGAGCGACAAGGACACGGCAATACTGCGCTTCACCGTAAAGAGGGACGCCTCCGGCACCGTGAGCGTCGAGGGCGTGGAGAAGATACCCTGTTCGGTGAGCTCGGTGAACTATATGAACGATTTCCGCCCCACGCCGTATGAGCCGGGCTCGGAGGCCTGGGAGCGGACGATGAGCAAGCTGGACGGGAGCTTTTCCGGGCCGGACCTTGTGATAGACTACTCGCAGTACGCCGGGGACGAAGCGGCGGGGAGCGGGGAATAGGAGGCGGCGTTACAATGAAACAGATTAGGCCATATCCTTCCGCGGCCGTGACCGCCAAGGCGGAGCGGGCGCTGCGCTCCGGCCACCCGTGGGTGTACGCCGAGGAGATAACCGCCCGCTCCGGCGATTTCTCCCCGGGCGGCATAGTGGACGTATTTTCCGCCAAGGGCGCGTGGCTGGGCGCGGGCATATACTCGCCGGAAAGCAAGATAGCCGTGCGCGTCCTTACGGACAACGCCAACGAGCGCTTTGCGGACGCCTTCTTTGAACGCCGGGTCAGGTACGCCCTCGAGTACCGCCGCCGCGTCATGGGCGGGGACTTTAGCGCCTGCCGGCTTATCTTCGGCGAGGCCGACGGCCTGCCCGGCGTGACGGTGGACAGGTTTGAAGACGTGCTTGTCACGCAGATAATGTCCCTCGGCATGGAGCTGCGCAAGGACGTGATTTACCGGGCCCTGCTCGGCGCCCTCGCCGCCATGGGCGTGGGGATACGCGGCATTTACGAGCGGAGCGAGAGCCCTCTGCGCGCCAAGGAGGGCCTGGAGCCCCTCTCCGGCTGGTACGAGGGCGCGCCGCACTCCGGCGGGACGGAGACGGTGATAACGGAAAACGGGATAAAGTACCGCGTGGACTTTGAAAACGGCCAGAAAACCGGCTTCTTCCTGGACCAGAAGTATAACCGCCGCGCCGCCGCGCGCATCGCCCCGGGACTCAGGGTGCTCGACTGCTTTACGCACACGGGCTCCTTCGCGCTCAACTGCGCCGCCGCCGGGGCCGCGCAGGTCACCGCCGTGGACGTGAGCGAGAGCGCCGTGGAGCTCGCGCGCGCCAACGCCCACCTCAACGGCCTGGAGGACAGGGTGGAGTTCGTTGCCGCCGACGTCTTCGAGCTGCTGCCCCGGCTGCTGGACGAGGGAGCGGGATATGATTTCGTCATCCTCGACCCGCCCGCCTTCACAAAGTCGCGCCGCACGGTGAAAAGCGCCGGGCGCGGCTACAAGGAGATTAACTACCGTGCCATGCGCCTGCTGCCCCGCGGCGGCTACCTCGCCACGGCCTCCTGCTCGCACTTCATGGAGCCGGAGCTCTTTGAGAAAATGCTCCGCTCCGCCGCCCGCGACGCCGGCGTCGGCCTGCGCGAGGTGGAGGTCCGCAAGCAGGCCCCCGACCACCCCATACTCTGGGACGTGCCCGAGACGGAATACCTCAAGTTCTATATCTTCCAGATAGTTTAATAGCGCCGTCATATAGTTAAGGCCGCCGGGAGACCCGGCGGCCTTTTCAGACAGCCTGCGGCCACCCCGCGAGGGGCGGCCGTCCTCTATTTCTCGGGCGGTTTACAGATACGTCACCGTCTCCTCGAGCGGCTTGCGGCTCGCGTGGTTGGGCAGGGGCTTCGCGTCGGGCGCGGGATAGCCAAGGTCCATGAGCATGAGCACTTCCTCGTTGGCGGGCAGGCCGAGCACGGCCTTGGCCTCGGCGGGGTCGAAGCGGTTGAGCCAGCAGCTGTCCACGCCGGCGTCCTTCGCGGCGAGGATCATGTGCGTCGCCACGATGGTCGCGTCCTCGATGCCGGAGTCGCGCGCCTCGCCCGGATAGACGAAGACGTTCGAGCTGTCATACGCGACGGCGAGCACGGTCGCCGCGCCGTAGCGGCAGGGCGTAATCCTGTCTATCTTGGCGAGGGCTTCGGCGCCCTGCGCGACATAGACCCTCTGCTCCTGCAGGTTCTTCGCCGTGGGCGCCAGCCGCCCGGCGGCGAGTATGGCCTCCAGCTGCGCCTTCTCCACGGGACGCCCGTCGAACTTCTTGCAGGAATAGCGTTCCCTGATGACCTCTGTGAACTCCATGGTATCTCCTCCTTAAGAAGCATTCGCGCCTCTATCTTATCACGCCGCGCCGCGCTTGTCGAGCGCGCCAGCCAGAAAAAAGTGTTGACAAACCCCCGCGGCCCTGTTATATTAGTCATGCGGTTAGTTACTAGAGTAATTAACCAATCAACAAGGAGGTGAGCTCATGGCAGGTTTTGACGGGACGCGGCCCATATTCCTTCAGTTGGCGGAGATGCTGGAGGAGGGCATAATCTCCGGCGCGTTCCCCGAGGAGAGCCAGATACCCTCTATCACCGAGTATTCCGCGGCGCTGAAGATAAACCCGGCCACGGCGCTAAAGGGCATAAACCAGCTCGTGGACGCGGGGCTTGTGTACAAGAAGCGCGGCGTCGGCATGTTCGTCGCCGCCGGGGCGAGGGAAAAGCTGCTCGCCAGACGGCGCGAGAGCTTTTACGCCGGGCGGCTCCTGCCAGTGGCGAGGGAGGCCAAAGCGCTGGGCCTTTCGCTCGCCGGGCTGCAGGAACTGACGGCCAGGGCCTATGAGGAACAGGAAAAGGAGTAAAATACTATGGCAATAGAATTGAAGGGCGTCGCCAAGCGCTACGGCGCGACAAAGGCGCTCGACAACGTCTCCGTCAGCTTTGGCGGCGGCGCAGTATACGGCCTGCTCGGCGCGAACGGCGCGGGCAAGACGACGATGATGAACGTGATAACGAACCGCATCTTCGCCGACGAGGGCGAGGTGCTCATAGACGGCGAGAGGGCGCCGGGAAACGACAGGGCGCTCGGCCGGGTCTACATGATGGCGGAGGCCAACCTCTTCCCCGACAGCATGAAGGTGGAGCCCGCGTTCCGGCTCACAAAGAGCTTTTACCCCAGCTTTGACATGGACTACGCGCTCGCGGTCGCAAAGCGCTTCGAGCTGCCGCTCAAGAAGAAGGTCAAGAGCCTCTCCACCGGCTACGCGAGCATCTTCCGCCTCACGCTGGCCCTCGCGGTGAACACGCCCTACGTGATATTTGACGAGCCCGTCCTCGGCCTCGACGCGCAGCACCGCGATCTCTTCTACCGCCTGCTGATGGAGCGCGCAGCCCAGACGGAGCAGACCGTCAT
>CALWYP010000044.1 GCA_944385795.1 uncultured Oscillospiraceae bacterium | reverse complement strand
GGTCTTCGCCGCGGGCAAGCGCGCCGCCGCTCAGAAGACCGCCGGCGCGCTCATAAAGCTGCTCGGCGCGCTATGCCCGGAGCACATGGACGCGGAGCAGTACGCCTTCTGCTGGATAGTGGACTTCCCCATGTACGAGATAGGCGAGGAGAGCGGCGAGATGGAGTTCTGCCACAACCCCTTCTCCATGCCCAAAGGCGGGCTCAAGACCCTGCTGGCCGCCGAGCGCGGCGAGCTCGACCCGCTCACGATAACCGCCGACCAGTACGACCTGGTCTGCAACGGCGTGGAGCTCAGTTCCGGCGCGGTGCGCAACAACGACCCGGAGATAATGCTCAAAGCCTTTGAGATGGTGAACCTCGGCGAGGAGGACGTCAAGGCCAAGTTCCCGGCCATGTACAACGCCTTCTGCTACGGCGCGCCCCCGCACGCCGGCATCGCCCCTGGCGTCGACCGCATGGTCATGCTGCTCGCCGGAGAGGACTCCATACGCGAGATAATCCCCTTCCCCATGAATAAGAACGCCCAGGACCTCATGATGGGCGCCCCCGGCGAGGTCACCCAGAAGCAGCTAGACGAGCTGCACATAGCAATAATAAAACAGGAAGAATAACCGAGATGTCAGGCAGCTGGAGAGGCAGGATTCTCTCCAGCTGCCGTTATTCGATTATGAAATGATGTGCCGACATGAAGAAAAGAAGTGCTTTCTCTCTGTGAAACGCCCAAGATTGTGCGGACAGCACAAAAAAGAGCCCTGGTAGGAAAATATTGAGTTTTAGGCGGAGAGGCGTCGCACCAGCGGCGTCTCTCCAGTTTTCAGCTGGATGCGCTCGTGGGTGTAGAAGTGGATATAGCGGTCGATTATCTCATTGGCCTCGCGGAATGAGACCGGCTTGTGCCGGTAAATGCACTCTGCCTTGAGGATGGAAAAGAAATTTTCCGCCATGGCGTTATCATACGGGTTTCCCCACCTTGACATCGAGGTCGTAATGTTGTATTTTTTAGTCAGGTTGAAGTACTCTTGTGGGGTGTGCTGACCACCCTAGTCGCTGTGGAGCTGCAACCCCGACAGATACAGCACGCCTTGCCTAGTGTGGATGTAAGGGATATCCGTTGCCAATTTGCTGTTGGGATTGTCCGCATGAAATTCCCTGTTCAGCAGATTCTCGTACTTGTGTACCTGCTGGCCCACTCAGAGCCGCGTCCTTCTCCGGCCTGTCCAGACGATTGACAAAGGCATAGTAGCTGCTTCGGGATACCTCAAAGAATCTGCACATGACGGATACCGGATATTCGTTCCTGTGGCGATAGATAACTGCGTATTTTGCCCTTGGCCTCACTTCCTTCCAGTGGAGCACAGAAAATCCCGAAGCAGCTTGTTCTCCATGCGCAGCCGCTGCATCTCATAGGTCTGATCTGCCGCAATGTCTCTTGGCGCGGCGTCTTTTCTCGGCCGTCCTTCGGGTCGCGGGATGCCCCCTGCTTCCAGCATGGCCTTAATTTTAGGCAGCAGAACCTGAATGTGTGTAATTTCGTTTCTTCATGATATTACCCCCTGATGTAGTCTATTTTCCTACATCAGGGGGTGTTTTGTCTATTGTCCAGTTTTACTGGGGCGGTTCATGAAACCGGGGGTTTTATTCCGCCCTATTTCCCCACGCAGAAGCGGGAAAAGATGCGTTCGGTCACGTCCTCGGCCACACTGCGGCCGTTCAGCTCGCCAAGGGCGCGCTGGGCCTGCTCCGCCTCGGTGAGGACTGCGTCAGGCGTCACGCCCGCGCGCATCGCCCCGCGCGCGTGCTCCAGCGCGTCGAGGGCCCGGCCCACGGCCTCGGCCTGGCGCGAATTGGTCAAAATCTCGCCCGCGGGCGCTTCCGGGGCCGGGTAGAGCCGCCGCACCGCCGCGGCGAGGCCGTCCAGGCCGTCGAGCGTCGCGGCGCTGAGGCTCACGACGGCGGCGAAGCCGCCGGGCAGCACCGCGGGGTCGAGTCGCCGCTCCAGGTCGGACTTGTTTATCACGGCGACGGCTTTTTTTGCCCTCGCGGCCACGGCCAGCGTCTCCGCGTCCGCATCCGTGAGCGGCTGCGAGCCGTCAAAGACGGCCAGCACCAGGTCGGAGCCCTCCGCGGCGCTGAGCGCCCTGCCCACGCCTAGGCGCTCCACTTCCCCGCCGGCCTCGCGCAGCCCTGCCGTGTCCGTAAGCCGGAGCAGCACGCCGCCCAGCAGCAGCTTTTCCTCTATCGTGTCCCTGGTAGTGCCGGGGATGTCCGTCACTATGGCGCGCTCATAGCCCAGGAGCGCGTTCATAAGCGAGCTTTTGCCCACGTTCGGGCGGCCTATCAGCGCGCAGCGGAGCCCTTCGCGCAGTACCCGCCCCCGCTCGAAGCTGCTGAGCAGGGCGCGCAGCTCCCCTATCGCCGAGTCCAGGCGCGCGGCGTAGCCCTCCAGCTCAAAGGGCTCTATGTCCTCGTCGGGGTAGTCGAGAGCGGCCGCGAAATGCGCGGCCATATCCGTAAGGAAGCCGTAGACGGCGTCGGTGCGCCGAGTCACCGCCCCGGCGAGCTGGCCGGCGGCGTTTTCGGCCGCCAGGGCCGTTTCTGCGTCAATTATGTCAACCACAGCCTCGGCCTGGGTCAGGTCCATGCGCCCGTTCAGGAAGGCGCGCTTTGTGAACTCGCCCGGCCCGGCCTGGCGCGCGCCAAGGGCGAAGAGGCGCCTGAGCGCCTCGTTCAGGACGACGGGCGAGCCGTGGCATTGGAGCTCCGCCGTGTCCTCGCCTGTGTAGCTGTGCGGGGCGCGGCTTATTGTGCACAGGCAGTAGTCCACGGGCGCGCCGTCCGCGCCCAGCAGCGCGCCGTAGACCAGGCGGCGGCTGGCGTGCGCGCTCATGGCGGAGCCGTCAGCCGGGCGGAACACCCTGTCCATAAGCGCGATGGACTCCGGACCGGAGACGCGGACAATACCAATGGCGCAGACGCTCTGGCCCGTAGCTATGGCGGCGATGGTGTCCATACAATCACCTCATATAAAATAGCCCCCTGACGCGGCCTCCTTCCGGCCCACGTCAAGGGGCGTCCGTTGCATTTACTGCCTGGCGTTCTTCGCGGCGGCGGCCGCCTCGGAGTCCAGGCGCTCGCTGAGGTAGTAGCCCAGGGCGAGCAGGCTGTCCGAGAAGTGGATGTTCTCCACAATAGCCTCGTTCTCGCCGACGTCCAGCTCGACGTTGGTGAAGTTCCAAATGGCCTTCACGCCGTGGTCGATGAGTTCGCGCGCGGCCTTGTTGGCGATGAGCTTGGGCACGGAGAGCACCGCCATGTCCACCTTGCTGGTCTCGAAGATACGGGGCAGCTCGCTTATGTCGTGGACGCGGATGCCGGAGATGTCGGTTCCGACGACCTCGGGGCGCACGTCGTAGGCGGCGAGCATGTGGAAGCCGTACTGCTCGAAGCAGAAATTCTCAATCATGGCGCGGCCAATGTTGCCGACGCCCACCAGCACCACGCCGAAGTCGCGGTTCATGCCGAGTATGCTTGCAATCTCGCCGCGCAGGCCGGTGACGTTATAGCCGTAGCCCTGCTGGCCAAATTCGCCGAAGCAGCTGAAATCCTGGCGTATCTGGCTGCTGGTCAGGCCCATCTGGCGGCCGAGTTCGCCCGAGGAAATGCGGTCGACCCCGGCGGCCTTGAGCTCGTCGAGCTTGCGAAGATAGCGCGGCAGCCGCCGGATAACGTTGTTAGAGACTTTCGCTTGTTTCAATTTGTATCCCACCAAAACAATAATAAAACGCGGCAAAAAATATTGCGCAATCAATTCAGCTAAAGATTATAGCACATCATCCATGCCGTTTCAAGATAAAATTACACAATTTTACGCTCAAAAAAGGCAATAAACACCTGTCTGGGTACAATCTTCCCGGCCCGGCCGAAAAGAAACCCGCCGGGCATAAGCCCGGCGGGAACTGCGCCCATGTTCAGCCGCGCAGCCAGGACTCAAGCTCTTCCGCGCCGCCCGCGGCGGTCCAGCCGGACTCGCCGTTGACGGAGCAGAGCAGCTCGCCGTCCCGCTCCCAGACGTACAGCGTCCTGGAGCTGCCGGCGCAATCTATGTCAAGGACATAGTCGGCGTCGCCCGAGGGGACCTCGTCGAGCCCGGAGGCGTATTTAAGGAGCTCCGTCAGCTCCACTATGCCAGTCCGGTCCGCGGTGTGCGTCACCACGCCGCCGTGCGTGACCGTCACGGCCTCGATATTCGCGGCGCAGTTGCTGCTGGAGGGCCGCTCCTCGGCCTCGCCGGCCTCTTCGGCGGCGGCGCTGATATAATAGTCGGCGTCGCGGTCCTCAATCGCGTTCCCGTCCGCCTCGGCGTCATAACCGCTGCCGGTGCAGCCGAAGGCCGCGGGGCTGCCCTCGCCGGCCGCGGCGGGGGCGGCCTGGCCCGAAACGACCTTCGCCCCGGCGGCCGCCACCAGCGCGAGGCAGGCGGCCAGCGCGGCTATCTTCGCCGCGGCGCGGCGTATATTCCTTTTACGTTTCCCTGCCGCCGGAACGGCGGCGCCCTGGGATGCCGCCCCCACGGCGTCCATAACGCTCTTCGCAAAACCCTCCGGCGCGGCCGTTACTTCAAGCGCCCCGGAGGCAAATTTCATGACCTCAAAATAGCTTCTGCATTCCCCGCAGGCCTCAAGATGGGCGAAGAGCTCTTCCCTGTCGCTTTCGCCGAGCTCGCCGTCCAGGTAGAGCCCGGCCATCTCGATATATTTTTCGCAGCGGCTCATTCACCTGCTCCTCCCTTCGTGCTGTTTGACGCACCCGGCACGGGAATGTTCCCCTCGCGGAGCAGAAAATCGCATAGTTTTTTTCTCGCGCGGAAAATCCTCGACTTGACCGTGCCCTCCTCAAGATTGAGCGCCTTCGCTATCTCCTCGTAGCTCAGGCCGTTTATCTCGCGCAGCAGCAGTATCTCACGGTACTGCGGGCTCAGGGAGTCCAGCCCGCGCTGCACGCTCTCGCGCGTCATGCGCCGCTCGAGCTGCGCCTCCGGCGACCAGGTCTCGTCGGGTATCTCGAGCTCCCCGGCGTCGCCGCCCTCGTCGTCCGTCCAGGTCATGGACACAGTGCGCTTCTTCGCCCGCGAGCGGATAAAGTCTATGCAGATGTTGCTCGTGAGCCGGTAGAGCCAGACGGAAAACTTGCTGTCGCCCCGGAACCCGGAAAGCGAGTTGAAGGCGCGTATGAAGGCCTCCTGGGCCATGTCCAGCGCGTCCTCCTCGTTGCCCACCATCCTGAGCGCGAGGCTGTACACTTTATTCTGATGTTCAAGCACCAGGGCCTCGAAGGCCTCGGTGTCGCCGGAGAGCACCTTTCCGATGATCTCCCGCTCCTGTTCACGGGTCAAGCGTTACACCTCACTTATATGTCTGCGCCCCGTTCCTCCCGCCCGCCGAGGTTCATGGCCGCGCGGGTAAGGATATACCGCAGCTCCTCCAGCGAGGAGATGTGCACAAGCTCCTGCTTGTAGGCGCCCGAGTGCGGCACGCCGTGCAGGTAGTTCGGTATCCGCGCCCTCGCCTCTATGCAGGCCAGGCGCTCGCCCTTCTCGGCGGCGGACATTTCGACCTGGCGGTAGGCCGTCTCGAGCCTGGCCGCGAGCGGGGGCTCCGGCGGGATCTCCCGCCCCTCGACCGCCGCGTTGGCCCTCTCGAAGAGCCAGGGGTCGCCGAAAGCGCCGCGCCCTATCATACAGGCCGCCGCGCCGGTATAATTGAGTATCCTGGCCGCGTCCTCCCCGCTGAAAACGTCGCCGTTTGCAATGACGGGCACGTCCACGGCCTTCACCACGTCGCGTATGGCGTCCCAGTCCGCCCGTCCGGAGTACATCTGCACCCTCGTGCGGCCGTGGACGGCTATGGCCGAGGCCCCGGCCTGGGCGCAGGCGCGGGCGAGCTCCACGCAGTTGACGCTGCCGGAGTCCCAGCCCTTGCGCATCTTCACAGTGACGGGCACGTCCACGGCCTTCACGACGGCGGAGACTATCTCCCCAGCGAGCTCCGGCGACCTCATGAGCGCGCTGCCGTCCCCGCCCTTGACTATCTTGCCCACGGGGCAGCCCATGTTGATGTCAATCAGCTCCGCGCCGGAGAGCTCCAGCGCCCTGCGCGCGCCCATGGCCATGGCCTCCGGCTCGTGGCCGAATATCTGCGCCGCGACGGGCCGGCCCATTTTCTCCGGGACGTACAAAAGCGCGGCGGTCTTCCTGTCATTATAGCAGAGGGCCTTGGCGCTGACCATTTCCGTATATACCAGGGCCGCGCCGTGCTCGAGGCAGAGGCTGCGGAAGGCGGCGTCCGAGACCCCGGCCATGGGCGCCAGCACCGCGCGCCCGGCGAGCCGCACGCCGCCTATGGCGAAGCCGCTCATTTCAGCTCCAGCCCCACGGGGCAGTGGTCGGAGCCCATTATTTCAGGGTAGATCTTCGCGTCCGCAATGCGCGCCCTCAGGCGGTCGGAGCAGATGAAATAGTCGATGCGCCAGCCCACGTTCCTCTCCCTCGCCGCGGCGCGGAAGCTCCACCAGGAGTAGGCGTCCCGCTTGTCGGGATAGAGATAGCGGAAGGTGTCGGTAAAGCCGGCGGCGAGCAGCTCGGTCATCTTGCCGCGCTCGGCGTCGCTGAAGCCCGCGTTCATGTGGTTGGCCGCGGGGTTCTTGAGGTCTATCTCCTCGTGTGCGACATTAAGGTCCCCGCACATTATGACCGGCTTGTGCGCGTCCAGCTCCACGAGGTAGTCGCGGAAGGCGTCCTCCCAGCTCATCCGGTAGCCGAGGCGCTTGAGCCCGTCCTGGGAGTTCGGCGTGTAGCAGCAGACGAGGTAAAATTCCTCAAACTCGGCCGTTATGACGCGCCCCTCATGGTCGTGCTCGTCCATGCCTATGTTGTAGCTGACGTTCACGGGCTCCGTGCGGGTGAAGACGGCCGTGCCGGAATACCCCTTCCTGTCCGCGTAGCACCAGTACTGGCTGTACCCGGGCAGGTCGAGCTCTATCTGCCCGGCCTGCAGCTTCGTCTCCTGAAGGCAGAAAATGTCCGCGTCCAGGGCGGCGAAGCTCTCCATAAAGCCCTTTTTCACCGCGGCGCGCAGGCCGTTCACGTTCCAGGATATAAGCCGCATTACGCTTCCTCCCCGCGCGGCTCGATAAAGGCCGCGCCCTTGACCGCCACCAGGCGGTTGATTTTAACGCCCTGCTCGCGGAACTTGGCCTCATAGTCGGTCATGACCGCGTCCGGCGTCCCGGCGTGCAGGTCGCGCGTGACCTCCCTGAGCTGCCATCCGCAGGCGGCGTACTGCTCCAGGCTCCACTCGAAAAGGGGCTGGTTGTCCGTCTTGAACCATATCTCCCCGCCGGGCGCGAGGGCGTCGAAGCACAGCTTCTGGAAGCTGGGCGCGGTGAGGCGGCGCTTGAACTGGCGCTTCTTGGGCCAGGGGTCAGGGAAATTGATATATATGCGGCTCACCTCTCCCGGCGCGAAATAGTCGCCGAGGTCGGCGGCGTCCTGCGCAAGGAAGCGTATGTTGCCGAGCGACTGCCCGCACGCGCGCTCCATTGCGACGACCAGGGCGTCCGGCACCTTCTCCACGGCGGCGAAAAGCACGCGCGGGTTGGCCTCGGCCATGCCGCAGGTGAAGCGGCCCTTGCCGCAGCCGAGCTCGACGTGCAGCTCGGAAAAGCCGGCGAACACATCCAGCCAGCTGCCGCGCAGCAGCTCCGGCGAGTTCTCCAGCACATGCGCGCAGCGCTCCAGCCGGGGTATGAGGTTGGGTTTTCTTCTCATTCTCACTTGCGTCACTCTCCGTTGAGGATTCTACCATATAACGACGAAAACTTCAACAAAGAAAAGGTTGCAGTTTTGGAAACATCATAGTATAATTTTAAGGCTAGGCTCCGGACAGGGGCTTTAAACGCCCGGGTGTTGCGCAGCTGGTAGCGCGCCAGCTTTGGGAGAAACCGCCCAGGCAGGCCCACAACTTCATATCGGGGTGTTGCGCAGTTGGTAGCGCGCCTGCTTTGGGAGCAGGAGGCCCGGGGTTCGAGTCCCCGCACTCCGACCACCTTCGGCAGAAAAACCGCCTAAACAGGCGGTTTTTCTGCGTTTTTTGTTCTGTTTTTTCGGTTTGGACGATTGCTGTTCAGCGGTGGTTTCAGGGGCAGAAAAGCGGCGGGAGCATGAGCGAGGATTGCCGCTGAAACCGCCAAATCCCTAACCCATCCCTAATTGGCACGACTACTGTATATTCTCACGTCAGATATGACAAGTTCTTGAGTTTTCCAGCCTTATCCTTTATAATAGTTCTACGGTGAGCCTTTGCGCCACCAAGGCAGCCGTGTGGGTGTATTCCTATGCGGTTTTTATTTTGATCAATTAGGGAGCGTGAATATTGTGGCCAAAAATGATGCTATTGCAAAAGCAATTGCAGCTGATCCCTATTTGAAAGAGCGCAAGGAACCCTCTGAAGCCGATCAACAGCTGTACTTGAAAGAAGTTTCGTTTTCATGCCCTCTCTGCGGAGCAAGTCTTCGGCATAGACGGCAGAAGAAAAGAAATAAACTGTATGAAATTGCCCATATTTTTCCGAACAGTCCGACCGAGGAACAGTATGAGCGATTACGCGCACTTCCGCGCTTAGGCGATAATTCTGAATCTTTCGAAAACAAGATCGCACTGTGCAAAGATTGTCATGCAGAGCAGGATTATCACACTACGCAAGAAGATTATTTAAATCTCTACAATAAAAAGAAATATTTACTCCAGTTAACGGATCTCCATGAAGCTACATTGACGATGAATTTGGAGCCTGAAATTGCGAATGTGGTCGAAAAGTTTTGTTTTTTACACGCGGATGAACTTACCAGTCTAAACTATACCCCAGTCAGGCTGACAAAAAAATTCACTGCCGATGATTTTCGCTTAAAAAACTTAATTGGCATGTATGTTACCAGTTATTACCCCTATATCCGTGATTGTTTCAAGGAGTTGGAAGGGCTCAATGGCTTTCGTTTGACAGTTCTTAGTCTCCAGATAAAAAGCTGCTTCATAAAACTGGAAGGCATCTCAGACAACAAAACTGATATATTCAATCAGCTCGTTGATTGGGTGATGACAAAAACACTTTCAACATCCAGAGATGCGTGCGAAGCTGTCGTATCTTTTTTTGTACAGAACTGCGAGGTGTTCTATGAGATTACCGAGTAAAATCACCTCTTATAGCGAGAGTGTGATTAGTAAGTTTCCGCCAGTACTCACAGCATTACAAAATACAGACACTGGTGTCCTTGCGCTATACGAAGCTACCATGAATCATTTCAGCAACATTGAGGAATTCTTGGATACACTGGATTGCCTGTATGCACTCCATAAAGTTATCTACGACGCAGATCGCGAGGTGCTCTGCTATGTTGCGTGAGATTTACTGTGATAAATTCCATCAGAAACGAATTGTTTTTAATCCAGGGCTTAGTGTGGTGTTGGGCACCAATACAGGTGACAACTCCATCGGAAAATCCACCTTTCTGCTAATCGTAGACTATGTCTTTGGCGGCAGCACATAGGTCTTGGCGGTGTTGGGCCGGGTCACAGGCTTGCTGTAGGTTTCAAACCACAGCCTGCACCACTCTGCCACGGTGTAGTCTCCGTTGTGGTTCACCGGGATACCACGGTTGTCCCGGATGGCCTTTGCCAGTTTCTCCTTGCATTCGGCCTGCGTCCGGGCAGATACGCTTTTCTGAATGGCGCGGCCGGTGCTGGGGTCGATGCCCTGGGTGTATCTGCCCTCCCAGCGGCCGTTGGGCTTTTTACGGATGCTGCCCTCGCCGTTTGCTCGTTTCTTTGCCATCGTTCATCCCTCCTTTACGACTCGCTAAGCGCCTCGCTGCGCTCGGTTGCTCGCATGCATTGCACCTGCGGGTGCTTATGGCAACACAAACAAATACCACAGAATCTTTGAAATAGCCACTAAAATATTTCCGTCTTTTGGGCCGCCTGCTCATCGATCCACGCCATGAACTTATCCTTTGAGGAATTTATGCGGAGAGGATATGAAAACCGATTTTCCACCCCAATTCCCAATCGGGTAAATGGCGCACAAGCCTTTATCGCTGCGGCGAAAAATGTGTCTGAACTCTACGAACTGGACGTGAAGATCACGGAGCATATCGACCATATCTCCGCTGATATTTGTTTCAATGAGGGCGGCTGTATGCGTCATTTTATAGAGGTGATAAGGCTGGCGGACGATATTTCTTTCTTTTCCAATGTGCGCGGCTATGACATGATGATGTCTTTGGACTATTACACCCACGCCGTATTTGTAGGAGGGCGGCAGATGTACCCGTAATGCTCCGTGCATACTGCCGCACCCTTCCGGTACAATAATGGCATCACCAATTAGGAGGATGCCGTTATGAAAAATCGTGATTTGACCATCACCCCGGAGCGGATCAAAAAATACGCCGCACACCTGCGGGAGCAGGAGCGCAGCGCGGCGACCATCGAAAAGTATGTCCACGACCTGACCGCCCTCGCCGTCTTTCTGGCCGGACGGCCCATCTCCAAGGGGGCGCTACTGGAGTGGAAGGAAACACTGATCGAAAACTACGCCCCGGCCAGTGTCAATACCAAGCTGGCGGCGGTCAACAGCTTTTTGACCTTCTGCGGGCTGAACGGACCTGCGATTGAGGAAGTTAAAAATACAAAAGGCCCTCTTTCTCTCCGAGGATAAGGAGCTGACCCGTGCCGAGTATATCCGGCTGGTGAAGGCCGCCGAGCGAGCGGAAAACCAGCGCCTCTCTCTGGTCATCCAGACCATCTGTGCCACGGGCATCCGGGTCAGTGAGCTGCGTTTTATTACGGCGGAGGCAGTACAGTGTGGCCGGGCCGAGGTCAGCAACAAGGGCAAGCGGCGCTCCGTCTTTCTCCCGGACAAGCTGCGGAAACTCTTGAAACACTATCTCCAAAAACAAAAAATCACCGCCGGAGCGGTGTTTGTCAGCCGGAACGGAAAGCCCCTCGACCGATCTAACATCTGGCGGGACATGAAAAAGCTGTGCCAGAGCGCCGGGGTAGAGCCGGGCAAGGTGTTCCCTCACAATCTGCGCCATCTCTTTGCCCGCACCTACTATGCGCTGGAGCGCGACCTGTCCCGGCTGGCGGACATTCTCGGCCACAGCAGCGTCACTACCACCCGCATTTATACGGCGGAAAGCGGAGCCGTCCACGCCCGGCAGATCGGGCGGCTGGGGCTGGTGGTCACATAATTTTCGTTCTGTTGTGGCGTGACTTCCGCTGGTGCGCGATCTTTTCATCCATTATACACGAACTGACCCAAATCGACAAACCAAATCCCCCAAAAATTGCATACAGACATAGGAAAGCAGACGGGCGACATAATCAGAAACGGCCCGTCTATTTTTGTGCGCCCAAAATCCGAGTGTATCGCTGGAAATTCGCCCGTATCACCACAAAGGCACTTGCTATTCTCACCCGGATTCGGTATAATTTTTATGTATGAGGCGCACGGCTACAACAGAACGAAAAGACTGTTGCGAGGGCGTTTTTGTGTTTCGGGCGTGGGGACGACCGTGGAGCAGCCCTCTGCAAATTCAAAGGAGGCTTTGACATGAAAAAACGGAT
>CALWYP010000043.1 GCA_944385795.1 uncultured Oscillospiraceae bacterium | reverse complement strand
GCGAATTCCTGCCCACGCGCGGCACGACCGGCCTGCAGCGCTTTGTCATATGGGCCGTCGCGCTCATGCTGGCCTACTGGCTTTTGAACCTCCTGTTCACCGGCAACCGGCTGATGCTGGCCGCGGGCGTCACGATGCTGGCCGTGTACGCGGCGATAGCGCTCGCGGTCAACGGCGCCAAGGGGCTCATGAAGCGCAAAAACGCGCCGCGCGGCGTGAACCGCGCGCTCTCTATAGCGCTGAGCTTCGTGCTGAGCTTCGCGCTGATATTCGGCGTCACCGGCGGGCTTTTGAGGCTGGCCCGCGCCGGGGCCTTCACCTCCGACGGCGGCGGGGACGGCCTTCCGCTCACGCTCGAGCAGCTGCTGGGCGAGGAGGAGCTGCCCGGCCATGTCACGCGCTCGAGCCGCGACGGCTCCGTATTCATCTCCCGGCTGAGCGTGTACCAGTCGCCTCGGGAATATGTGCCCGGCGGGATAAACGAGCGGCTGGACTACACGCTCACGGAGGTGCGCGTCCCCGCGCTCTGCGCCGCGGCCGAGCGAAGCCTGATTGACGCGGGCGGCCTATCCTGGGAATACCGCGAGTGCGCCGCCGCGCCCTTCGGCGCCGATAAAGCCTACCGCCGCTACGACACCGAGCTCGACTGCTGGGGAAACGACTACCTGCTTCGTTACGATAACCGCTTCGTCGAGCTCTCGCCCAGCTTCGCTCTCGAGCCCGGCCAGATGGAGCTCGTGGGCGAGGCCTTCGGGAAATAAAAAATGTGACGGAGCGATCCGTCACATTTTTATCCGCGGCCAAGGAGCGGACCGCATATCACCTGACCTCCTGCTCGAGCCCGTCGAATTCGGGGGCGGAGAAGAACTCGGTTATGCTTATGTCGAGGCCGTCGCAGAGCTTCTTCACGGTGGACACCGTCGCGCTCGCGTTGCGGCCGCTTACGATGTTGTTGAGCGTGCTCTGCGTCACGCCGCTCATGGTCGCCAGCCTGTTCACGCTTATTCCCCGCTCCGCGCAGAGGTTCAGTATCCTCAGCCTCACGGCTTCCCCTATGCGCATGGCCTCACCGCCTAACTATAATGAGTTAGGTCTATGTTATGCGATTCGGGGCGGAAAACTTACCTCTTTTGAGTTGACTTTAAGAACTCGCCGTGTTAATATCAACTCAAAAGAATTAATATTGCGCAAAGGGTGGTTCTATGTAGGACATCTACAGGGAGCTCTACTATTTCCTCTTCAACCGCATAACGGACGCCGGGCGGCTGCTTGAGGCCGGGGAGTGTGAGCCGCATAACGGACGCCGGGCGGCTGCTTGAGGCCGGGGAGTGTGAGCGGGCGCGCGCTGCTGGCCGGGGCGCAGCGGGAGGCGGAGGAGAGGTACGTCGGCGCGCAGGAGGACGGAGGCAAAGCGTAAGGCCCGGGGCTTGGATTCCCGGGCCTATTTTATTTCACTCAGCCTAATCCCACGCTCCACATGAAGCTGTAGGCCTGGGCCCAGGAGCCGAAGGTCTCGCCACGCGAGAGCATGTCCCGGAGCTCTTCCCGGGTGTACCAGCGCGCCGTTATCTCCTCGCCCGTGTCCTTGCAGGGGGCTATCTCGCCCTCGGCGACGCCGAATACGCAGATGCACTGCTCGTTGGAGAGGCCGACGGCGCTGTAGGCGGGGGGCAGCTCGTGCGTGAGCTCGGCGAGGTCCAGGCCGGTCTCCTCCTTCAGCTCGCGCCGCGCGGCCTCCTCAACCGTCTCGCCCGGGTCGATGAGCCCGGCGGGCAGGCCGTATATCTCCCGCCCCAGCTCGAGCCGGAACTCGCGTATGAGCAGCAGGCGTTTCCTCTCGCGGTCGGTCATGATAATCATGACGGCGTCCGTGCGGGGGTGGAGAAGTTTCTCCGGCGAGCTGATATCCGGGTCGCGGGAGAACATCTCATAGACCTTCTCGCCGCCGGAGGGCGTTTCATACTTTACGTCGTAGCGGCTGAGATACTGCCAGCTTGCGACCTTTTCTACGCCTTTGAGCTTCATATCACGGGCTTGAGCACCAAGGTGGCCCCGTCCTCATAGTCCGCGGGGTCAAAGCTGTTCGAGTCCGCGTATACCACGCCGTCCCTGAGGGCGGTGAAGTCGGAGAGCGGGCCGATGACCTCGTAGCCGAAGCCCTCGCCGCGGTAGTGCATGGGCACGGTGACGCGCGCGCCTATCTCGCGGGCTATGGCGTCGGCCTGGGCGGCGTCTATCGTGAAATGGCCGCCAACGGGTATGAGCAGCACGTCGGGCCGGCCTATGCGGGCAAGCTGTTCCGAGTCAAGCCCGTGGCCGAGGTCGCCCAGGTGGGCCACCCTGACGCCGCCGCCGGTGATTATGTGTATTATATTCTCCCCGCGCAGAGCGCCCCCCTCGCCGTCGTGGAAGCACCCGACGGCCTCTATGCCGTAGCCGTGCGCCCTGCCGCTGAGCTTTACCTTCTCCACGCCGGCGTGGTCGGCGTGGCCGTGGCTGCACAGCACGGCGTCGGCCTTGAGCTCCGGGAGCCGCCAGCCGGGCACTGAGCCGTCGGAATACGGGTCGAGCACGAGCGTGCCTTCAGCGCCCTCGAGCATGAAGCAGGAGTGTCCGAGCCAGGTTATCTTCATAGTACATACCTCCTTTTTCACAAGTATAGCACGCTTCGCGCGCGGCGGCAAGCGCCGGGGCCGCAGGGGCGAAATATGAGCCCGTCCCTTCCAATCCGGGACGGAAAGTGCTATGATATACGCAAAGGAGGCGCTATTATGGAATCCAGGATAGAAATTATAGAGGGCGACATCACGCTCTCGGACGCGGACGCCATCGCCAACGCGGCGAACACCTCGCTGCTGGGAGGCGGCGGCGTGGACGGGGCGATACACCGCGCGGCCGGGCCGGAGCTCCTGGCCGAGTGCCGCACTCTGCACGGCTGCGAGACGGGCAGGGCCAAGATAACCAGGGGCTACCGCCTCAAGGCCAAATACGTCCTGCACACGCCCGGGCCCGTCTGGCGCGGCGGGGACCGCGGCGAGGCGGAGCAGCTCGCCGGCTGCTATACCTCCTGCCTCGAGCTGGCCAGCCGCTACGGCTGCAAGACCGTGGACTTCCCCAGCATCTCCACCGGCGTGTACGGCTATCCGGTGGACAGGGCGGCGAAGGTGGCCGTCGGCGCCATTTCCGGCTATCTCGCCGGGCACCCGGAGATAGAGCGGGTGCGTATGGTCTGCTTTGACGGCCGCACAAAGCGCGCCTACGACGAGGCGCTCGCGGCGCTGTGAGCTCGCGGACGCTGAGCTTTACCGTCCCGCCGGAGGGCGAGGGCAAGCGGGCCCGGGCGGTCATGCAGTCGCGCCTGGGCCTCTCCGCCGGGCTCGTGACGCGGCTGAAGCACAGGCCGGGCTCCGTGCGCGTAAACGGCGTCCCCGCCAGGACTATCGACCTGCTCCACGCCGGCGACAGGCTTGAAGTGGACGTGGGCGACGCGGGGGAGAGCGCCTTCGCCCCGGGCGGGGCGGCGCTGGACGTGCTCTGGGAGGACGGGGACATCATAATACTCAATAAGCCCGCGGGCGTCGCGGTCCACGGCCGCAGCGACAGGCGTGAGCCCACGGTCGGCGCGATGGTGGCCGCCTACCTCGGAACCGCAGCGCCCTTCCACCCCGTGAACCGGCTGGACCGGGGTACGACCGGCGTGATGTGCGCGGCCAAGACCGGGTGGATGCACGACAGGCTGCGCCGCATACTGCACACGGACGCCTTCCGGCGCAATTACCTGGCGATCTGCGTGGGCGCGCCGCCGGAGCGGGCGGGGGCGGTAGACCTGCCCATAGCGCGCTTTGGCGAGGAAAAGCGCTTCTGCGTCTCGCCGGACGGCGCGCCCAGCCTCACGCGCTACGAGCTGCTGGCCGCCTCCGGCGGCCTGAGCCTACTGCGCTGCCGCCCGGAGACGGGCCGCACGCACCAGATCCGCGTCCACATGTCCGCGCTCGGCTGCCCGCTCCTCGGCGACAGGCTCTACGGGAGGCCCAGCGGCCTCATAGGCCGCCCGGCCCTGCATTCAGCCTCGCTCGAACTGCTGCACCCGCTGACCGGCGAGAGGGTGCGCGCCGCCGCGCCCCTGCCGGGGGACATGGCCGCCCTGTTTCCGGACGGCTGGGAATAGAATAAAAAATGGCCGCCGGTCCATGTATGGCGCATGAACCGGCGGCCTTTCCCGCGCGGGTCAGACGTAATGCAGCTCCCCGTCCGGGGAGGCGTACACCACGCGCAGCAGGCCCCTGAGCTCGCGCGAGAGCTCCATGAGGCTGTCGCAGCTCCCGGGGCTGCCAAAGGCCTCGCGCAGCTCTATCTCGCTGGCGAAGCCGGTGCGCGCGCTGTCCGGGGGCACGGCCTCGGCGATCGCGGCCATGAGCACCTCGCCCAGCGCGCTGCGGTCGGCGGCGCGGCCTATGCGCTCCCCGTCGACGTATACGTCCCAGCCCCGCTCCACCCCGGGCGCGGCGGCGAGCAGCTCGCGCGCCAGGTCCAGGGCGCCGCCCCCGGCCCCGCCGAAGGCCAGGCGGTACTCCGCGGCGAGCTCGGGCTCGGGACAATCCCCCCTGGCCGCTTCAGACGCGGCGGCGGAGGCCATACGCAGGGCGGCGGCCGCGTCCCCGAGCTCCCAGAGGCCGGGCAGCGCCGCGCCGTCCACGCTGAGCGCGCAGACGGGCCTGAACCAGGCCGCGCCCAGGCACAGCAGGGCGAGGGCGGCCAAGAGCAGCTTCTTTAGCAGCATATTATCACCTCGAAGTTAACATAACATATATTTGCGCCAAGTCAAGGCCTTCGCCAAAAGCTCCCTGGCCTCGCGCGGAATTTTCCGGGCGCGGACATGTTTTCCCCGGCCGGGACATATTATGGCCCTGGAAGGAGGGAGGATATGCCCGGAGAAGAAAAGCGCCTGCCGCCGAGGCCGCAGAGCCTGAACCTGGCGGATAGAACGCGCCTGTCCGTGACTGGCGTGGAGGAGGTGGAGAGCTTTGACGAAGAGCGCATCGTCATGCGCACCGCGCTGGGAGAGCTCACGGTGACGGGCTCCGGACTGCACGTCGGGCGGCTGAGCCTGGACGCGGGCGAGCTGAATGTGGAGGGCACTGTGAACGGCCTGGTCTACTCCGAAAGGGAGGAGGCGGGCGGCTTCTGGAGCCGCCTGTTTGGCTGAAAGTGGAACTTCCCATCGCCGACCAGGCCCTGCGCGCCCTGTGGTCCGCGCTGCTCGGGGCGGGGCTCGGCGCGCTCTACGACCTCAACCGCGCCCTGCGTGCGGCGGCGCCGGGCCGCGCGGCCGCCGCCATAGCCGACGCGCTTTTCGCCTGCGTTTCGGCCGCGGCCGCCTTCGCCTTTGGCATGGCCGCGCTCGACGGGCGGCTGCGCCTCGCCGCGCTGTGCTGCGCGCTGGCCGGATGGGGGGCGTACCTGATTACCCTTTCACCCCTTGTAAGCAAATTTGAGACGCAAATTGTGAAAAGATTGGTGAAGCTGCTGCATCGTTTGGCCTCCTGTTTGAGCATTATCAAGAAAATCAAGATTTTTGAAAAAAAGCTCTTTTCAAAACTTCGCCTAAGGTTTAAAATGGTATACAAGCCGGCGGGCGTGAAGCCCGGCGGGGAAAATGGAAGGAGCGCGCGCCGTGAAAAACGCGAGAACGGGCATAACCGCCCTGCTCGCCGCGGCCGCCCTCACGGCCTACGCGCTGGCGGGCCTGGCCGCCGCCGGGGCGGAGACAGAGAAATACGGCACTGCGAGGGACGCGCTGGCCCGCAGGGTTCACGAACTTACAGATACTAACAGTGAACTTGCGGAAAAGCTGCGCCGTGGCCGCGCCGACAAGGACGCACTAATCGAAGCGCTCGCCCGGGAGAGGCTGGGGCTGGAGTACCCGGGGGAGACAGGTACGGGCTGAGGCCCGACGAGAATACAAAAGGCGCCGGCGCGGCGCCGAAACACAGGGGGACAAAAGAAACCTATGCAGTTGCAGGTGGGAATGGTACTGGAAGGTAAGGTCACTGGCATTACCAAATTTGGGGCTTTCGTGGCCCTGCCCGACGGCAAAAGCGGCCTCGTGCACATCTCCGAGATCGCAAACACCTTCGTCAACGACGTCCACGACTACGTCCAGGACGGCCAGACGGTGAAGGTGAAAATCATTGGCATCGCCGACGACGGTAAGATCAATCTGTCCATCAAGAAGGCGGAAGCGACCGAACAGCCGCAGCAGGCCCGCCCGAGCAGGCCCGCTCGCCCGTACTCCGCGCAGCCGCGCGGCGGCTACAGCGCCTACCGCCAGAGCGTGCCGAGGGCGAACGGCCCCACGGGGGACGCCAGCTTTGAGGATAAGCTCAAGCATTTCATGCAGGAGTCGGACAGCCGTATGGCGGACAACAAGATTTACGCCGAGCACCGTACCCGCCGCAGGAGCAGGTAAGCGGGTAGACCTAATATTAAGGACCGGTGAAAACCGGTCCTTTTTTGTCGCCGCCGCGGGGGCTAACGGCGGGGCTCGTATCAACCCCTCAGTCACGCCGCGAGCGGCGTGACAGCTCCCCTTACAGGGGAGCCGAGGGGGCTCGCGCAAACCTTAACCCCGATTCCCGCACCCGCCTTCGTCACCGGGTGAACTGGTACGATTATTGCCCACGCGAAGACTCGCATTGTCAGCGGCGACACGCCGCCACTGTCACCGGGCGGCAAGGCCGGCCAAGCGGCGACGCAAAGACTCGCATTGTCAGCGGCGACACGCCGCCATTGTCGGCGGCGCCACGCCGCCCCGGTCACCGGGCGGCAACGCAAAGGCTCGCATTGTCAGCGGCGACACGCCGCCATTGTCAGCGGGCACAGCCCGCCCCAGTCACCGGGCGGCAAGGCCGGCCAAGCGGCGACGCGAAGACTCGCATTGTCAGCGGCGACACGCCGCCGCCGCAGCAGAGGCTTGGCGGAGGCGGTTGTCCTCGGTGCCGAGGTAGGTTTCCAGGATGAGCTGGGCGGCGACGGCGTCGACGGAGCTGCGGTGGCGTTTTTCGCGCCTGCCGTTGGCGCGGAGTATGCCGTGCGCCTCTATGGTGGTGCGCCTCTCGTCGCGCAGCAGGAGCTCGCCGACGCCGGCCCGGCCGAGGGCGGCGGCGAACTCGCGGCACTTGCCGGCGCGCGCGCCCTCGCTCCCGTCCATGTTGAGCGGGAGGCCGAGCAGGACGAGGCCGCAGCCGCGTCCGGCGGCGAGCTCGGCCACGCGCCGGGCCAGGCGCTCCATATCCCACTCGGCGATGACCAGCGTCTCGCCGCAGAGTATCCCGCGCTCGTCCGAGATTGCGACGCCGGTGCGGGCGTCGCCGTAGTCCAGAGCCATTATCCTCATCGCTTGAGCCCCCTTAAATACTCCCTGACCCTGCCGGCCATGTACAGCGAGCCGGCGCAGCAGGCCATGCCGTCCGGCCCGGCGCGCTCCAGCGCCGCGCGGGCGGCGTCTTCTATTGTGCCGTAGGCCTCGGCCCTGCAGCCCTCGCCGCGAAGGAACTCCGCGAGCTCCGCGCCGCCGAGCGCCCTCTCGCTGTCCGGCGTGGCGCAGACGAACTCGTCCGCCGCAGGTATCATAAGCCTGGCCATCTCCCGCCAGTCCTTGTCCGCCAGCGCGCCGAAGAGCAGGACGCGCCGCACCCCGGGGTAATAGCGCTCCAGCGCCGCCGCCGTCGCCGCCAGGCATTGCGGGTTGTGCCCGCCGTCGACGACAAAGTCCGGGCCGCGCAGCACGCGCTCAAACCTCGCCGGCCAGGCCGCGCGCGCAAAGCCGCGCTCCACAGCCTCCTGGCCTATGCGCCAGCCCGCCGCGCGCAGCTGCTCCACCGCCTCGAGCGCCGTCGCGGCGTTAAAGAGCTGGTGCCCGCCGAGCAGGGAAATCGCGTACTCCCTGCCCTTGTATTTGAAAACCTGCCCTTCAAGCCCGTCCGACACCCGCTCGATGCGGGAGAAATCCGCAAAGCTCAGCTCCGTGCCCGTCGCGGCGGCCTTTTCGCGCAGCACGGCGCGCACGCTCTCCGGCAGGCCGTAGGCCGCCGCGCGCCCGCCCTTGAATATGCCCGCCTTCTCGGCGGCTATCAGCTCGACGGTAGCGCCCAGCACCGCCGTGTGGTCAAGGCCGATGTTCGTTATCACCGCGCAGTCCGGGCAGGGTATGGCGTTCGTCGCGTCCAGCCTCCCGCCCAGGCCCGTCTCGAGTATCACAACGCCGCAGCGCTCGCGCGCAAAATAGCTGATGGCCAGCGCCGTTATGAGCTCGAACTCCGTGCAGCTCTCCGCCATGCCCTCCGCCGCCCCGGCCAGAGCGGTACAGCACGCGGCGAAGCCGTCGTCAGTTATGTCAACCCCATCTATGCTCATGCGCTCGTTTACCCGCGTGAGGTGAGGGGAGATGTAGAGCCCGGTTTTGTATCCGGCCTCGCTCAGCACGCTCCTGAGCAGGGCGGAGACGCTGCCCTTGCCGTTCGTGCCCGCGACGTGTACGAAGCGCAGCGAGTCCTGCGGGCGGCCCAGCCGCTCCAGGAGCTCGGATATCCGCTCCAGCCCCGGCCGCGAGCCCAGCCAGGACACGCCCTCGATGTATTTAAGCGCCTGTTCGTAATCCATTTTTAACACCTCCGCCGGTGCGGATATTATAGCACCGGCCGGGCGAATTGAAAAGCGCGGTTTTCGCCTAACTCGCAGTTTTCGGCTACCAACTCACACTTGTAGGCCGCAATACCGGCTGTTAAAATATATTTGGACGCCTGTCATACAGGCGGAGCCAGGCCCGCCGGCTGAGGCGGAGGGCTTTTAAGGAGGCTGAACATGAAGAAGTTTAGGTTTTACGCGTTGGCGGCCGCGTTCTGCGCGCTGCTCGTAGGCGCGGTGGCCGTGTCCTCGCCAATAGAGGCGGAGGCCTTTGATACGAATAACGCCTCTGCCGACGTGCAGTATGCCGCCGGGGAAAGGGAAACGTATTTATTCGATCCTGACAACGGGAAGCCCATCGGCGAATACTGGCTTTTCGATGCCGAGGGCAGGCTCGAAGCGGCGGAGGCTGGATACACCCCCGCAGAGGGCTCGAGCTATATCAGGGCCCAGCTTGAAGGCGAAGACGTGAAGCTCACGCTGAGCAATGTGAGACCGTCGGAAAACGGCGCGCTGAAAATACACGCCGGAAACGCCGACGTGATAATCGAGCTGATAGGCGAAAACGTCCTGAAAAGCGCTGGCAGCCCCGCGCTGAACGTGGGAAATATCGACGGGCCTGAGTCCAACCTCACCATTACCGGCAGCGGCAGCCTGACCTGCTATGGAGCCGGAACCGTCTACGACGCCGGCACTAGCAGCCATGTCGGCGCGGCCGTCTACGCCGAATTCGGCCTCGCCGTCACCGGCGGGGCGGAGCTCTACGCCTACGCGGACGAGTCCGTGGACGGCGGAACCGCGCGCGCCGGGGACACGGCGCCCAAGCACGGCGTGTTCGTCGCCGGGGACCTCAGCGTTGAAGACGGCTCGGCCGTCGAGGGCGCAGGCGGCGAGCTCAATGACTTCGGCCCAGGTAGCGTCGCTTACAGCGACGGCGTCCATGTGAGCGGCGGCATAACCGTCGAGTCCGGCGGCAGCCTGAGCGGCGCCGGCAGCAAGATCAGCGCCGCGTCCGGCGTAATACAGAGCTACGGCGTATACGCCGCCGGCGGCGTCACAGTGGAGAAAGAAGCAACGCTTACCGGCCTCGGCGGGGATATGAGCGGGAACGCGGTAATGCTTATCAGCGCCGGCGTCAAATCAGACGGCGCTCTCACCGCCAACGGCAGCCTGAGCGGCACGGGCGGCGGCGTAACCGGCGAAGGTACGACGGGGATGAGCAGCTTCGGCGTGGATGCCGTAAATGTGACGGTAAACGGCAGCCTCGTTGCCAAGGCGGGCGCCGCCAAGGGAAGCGGGGACGCAAAGAGCGCGGGTATTCGAGCTGCGCAGAGCGATTCCCTGACGGTAAACCACGGCGGCTATCTGGAAGCCTCGGGCGGGGATGTCACATATTCCGAGGATGTGAATTCAGCAAGCTACGGCCTTTTGACGGAGGACGTTAAAACCGTTACCATCAACGGCGAGGCGCTGCTCAGCGGCGGCAGCGTCACGCTCGACGTCGGCGGCGACATGGACAAGACCCTCTATATGAAGGGCAGCCGCGGCATATATACCGAGCGCATAATCGTCGGAAGCGGCGGCAAGCTCACCGCGAACGGCGGCGATGTCAGCGTAACAGGCCATGGCAGTCATGAATTCTACTCCGTCAGCGCGGGCATAGGCGCCGGCTCGTCCCTGGACATCGCCGAGGGCGCTGTCGTAACGGCTGACGGCGGCGAAGCGGTTATCGAGGAGTATACACCCGGCGGCTACGCGTTCAGCATGGGCGTCTTTCTCAACCTCTCCGGCAGCGGCGGGCATCTCACCGTGAGCGCCAGCAGCGACGGCCCGTCCGCCCCTCTGAGCGTTGACGGCGCGCTCACGGCCACGGGCGGCTATGCGAATTGCATCAGCAGAGGAGATCTTACCGTCAGCGCAGGCGCCGGCTATTACGGCGATGGCGGGCTGGCCCTGGCCGTGGGTGAGAACGGCGTCCTGGAAGCAAATGGCGGCGCCGCCGAGAGCTCCGAGTGCATCAGCGCGGGCGTCTACGGCTTCGCGCCCATCACCGTCGACGGCAGGCTCAGCGCCGAGGGCGGGACGGTGATCTCCAACAATAACGCATACAGCGCAGGCATATACAACGACGATACAGACGCGGCGTTCACTGTCAACGCAACGGGCTCCGTCACCGCCAAGGGCGGCGGCGCCGGGGACGACTACACCTACAGTTTGGGCATACTTTATACTGGTCCGGTCACCATCAACGGCAAGCTCAACGCAAAGGCCGCCGGCAACGCCGAACTTGCGATTGCCTTGGGAAGCGAAGAAAGTATAAGCATTGCAGATGGCGCTCACGTTATCGCGGACGTCACCGGAGTTAATGAAGCTGAGGCCAAAACTGCTCTGGCCGCCATGGGCGGCCTCACCCCCCCCTCCGACTACCGCTGGCGCACGAGCGCGGACGCTCTGTTCACGCTCTCAAGCGCAGAGAAATATGAGTACGAATGGGAGACCAACAACGACGCCTACGTCGAGATTGCGCCGCCCGAGATCCCGGCGGCGGGCGTGACGCTCAGCGAGAGCAGCCTCGTCCTCGACGTGGACGAGACGGCGCAGCTCACGGCCGCGGTCGTGCCGGAGGATACGACGGATAAGCTCGTCTGGGCTTCCAGCGACCCCTCCGTCGCCACGGTGAGCCAGGACGGCCTGGTCACGGCCGTCGGCCCCGGCAGCGCGGTCATAACCGCGGCGGCGGGCGAGGCCAGCGCCGCGTGCTCCGTCACCGTGCGCTACGTCCACAGCGGCGGCGGCGCGGAACCCGCCCGGACCTATGAGATAGAGATTGACGGCGCTATAGTTGGCGGCACGGTCGGAACCAACCTCAAGAACGCCTCTGCGGGCAGCACAATCCGCGTCGCCGCGACGCCCAACGAGGGCTATGAGCTCGCCTACGTCACCGTGGACGGCGAGAGGATCTCCGGCATGAGCTTCACTATGCCCGCGCACGACGTCACCGTCTCCGCCGTGTTCACGCGCGGCGCTGGCTTCTCCGACGTCGCGCCCGGCAGCTGGTACTACGGCGCGGTCGAGTTCGTCCGCTCCCACGGCCTCATGGACGGCGTCTCGGAGAGCGGATTCAACCCCGACGGCACGATGACCCGCGCCATGGTCTGGGCCGTGCTGGCCAGGATGGACGGCGAGAGCGTCACCGGCGCCGGCTGGATAGAGGCCGCGCGCGCCTGGGCCATGCGCGAGGGCGTATCCGACGGGACCGACCCGGACGGGGCCGTGACGCGCGAGATGCTCGTCACCATGCTCTGGCGCTTCGCTGGCGAACCGGCCACCGCCGCCGACCTCAACGGCTACGCGGACGGAGACGACGCGGCCTCCTGGGCCGCGGACGCCTTCGCCTGGGCCATAGAGAATATGATAGTCTCCGGCGTGGGCGAGGACAGCCTCGCGCCCCAGGCCGCGGCCACCCGCGCCCAGTGCGCCGCCATACTCATGCGCTTCGTCCAGATGTGATATATATGTCCCGGGCCCAGACGGGCCCGGGACGCAGAGAACAGACAATTTTTCATCACTTTTCCCTCACAACGGAAAAGAGGACGCCGTATAGCGTCCTCTTTTCTATGTAATCGCCGCGCGGGCGTTGCTTCTGGTCTGCCGCTTCGGGAGGGCAAGCCTCCCCGGCGGGCAGTAGCCGTCTTGCTTAAGCGTTTGAGCAGGTCTCCGGAGCGGGCGATGTATTTGCGCCCCGTCTGACTCGGCGCGCCTCGCGCGTGGCACCTCCGGTGACCGCATATGCCGCAGGACCGTCCGTCCTTGTCAGCATCTACAATATATCAGGCACATATGAACACATTGTTAAGTCAAAATGAACTAAGTCTAATATTTTTGCGCCGCCACGGGAGAAAAAGGTTACGAAAAAGATAAAATAACGATTGACCTCGGGCGATTTGGGTGCTATACTAATTCTACCTGTCGGCCGGACGGGTTATTTTCGTGCGCGCATTTATCTACAGCGCGCCTTGTCCGGCCTGTTTCAGGGAGGCAACAAGGCCGCCGCAGAGCGCGGCCAATACTACAAGGAGGTGCCGAAAAATGGCTGTTGGCGCTAGAGTCAAGGTTATACTCAGGTGCAGCGAATGCAAGGAGCGCAACTACTTCACGGTCAAGAACAAGAAGAACACGCCCGA
>CALWYP010000042.1 GCA_944385795.1 uncultured Oscillospiraceae bacterium | reverse complement strand
TGTCGTCCTTGACGAAGGGCTGCTGCAGGAGGCAGATCTCGGAGAAGTACTTGTTGAGGCCGCCCATGACTATCTTCTCGATGATGGCGTCGGGCTTCTTCGCGTTCTTCGGGTCCTCCTTGGCCTGCAGGAGGCGGACGCGCTTCTCGTTCTCAATGAACTCCTCGCTGACCTGGGACTTGTCCAGGAACTGCGGGTTGAGGGCGGCGACCTGCATGGCGAGGTCCTTGCCCAGCTCGGTGACGGCCTCGTCGGCCTCATGGCCCTCGCCGACGCTGAGGTTCATGAGCACGGCGATGCGGCCGCCCATGTGGACGTAGGGGACGTTGACGCCGCTGTCGTAACGGCCGAAGCGGCGGACCTTGATGTTCTCGCCGATGACGAGGACCTTGTCGTTCTGCTCCTCGAGGACGGTCTTCTCGCTGCCGGGGTACTTGCAGGCGAACAGGGCGTCGAGGTCGGCCGGGTTGTCCTTGGCGACGACCTGGGCGACGTTCTTGACATAGTCGACAAAGAGCTCGTTCTTGGCGACGAAGTCGCTCTCGGCGTTGACCTCAACGATGGAGCCGACGCCGCAGTCGGGGCAGACCCAGGCGTAGGCCATGCCTTCGGCGGCAATGCGGCCGGCCTTCTTCTGCGCGGCGGCGAGGCCCTTCTCGCGCAGCCACTCGACGGCCTTGTCCATGTCGCCGTCGGAGGCGGCAAGAGCCTTCTTGCAGTCCATCATGCCGACGCCGGTGGCCTCGCGGAGGTTCTTAACATCTGCAGCAGTGAAACCCATTGTATATCTTCCCTTTCGTAATTATCTTGAAAAAGTAAAAGGACTCAAACGTCTTGCCCGCCGGCTTGGGCGCCCGCAGGCGGGGGAAAAGGCCCGCCATGCGCCCGCGCACGGCCGGCGGCAAAGCCTTTATTACTCGGCGTCCTGCTCGTCGATCTCCTCGGCCTTGGCGGCTTCGTCGGCGGCCTCGTCGGCGCCCTGACGGCCCTCCTGGACGGCGTTGGCTATCGTGGCGGTGATGAGCTTGATGGCGCGGATGGCGTCGTCGTTGGCGGGGATGACGTAGTCGGCCTCGTCGGGGTCGCAGTTGGTGTCGACAATGGCGATGATGGGGATGTGGAGCTTGCGGGCCTCGGCGATGGCGTTGTGCTCCTTGCGGGAGTCGACGATGAACAGGGCGCCGGGGAGCTGCTTCATCTTCTTGACGCCGCCGAGGTACTTCTCGAGCTTGGCCATCTCGCCCATGAGCTTCATGACTTCCTTCTTGGGCAGCATGTCAAAGGTGCCGTCCTCCTGCATACGCTGCAGCTGGGCCAGGCGGTCGATACGGGTGCGCATGGTCTTGAAGTTGGTCAGCATACCGCCGAGCCAGCGGGCGTTGACGTAGAACTGGCCGACGCGCTCAGATTCCTCCTTGATGGTGTCGGCGGCCTGCTTCTTGGTGCCGACGAACAGGATGTTCTGGCCGTTAGCGGCGAGGTCGCGCACAAAATTGTAGGCCTCCTCGAGCTTCTTGGCGGTCTTGGCGAGGTCGATGATGTAGATACCGTTGCGCTCGCAGTAGATGTACTCCGCCATCTTGGGGTTCCAGCGGCGGGTCTGGTGCCCGAAGTGGACGCCGGCCTCGAGAAGCTGCTTCATAGTTACGACTGCCATAATTGTTGTTTCCTCCTTTATTTTGTTATTACCTCCGGGGAACATCGCCTCCCCGCGGCCCAGCCTGGCGGAACCAGTCATTTCCGCGCGGCCACCGGGCCGGGAATCCGTTGCCCCGTGTGTAATGCCGATATATTATAGCAAAAGCCCCCGGATATTGCAAGGCTTTTTTAGCGCCGCCGGCGTAAAATCGCGGTAAATCCCCGGCGTTTTCAGCCCTTTGCCCGCCTGCGCAGCGCGGCGAGGCGCAGCAGGTAGAGCGCGAGCATGAGGACCCAGCAGAAGGCCTCGGCGTAGGCTATGGTCATATTCCAGAATATGCCTGTCAACGCGTAGGAGAGGCCTATGCGCAGGGCGAGGGCGGCAATGCCGACGGCGCTGGAGCAGAGCATGTCGCCCAGGCCCTCTATATACCCGCGCACGCACATGGCCAGGCCGTACACGGCGTAGTATGGCGCGATGCACCTGAAAAAATCCGCGCCTATGGCGACGACGTCCCCCTCGGCGCCGAACATGGCTATGAGGTGGCCGCCGGCGGGGATGACGGCGGCCGTCAGCGCCAGCGCGACGGCGGACATCACGGCGCAGCCCACGGAGAGGATGCGCCCGGCCCTCGCGGAGTCGCCCGCGCCGTGACTCTGGGCCGTGAGTGTGGAGATCGCGCTGCCCAGGTTTATGATGGGCAGGAGGATTATCGTGTCCACGCGGTAGGCGGTGGTTATGGCCGTCACCGTCGCGTCGCCGAAGCCGTTCATATAGCTTTGCAGTATGAGGCTGCCGAGCGCGCCTATGCTGGACTGCACCATGGGCGGGAGGCCGAAGGCGAAGCCCGTGCGCACGACAGGCCGCCCGGGGGCCCGGGAGAAGAGCTTGAAGCGCAGCTCCGGGCGCTTCCTCACGGCGTAGAGGACTATGAAGACCGTCATCGCCGCCTGGGAGGCCACCGTGGCTATGGCCGCGCCGCGCACGCCGAGGGGTATGACGGCGACGAGCAGCAGGTCCAGCGCCACGTTCACAAGCGAGCTCACGCACACGGCGAGGAAGGGCGCGCGACTGTCGCCGACGGCGCGCAGCGCCGCGGAGTATACGTTGTACACGGCGAGGAAGGGCATCCCGAGGAAGATGACGGACAGGTACTGCGTGGAGAGGGGCAGCATGTTGGGCGTGGTGTCCAGCAGCCCGAGCAGCGGCCCGGCGAAGGCAAAGCCGGGCGCGGCGGCCGCCAGGAAGGCCGCGCCGAGTATGAGGCAGAAGGCGCGCAGTATCAAGGGGAGCTCGCCGTCGCGGCCCGCGCCGTGCCTCTGCGCCATGTATACGTTCAGGCCGAGCGTGAAGCCGGTCATGACGGTCACGAAGAAGTTGACGCAGGTCACCGTCGCGCCCACCGCGCCCATGGCCAGCTGGCCGAGGACGTGGCCGACGATAAAGGCGTCCGCCCAGTTGTAAAGCTGCTGCAAAACGCCGCTCATGATAAGCGGCGCGGAAAACGCGACAAGCTCCCGCGCTATTTGCCCTGCCGGTATTTTCTGACGCACTTCCTGCCTCCGTCCGCGCCGCGTCACCAGGCAAAGCGGGTCTGGTCCGCGTTCCCGCCGGCGCGTATGCTCTCAAGATACATCGGGGTGAAAAAGCTCCTGGAGCTCCACTCCTCCATAATTTCCGCGTCCCAGCTTATGAGGTCGGGCCGGCCCGCGAAGTAGGCCGCGTTTACCTCTGCGTAAAAGTCCGCGAGCCGCCCGGCGCCCTCGTAATCCCCGAGCTCCGAGCGCGCCTGGTTCAGGGCCGTGTCGCGGAAGAAGGCGCGCGAATACTCCTCGAAGCCCGTGAGCTCCGGCTCGTCCAGGCCCTGCTCGGCCGCCCAGGCGGCGACGTCCACGCTTTCGGTGCGGTAGCTGCCGTGGACGCCGTCTATGTCCAGCACCCCGTACTGGTTCGGGCTCACGGCCAGGGAGGAGGTGGCTATCTCCGGCACCTCGCGGTCGGAGCGTATATGCTGTATGTGTATGTGCCCGCTCAGGTTGAGCGTTACGCCGTACTCCTCGTAGAGGGCTTCGACCTGCGCGGCGTTGCTTATCATGTAGCCGTTGACCAGCAGCGGGCTGTGGGAATAGAGGTTCTGGTGGCTGACGGCGAGGACGCGCTCGCCCCTCTCCCGTGCGGCGGCGAGCTGCCCTTCGCACCAGGTCAGGGTGGAGTCCGAGGCCCAGCCGGGGCTGGCGCCGCCGTTGACGTCGAGCATGAGCAGTATGAGCCCCGGCGCGAGCCGGGCGGTGTAGCTCAGGGAGGAGGGGTCGCGGCTCAGGGCCTCGCTGAAGCCGAAGTCGGCGTAGATCCCGGCGAACTCCCCGGCTGTGACGCCCTCGACAAGCTCTATGTCTTCGCCGCTGAAGCGCGCGGCCATGCCGCTGCCCAGGTCGTGGTTGCCCGGCATGACGTAGACGGGCACCCCGCCGGCCTCGATCTCCGAAAGTATCCCCGCCAGGGCCTCGTGGCTTTCCCGCGCGCCGTTAAAGCTCAGGTCGCCCGAGAGTATGAGCGCCGCGGGCTTTTCCCGGCATATCTGGCGGGCAAAGGCGCGGACAAGCCCTTCTATGCGCGGCATGACCTTGCCGTCGGCGTCCGTCACGACCTCCATGAAGGCCGGGCCGTTGTCCGTGAGGGAAGGGGATATGTAGTGGAGGTCGGTGGCGGCGGCTATGGTAAGCTCCCCCGTCTCCGCCGGCCCGGGGGCGGCGTCGTAGAGCGCGAAAGCGCCGAGGACCAGCGCCGAGGCGATTATGAGGAAAATTAACCGTGACTTCAAGGTTCCCACCTCCACGCGGATATAATATCCTACGCCGCCCCTTTTGTAAAGCGCGGCCCGGCGCTTTACTTGACAGGCGGGCGGATTTGCGGCAAAATAGGAAAAGAAGGGCGGTGTTCATATGACTGCGGGCGAGCTGGAACTGTTCATGGGGCGCGAGGCGGCGCTGCCGCTCTACGCCGCGCTGCGCGACACGCTGCTGAAGCTGTATCCGGATACCGAGCTGCGCCCCGCCCGGACGCAGATTACGTTCCGGGAGAGGTACGGCTGGGCCTTCGTGTCCACCCGGCGCATGGGCCGGGGCTGCCCCGAGGTTTTTATCAACCTGAGCTTCGGGCTGGGGCGCGAAGTGAAGAGCCCCAGGATTTTCGCCGCGAGCGAGCCCTATCCCGGGCGCTGGACGCACCACACCCGCATCGAGCGCGTGGAGGACATAGACGCCGAGCTGCTCGGCTGGCTGGACGAGGCCCGCGCCTTCGCCCTTTTAAAATAATCTGGAGGTACTGGATGGCTGCGTTAATGCTTTTCCTTCGCGGCGCCGGCATGGCCGTCGGCGGCGCGCTGATATGGCTGCTCTTCGCCGCGGCGCCGCCGTGGATATGCGGCTTCGCCCTCTGCCGGCACAACGCCTGGTGGACGCCGGCGGACAAGGTCCGCGCCTTTGTGACCGTGAAGAACGCGCGCCTCGCCCGGCTGCTGGTGCCGGAGTATATAGGCTGGAACAGCTTCATAAAGACGGACATACCGCTCTTTTTCAACCGCTATACCATGAACAAATACCCCGAAAGGCTGAGCGTGCTGGGCCTCGTGAACTATATCGTCACCGCGCTCACCAGCCTCGCCTACTGGGCCTGCGTCACGGATTTCCTGTTCATACACCTGCTTGAGGCCGACTGGGCGCTTTACGCCCTGTTCGCGCTGGTGGGCGAGGGCGTCGTTTTCTTTGCGCTTGAGAACTGGAACACCGGCGGGAGGAAGGATCCGAGCATAGTCATAACGCGCCAGGGCATGAGGCAGATACGCGCCGCGCGCCGCGCCCGCTCGCGCAGGAAGGCGGGACGCCGTGGCTGATGTGGATATAAGGGCGAGGCTCTTCGCCCTCGCCGACGGGCGCTACCGCGATTTCCAGTCGGGGCTCATACCCGGCCTGGACCCGGGGCGGATTATAGGCGTGCGCACGCCCGCGCTGCGCGCCCTCGCGCGGGAGCTCGCCGGCACGGACGAGGCCGAGCGGCTCATGGACTCGCTCCCGCACGAGTACTATGAGGAGGACAACCTCCACGCCCTTTTCATAAACGCCGCGGCGGGATATGACGCCGCCGCCGCGCGGCTGGAGCGCTTCCTGCCGCATGTTGACAACTGGGCGACCTGCGACCTGCTGAAGCCCAAGGCCTTCAAAAAGCGGCCGGAGGGCCTCGAAGGGCTCGCGGCGCGCTGGATGGGGAGTGCCCACACCTACACCGCGCGCTTCGGCATAGGAGTGTACATGAACTTCTACCTCGGCGAGGGCTTCGATACCCGCCAGCTCGACGCCGCGGCGCGCTGCTGCCGGGGCGACTACTATGTGGACATGATGGTGGCCTGGTACTTCGCCACCGCCCTCGCCAAGCGGGAGGCGGAAACGCTGCCCTACCTGACGGGGCGGCGGCTCAGCCCCTGGGTGCACAACAAGACGATTCAAAAGGCCTGCGAGAGCTTCCGCATATCCCCGGAGCTCAAGGAGCGCCTGAAGGGCATGAAGGTCAAGGCATGAGATACATAGTTTTCGACACCGAGACGCCGAACCGCCGCAACGACCGCATGAGCCAGATCGGGCTGTGCGTGGTCGAGGACGGCAAAATATCCGCCGTGCGCGGCTTCCTTGTGAACCCGGAGTGCGAGTTCGACCCGTTCAACGTCATGCTGACCGGCATAACGCCGGAGATGACGCGCCGGGAGCCCAACTTCGCCGAGCTCTGGGACGGAGGGCTGCGCGAGGCGCTCTCCGGCGGGGTGCTGGTTGCGCACAACGCGCCCTTCGACATGGCCGTGCTGGCCAAGTGCCTCGCCCACTACGGCATAGAGTGGCGGCGCACGGCGGAGTATATCGACACGGTGCGCCTGGCGCGCCGCGCTTTCCCGGGGCTGCCAAACCACAAGCTGGACACGCTGGCCTACTGCCTGGGCCTCGAGCTCGACCACCACGACGCGGCCAGCGACGCGCTCGCCTGCGCGGGCGTGCTGCTCGCCGCCCAGGAGAGGGGCGCGGAGCCGCTGGACTTTGTGCGCCGCTACGACCTCGCCGGGCGGTGCACGCTCCAGGGCGTATGAGCCGGCTTTTCGACCCCGGCGGCCCGGCGTCCACGCTGCTGGTGCCGCTCTGGTGCCGGGCGCGCTGCGCGCTCGAATACCCCTCGCTGGGCGTAGGCGAAGAGGACGCACGGCTGCTGCGCGCCCTGCGCGGGGATTTCTCCGCCGCGCGCGGCTCCGACTGCCTGCTCTACGCCCTGCGCGAGAAACTTATGCTCGCCGCCGCGGGGCGCTTCCTGGCCGGGCGGCCGGACGCCGCGCTCGTCGACCTCGGCTGCGGGCTGGACACGCTTCTGCGCCGCGTGCCCGGGGCGGGGGAGAGGGTGTACGTCGACCTGCCCGAGGTCATGGAGCTGCGCGCGCGACTCCTGCCCCCGGAGCCGGGGGAGAGGTATATCGCCGCCGACCTGCGCGCCCCGGAGGCCCTGGGCGGGATAGGACGCGCGGGCGGGTTCGTCATAATGGCGGGCCTGCTCTGCCACTTGCCGGACGGCGAGGGCGCGGCGCTGCTCGCCTCGCTGGCCGGGGCCTTCCCGGGCGGCGGCGCGGCCTTCGACGGCATATTCGCCGCGGCGCGCGGGGGTATGCCCCTCTCGCGCCTGCCGGGGCGCGCCGCGCTTATGCGCGAGGGGTATTTCGCCTCCCTCACGAGGGCAAAAAAATTGCCCCGGGGCTTCGAGGCCGTCCCCGCGGCGGAACGGCTCAAGCTCTCGGCGCTTTTGAATACGGGCGCGCTGCGCTTTTATGAAGCCCGGATGGCATAACGCCGTCCGGGCCCGCGTATTATTGCCGGGGTGATATGATGAGCTGCCTATTTTCCGAACTCAGGAGCAAAGAGGTCATAGACCTCAAAAGCGGTATGCGCCTCGGCGGCGTGTGCGACGCGGAGATAGACCCCTGCGCGGGGAACATCTGCGCGCTGATAGTCCCGGGCCCGGGCAGGGCCGGCGGGCTCTTCGGCCGCGAGGACGACTTCGTCATACCCTGGGGCTGCATAAAGCGCCTGGGCGACGATATAATCCTCGTCGAGCTGCCCGAACAGCCGCCCAGGCGGCGGAGGGAAAAGAGGCCGCTTATCTATTAGCCGTACCTCTTCCTCGTGGTCTTCAGGATCACGCCGTCAAAAATATACATGAGCGCCGGGAGGACGAAGAGGACTATGGCGAGGCTCAGCGCGCCGCCTATGCCCAGGAACATGCCCAGCTGGGAGATTATGCCGTGGCGCGAGACAAAGCCCAGGCCCAGGCCGACGACGATTATGGCGCTGCCCGAGGTGCAGACCGAGACGGTGACGGCGCTTATCGTGCGCCTGACGGCCTCGCGCCTGGGCAGGGCCGCGCGGAACTCCAGATAGCGGTCGGCGAAGAGTATGGCATAGTCCACAGTGGCGCCCAGCTGTATGGAGCTCACTATGAGGTAGGAAATGTAGAACACCGTGGAGCCCCGGAAATAGGGTATTGCCATGTTTATCCATATGGCCGTTTCAATGCTCAGCACCAGAATGAAGGGCAGGCTCAGGCTCTTGAAGGAGAGCAGCAGCACGAGGAAGACGGCGGCTATGGCGATCAGGTTTACCTTGAGGTTGTCCGCCGTTATGGTGTCCATGAGGTCGTAGGTGCTGACGCCGTCCCCCGCGAGATAGTATTCGCCGGGGTAGAGCGAATCCAGCGCCGCGCGCACTTCCTCCACCAGCCGGAAGGCGTCACCGCCCTCGCTGTCTGCGTCTACGCTGACGACAAAGCGGCTGTAGCTGTCGCTTACCAGCAGCCCCAGCGTGTCCTCGCCGAGGAAGCCCATGGGTATCTCGGCGCCGACGGTGTCGACGTAGGAGATGACGCTGGTCACCTCGGGTATGGCGTGCAGGGCGTCGGAGAGGGCCTGCTCGCGGGCTATGTCCCCGCGCTTTACCATGGCCACATAGGTGTCGCTCTTGCCGAAGACCTCCTCTATGGCCGCCGTGTCCGCGCCGTAGCGCGTGCCCTCGACGTAGATATGCGCCGAGCCGTAGTAATAGTCGTTGCGCGTCGAGGCCAGGGCGGCCGGGACGGCGATTATGGCGAATACCAGGAGCATGGGGAACATGACGCGCACGACGAAACGGGCGAAGCCGTCAAAGCTGGGCAGGAAGGGCCGGTGCGCCGTGCGCTCCATAAGCGTGTAGGTCGTGAGTATCAGGGCCGGGACGAAGAGGAAGACCGTCAGCATACTTATGGCTATGCCCTTGGCGAGGGCGTAGCCCAGGTCCGGGCCCAGGCCGAAGCGCATGAACACCAGCGCGAGGAAGCCTATGACCGTGGTCAGGCCGCTGGACATTATGCTCGTCGTGGACTTGCACAGCGCGTCGACCATGGCCTCCCGCGCGCCCAGGCCGCCGGAACGGCACTCGGCGAAGCGGTGTATGAGGAAGACGGAGTAGTCGAGGGTGCAGGCGAGCTGCAAAACGCTGCCCGCCGCGTTGGTGACAAAACTTATCTCCCCGAACAGGACGTTGCTGCCCGCGTTCAGCACGGTGGCCGCGCCGAGGCCGGCGAGGACAAGCACGGGCTCGGCCCAGCTCGTCGTGGTCACGGTGAGCACCAGCCAGACAAAGAGCACGGCGATTACGGTGATCAGCCGCACCTCGGCCACGGTGCCGGTGGTGGCGTCGGCGGTCGAGACCGCGTCGCCGGTCAGCGCGCCGTTATCCCCGGCGAGGGCCCGTATCTCCTCCACGGCGCTCAGGCGGTATTCGTCTGAAATCGTAAGGGTATAGAGCGCCGCGCCGTCCTTATAGTACGTCTCCACCGTGTCCTGGTCCTGGAGCTCGAGCGGCTGCAGGATGTCCACCGCGTCGTCCAGCCAGGTCACGCCCTCCACCCCGGGCACGGCGGCCAGGGCGCCCTTGAGCGAGAGCGCCTCGGCCAGGCTCACGTCCCGCTCCATCAGCCTCGCGTTCGGTATCCCGCCGGCGAACTCGCCGGAGAGCACTTCGAGCGCCTTGGTGCTGGGCGTGTCCGGCGGCAGGTAGTCCGTCACGTTGTAGTTGACCTCTACCGCCGCCTGCCCGAAGACGGCGAGGATGAAAAGCAGGGCGAAAACCACGAGTATGAGTTTTGAATGGCCCACGGTAAAAGAATAAAAACGCTTCATGCCAAAAAGCCTTCCGCTCGAAAAATCTTAAACATATGATAGCACTGGCGGCGGAAAAACGACACGGGCAAATTGGGACGAATGTCCGTTATTGACCGTTGATATTAGCCCTTGGGGATTTTACAATATGCTATACAGGAGGAGTCTGCATGAAATACGAGGCCGCATCCATGAAAACCAAGAGGGCTCTCGCCGAATCGCTTAAAAAGCTGATGAGGCGTAAGCCTTTTTCCAAAATTACCGTGACGGAGATAGTAGCGGACTGCGGGGTGAACCGCAAGACGTTCTACTATCACTTCGAGGACATATACGCGCTTTTGCGCTGGATATTTGAGGACGAGGCCCTCAACGTGCTGGACAATTACGATTTAATCGACCATCCGGAGGAGGCCATCGCCTTTGTCTTCGACTATGTCGAGCGCAACAGGGACCTGCTGCGCAGCGTATACGACGTCTTCGGGAATATAACGCTGGGCGACCGCTTTGTGAAGAGCTTTGAGGGCACTATCCGCTCGCTGATAGAGACGGCCGAGGAACGCAAGGGCAAAAAGCTCCCGGACAAGCTGGCCGACTACCTCTGCGAGTTCCTCACCGAGGCGGTGAGCGGCATGGTGCTCGACTACATAACGGGGCGCTTCCCCTTCGACAGGAGGAAGACGCTCGACTTTGTCACGCTGATAATGCGCACGGCGATTGGCGGGCTTATCAACGAACGCGGCATACCCGTTGAGGAGGCCGCGGGGCTGAAGCCGGAGCTGCCGGAGGATATGGAGGGCGCGCAGGCGGAGGAAACAGAAAATTGACGGCGGACCCCCGGGGCTCAGGCCCCGGGGGTCCGGTTTTATTCGGGCAGCAGCCCAGCCAGGGCCAGGAATTCCTCCAGGCACAGGCCGTTTTCCATTATGTACCCGGCGCAGTCCTCGCCGACGTAGCGGTAGTGCCAGGGCTCCCAGATGATGCCGGTAATATCGCTCTTGTCCACAGGGTAGCGCTGGACAAAGCCGTACTCGGCGCAGTGCTCCAGTAGCCAGGCGTACTCAGGCAGCTCCGCGAAGCCCTCGTCGAGGCTGCGGTAGTCGTCCGTTATCAGGTCTACCGCCAGGCCGAGCTCGTGCTCGCTTGTGCCCGGGCGGGCGACGACGGTAGCGCCGGCCTCCTCGGCCTCTTCGCGGGAATAGCCCTCCAGCTGGAAGCGGTAGACCCGGTTCTCATAGAGCTGGGCCTGGGTGGCGCGGCTGCGCCAGGCGCTGGTTATATGCAGCTCCATCCCGTCGGCCCTCGCGGCGGCGAGCATTTCCTCAAGCGCGCCGGCCGCCCGGGCGTCGAAGAGGTAGCCCTCCACCGCCGCCGTCTCCACGGCGTACTCGCCCTCGAGCGGATAGTCCGCGCTCGCTATGGCGAGCCGCCACATGCCGCCTTCGTCCGGCAGGGGCAGCGGCGTGGGGCTGGGTTCCGCGGCCGTGGGGCTGGGCTCCGCGGGCGTGGGCTCCGGCGCCTGTACTGGGGGCTCCGCGGCCGAAGGGGGCGGCTCGCCGCCGTTGCCAGTGAAAAGCTCCGGGTGCGTGCCTATGTAGCATATCTCGATTATCAGCAGCGCCAGGGCGAGGGCGATGCCGAAAGGCTTCCAGTCCTTCTTCATGAGGCCTCCAGGGATTCAAGTTTTATGTCCAGGTCCACAATCAGGCTGGGCGCGGAGTCCTCGTAGCTGAGCAGCACCGCGCTGTAGTTGTATTTTACTCCGTTTTCGTCCGTCAGCGTCACGGCGTAGCTCAGCGGCCCGTCGGCGGCCGCCTCCCAGCCCTCAAAGCCAAGGGCGAGCGCCGTCTCCTCCGCCGCGGCGGCGAGCAGGCCCTCCCAGGAGGAGACATAGGCCCCGGCGTTCTCAAGCACGTTGGCGCTGTAGTAGAGGCGGTAGACCACCCCGCTCTCGGCGTCGAGCCATACGCGCAGCCAGTTGTGCCAGTCCCCGTTCCACTCCCGGTAGAGCTCCGTGACCAGCATACGGTCCCCGCCGCGCTCGAGCGCGTAGCTGTTTGTGCCGGAGCCTATCTCCTGGCCCACCTCCCCGCCGTCTATGACGAGGTTTTCCATCACGGCGGCGAATATGCCCTCGCTGCGCGCCAGGCTGTCCGCCGGGAGGGCCCCGCTTTCAATCGGGGCCTGCTCGAGCTCGGCCCCGTCGTAGAGCGCGAAGGTCTGCACCCGGCTGTCGGCCTCCAGCACGGACTCCGGCTCCACCAACGCCGTCTCGGGCTTGGGCACGAAGGCCAGGGGGAGCAGCAGGCAGACGCTGAGCAGCAGCGCCGCGGACAAGTAGGGCGCGACGGCCTTAAACTTCATTTTCCGCCGCCTCCTGAAGGAAGACGCGCACGGTGGTGCCCTTGCCCGGCTCGCTTTCAAATTCCAGCGCCGTGCCGTGCAGCTCGGCTATGCGCTGGCAGAGCGCGAGGCCGAGCCCGGCGCCGTTCTGCGCCCGGGAGCGCGACTTGTCTATCATGTAAAAGGGCTCCGTTATGCGGCCAAGGTCCTCTTTCTTCATGCCGCGGCCGTGGTCGCGGACGTAAAAGGCGTAGCCGCCCTCCTTCTTTTTGCCGAAGAACTCCACGGTCTGGCCGCGGCGGGAGGCCTTGCGGGCGTTGTCTATGAGGTTTATCATGAGGGTCTTGAACAGGTCGGGCTCTATGGACACCTCGCCCTGCTCCCAGCGCATGTCGAGCGTCATCCCGTCGCCGGCGAGGCTGGGCACCGTGACGGCGGCGACCTCGCGTATGAAGTATGGGGCGTTGAAGCGGCGGCGCTCGACCCCCTGCTTGCCGGAGACGATTATCTCCATCAGCTTCAGCGAGAGGCTCTCCAGCCGTTTCCCCTCGGAGAAGATGTAGCCCGCCGCGGTGAAGCGGTTCTTCGGCGTCATCTCGCGCGAGCGGAGCATGTCCGCGTAGCCGATTATGGCCGTGAGCGGGGTCTTGAGCTCGTGCGCGAAGGAGGCGATGAACTCCTCCCGCCGCTCGGCGGCCTCGGTGAGGTTCGCCATCTCCGCCGTGAGGGCGGCGTTTTTCCCTTTCACCTCGCGGTTTTCCCGCCTCAGCCGGCCGAAGGCCCGGCCGGCGGCGAGCGCGCAAACAAGCCCTCCGCCTATGCTGGCGCAGAGCAGGAACGCGGCGTAGGCGCCCCAGTTGAAGCCGCCGCCGCGGGCGGCCAGGACGCAGCCGCCCGCGCATATTATTACCGCCGTCACGCACACCGACGAGAGGAACACGCCGGAGGGGAAGGCGCGGTCAGATTTCAAGCCCTTCCCGCCTTTCTCCTTCTAGGAAAGCTATATTTCAAGCCGGTATCCGACTTTATAGATGGTCTTTATCTTGTCCTCCCAGTGCAGCTTCTTGCGCAGGCGCTGGACGTGGAGGTCGACGGTGCGGCTGTCGCCCATGTACTCCCCGCCCCAGATGCGCTCGTATATAGTCTCGCGGAAGAGCGCTATGCCCCGGTTCTGGACGAAGAGGAGCAGCAGCTCGAACTCCTTGGCCGTCAGCTGTACGGGCTTGCTGCCCCGCATGACGGTGTGGGAGCGGGTGTCTATGCGCAGGTCGGCCGCCTCTATCTCGTTCTGGGCCTTGCCGGCGCGGCGGAGCACCGCCTCCACGCGCGCTAAAAGCTCGACTATCTCAAAGGGCTTGACAAGGTAGTCGTCCGCGCCCAGGCGCAGCCCGCGCACCTTGTCGGCCATGGAGCCCTTGGCCGTGATGAAAATAACGGGTATGCCCAGCGGCTTTATGTAGTCGAGCAGCTCGTAGCCGTTCGCGCCGGGCAGCATTATATCCAGCAGCACGAGGTCGTAGCCGGCGCCCTCGAGCTTGTCGGCGGCCTCTATGCCGTCGAAGGCCCTCTCGCACTCGTAGCCGGCCTCGGTCAGGTTCATGACGATAAGGTCGTTAATGGCTCTCTCGTCCTCAACGACCAGTATCCTATACATCCCGCAACACCTCCAAAGGAGAGTGTAAAACACAAATGTATCAAAGTTGCATCATATGTCTGAAAAAAGAAAATTTCGTCGTTTCGACAATAAAACTATTATAACCCGGCCGGGCGGGCCGCGTCAATCCGCGGCGGCGTTGCAAATTCTTCCGGCTTCGTGTATAATATAAAATGAATTATTGTGTCGGGAGTGCGGTGTATGCCGGATTATATCGTCCCCGCCGGCTTCGGCCAGGCGGAGTATGTGGATAAGAAGTCGCGGTTCATAGGCCGGGTGCAGCGCGCCGGGAGTGTGAGCGAGGCCATGGCCTTCATAGAGGAGGTGCGGCGGCAGAACGCGGACGCGACGCACAACGTCTGGGCCTACGTCCTGGCCGGGGGGCAGATGCGCTGGTCGGACGACGGCGAGCCGGGCGGCACCTCGGGCCAGCCCACGCTGAACGTCTTCCGCTCGGCGGGCGTGACGGACGCCGTGTGCGTGGTGACGCGCTATTTCGGCGGCGTGCTGCTGGGCTCCGGCGGGCTGGTGCGCGCCTATTCCAGGGCGGCGTCCATGGCCCTCGAGGCCGCGGGACGGGCGCGCATGGCCGAGTGGACCGAGGCCGAGTGTCTGTGCACCTACGCGCAGTACGAGCGGATACGCCGCCTCTTTGAGGCCGCGGGCGCGGAAAGGCTCGAGAGCGGCTTCGGGGAACACGTCGCAATATCCGCCCTGCTCCCCGAGGGGATGCCGGAGGAGGTCGGGCGCCGGATAACGGATATGACCGCCGGCTCGGCCCGCTTCAGGACGGGCGGCAGCGTTTTCCGCCCCCAGAGGATAGACGGGGCGTGAGCCGCCCGCCGCGCCGTCAAAATTGGGAATACGATTTTTAAAAAATTTTTGCGTATAAAAAAGGGATTTTGGCCGCGCGCGGCGTATTAGTACATAAGGAGGTTGACGCGATGCCCTCACCGAGAGAAATGCGCGAGGCCGACGAGCTCACGCTTGTGGGCCCGAACGGCGTGCGCGCCGCGGACAGTACCGGCCGCCCGCGCCCGGAGCCGGAGTGCGGTTCGCGCACCTGCTTCCAGCGCGACGTGGACCGAATAACGCACAGCAAGGCCTTCAGGCGGCTCAAGCACAAGACCCAGGTCTTCCTGCAGCCCGAGGGCGACCACTACCGGACCCGGCTTACGCACACGCTGGAGGTGGCGAGGATAGCGCGGACCATCTCCCGCGCGCTGCGCCTGAACGAGGACCTGACCGAGGCGATAGCCCTGGGCCACGACCTGGGCCACACCCCATTCGGCCACGCCGGGGAGAGGGCGCTCAACGAGATATATTCCGGCGGCTTCAAGCACTACGAGCAGAGCCTGCGCGTGGTGGACCGGCTTGAGAAGGAGGGCCGGGGCCTCAACCTCTGCAACGAGACGCGCACGGGCATATTGAACCACACGACGGGCAGGCCGCGCGGGAGCCTGGAGGCCGACGTCGTCCGCCTCTCGGACCGCATAGCCTACATAAACCACGACCTGGACGACGCCGAGCGCGCGGGCATACTCGCGCCCGGGGACGAGCCGGCCATAATCCGCGAGCGGCTGGGCGAGCGCAACAGCCGACGGATAGATTCCATCGTCACCGACGTCATAGAGACAAGCGCCGGCCAGGACGTCATACTCATGAGCCCGGCGGTCAGCGAGGCCGTGACCGTCTTCACCGACTTCATGTACGAGGCGGTGTATAAGAACCCCGTGGCGAAGGGCGAGGAGAGCAAGGTGGGGGACATCTTGCTGAGCATCTGGCGCTACTACGCCGCGCATCCGGAGGCTATGCCGCCCGAGTACCTCGCCATAGCCGGCGAGGACGGGCTCGAGCGCGCGGTGACGGACTACGTTTCCGGCATGACGGACAAATATGTGATAGACGTGTATATGGACCTCTTCATACCCCGCTCCTGGCAGGTGAGGTAAAGCATGGATTGGAGGTGAGCGGCTTGGCCTTTTCAGCCGAGTTTTTGCAGGAGCTCGCCGAGAGGAACCCCATCGAGGAAGTCGTGGGCGAGTACGTCCCGCTCACCAAGCGCTCGGGCCAGAACCTCTTCGGCCTGTGCCCCTTCCACAGCGAAAAGACGCCCAGCTTTTCCGTCTCGCCCAGCCGGCAGATTTATCACTGCTTCGGCTGCGGCAAGGGCGGGAGCGTTATCAACTTCATAATGGAGATAGAGCGGCTGAGCTTCCCGGAGGCGGTGGAATTCCTGGCCCGCAGGGCGGGGATGCCCATACCCGAGCAGAGGGACGACCCGAACCGGGGTATGCGCGCGCGGCTCTATGAGCTCAACCGCGCCGCGGCCCGCTTTTTCTACGAGCAGCTTTCGACGCCCGAGGGGCAGGCCGCCGCGGACTACATGCGCCGCCGCCAGATATCCAGGCGCGTGGCCACGAACTTTGGCCTGGGCTACGCCCCGGACGGCTGGGAGGGCCTTGCGCGCGCCATGAAGGGCGCCGGCTTTACCGAGAGGGAGCTGCTGGCGGCGGGCCTCGCCAAGAGCGGCAAGCGCGGCGGGATTTACGACGCCTTCCGTGGCCGGCTCATGTTCCCGGTCATAGACGTGCGGGGCAACGTGGTCGCCTTTTCCGGCCGCGTCCTCGGCGACGGCGAACCAAAGTACCTCAACAGCCCGGACACCCCTGTTTTTAGCAAAAGCCACAACCTTTTTGGCTTGAATCTGGCTAAAAAGTCAAAAGCCGGGTACATTATCCTCGTTGAGGGGAATATTGACGTGGTTTCCCTGCATCAGGCGGGCTTTGACAGCGCAGTGGCCTCGCTGGGCACCTCGCTGACGAACGAGCAGGCGCAGCTGCTCACGCGCTACACGAAAAAGGTCGTGCTCTGCTACGACGCGGACAACGCCGGCCGCAAGGCCGCGCAGAGGGCCATACCCATACTCGACAAGCTGGGGCTCGAGATAAGGGTGGTCACCGTGCCGGGCGCGAAGGACCCGGACGAATTCATAAAGGCGTCCGGGCCCGAGGCCTTCCGCGCGCTTATAGAGGACAGCGAAAACGGCATGGAGTACCGGCTCCAGGCGGCCGCGGCGCCCTACGACCTGGCCACGGACGCGGGCAAGGTCGGCTACCTCAAGGAGGCGGCGGGCATAATCGCCGCCCTGCCTGAGCCGGTCGCCCGCGAGGTGTACTCCATGCGCGTGGCGGAGCAGTGCTCCGTGGCTGCGGACGCCGTGCGCGACGCGGTCAACCAGGCCCGGCGGCGCAAGCTGAGCGCGGCGCGGAAGAGGCGCGAGAGCGAGGATACGCGGCCGGAGCGCGCGATGCAGCCGGCGGAGAAGGGCATCCGCTTTGAGAACCCGGCCTCCGCCGCGGCGGAAGAGGGGGTAATAGCGCTCCTACAGGCCGCGCCGGAGCTCTTCATGGGCGGCGCCGGCCCCAAGCCGGAGGACTTCAGCTCGGGCGAGCTCAGGCGGATATACGAGGCGATGCTCGCCCTAGCCTCCCGCGGCATGGACGTCACCGCCGCCGCGCTGGGCGGGGAGCTGACGCCGCAGGAGATAAGCCTGTATACGAACATCATCCAGACCAGGCCGGTGTCGGCCGCCAGGGCCGCCGAGGCGCTGGCGGATTACATACACAAAATTGGCCGCAAGCCGCCTGACAGCGGCGGCGACCTCAGGGCATACGCCGCAATGAAACAACAAACCAAGGGTTACGGAGGAGACAGCCATGGCTGATATAAAAGAAAAGGACAGGGAACTTGAGGCGGCCGCCGGCCAGGAGGGCGAAACCCCCAGGCCCAGGGCCCGCCGCAAGGCGCCGGAGAAGAAGGAGGCCGAAAAGGCCGCCGGGAACAGCCTGCCCGAGGACCCCGAGGAGCTTGCAAAGTACAAGGCCGAGAAGCTGAACGCCCTCATAGAGAAGGGCAAGAAGGCCGGCAAGCTCACGAGCAAGGAACTCATGGACACGCTCGACGACCTCAAGCTCGAGCCTGACGAGCTGGACAAGTTTTACGACAAGCTCGAGGACCTGGGCATAGATACGGCCGGGGAGGACCTGCTCCCGCCGCTTGACGACGACGCCCTGCCGGAGCTCGAGGAGCTGCAGGAGATAGAGGAGGTCACCGAGGAGGAGATCGCCGCCGACACCGACGCGCTGGCCGACACCTTCTCCACCGACGATCCGGTGCGCATGTACCTCAAGGAGATAGGCAAGGTGCCCCTGCTCACGCCGGAGGAGGAGCAGGACCTCGCCAAGCGCATGGCCGACGGCGACGAGGAGGCCAAGCGCCGCATGGCGGAGGCCAACCTCAGGCTGGTCGTCTCCATAGCCAAGCGCTATGTCGGCCGCGGTATGCTCTTCCTCGACCTCATACAGGAGGGCAACCTGGGCCTTATCAAGGCCGTGGACAAGTTTGACTACACCAAGGGCTATAAGTTCTCCACCTACGCCACATGGTGGATACGCCAGGCCATCACCCGCGCCATCGCCGACCAGGCCAGGACGATACGCATACCCGTCCACATGGTCGAGACGATAAACAAGGTTATCCGCGTCTCCCGCCAGCTCCTTCAGGAGCTCGGCCACGACCCGAGTGCCGAGGAGATCGCCGCCGAGATGAACATGCCTGTAGACAAGGTGCGCGACATACTAAAGATCGCCCAGGAGCCCGTCAGCCTCGAGACCCCTATAGGCGAGGAGGAGGACAGCCACCTCGGCGACTTCATACCCGACGAGGACGCCAGCGAGCCCAGCGAGGCCGCGAGCTTCTCCCTGCTCAAGGAGCAGCTGATGAGCGTGCTCGATACGCTCACCCCGCCCGAGAAGAAGGTGCTCGAGCTGCGCTTCGGCATACTCGACGGCCGCACCCGCACGCTCGAGGAGGTCGGCAAGGAGTTCAACGTCACGCGCGAGCGCATCCGCCAGATAGAGGCCAAGGCCCTGCGCAAGCTCCGCCACCCCAGCCGCAGCAAGAAGCTCAGGGACTTCCTGAACTGATAAGCCAAATCCCCCGCCGTCCGGCGGGGGATTTTATTCTGTTTAGCGGGCATATGCCCGGCGTGGCTCCGCGGGGCTTTTCAGCCCTGGGCTCCGCCCTCGGGCCGCTCTATGCCCTTCACGTTGCGCTCAAACTTGCTCCGGGGCCCGAAAACCTCGCGCGAGCAGCCGCAGCAGCGCAGCCGCAGGTCAGCGCCCGTGCGCATGACCTGCCAGCGGTTCGAGCCGCAGGGGTGGGCCTTCTTCATGACAAGGGTGTCGCCGACGCGGATATCCATCAACCTTCCCCCTTGATCTGTTCCCAATACCGCTTCGCGGCCTGCTCGTTCTTGTTCCCGCCCGGGCGGTAGTACTCCGTGCCCAGGAGCGCGTCGGGCAGGTACTGCTGCCTGACCCAATGGTTCGGGAAGTCGTGCGGGTACAGGTAGCCCTGCTCGCGCTCGAAGCCGGCGCCGTCGGCGTGGACGTTCTGCAATTCGCGCGGCGGCGGGCCGTATTTCCCCTTCCTCACGTCGGCCATGGCCGCGTCTATGGCCATGACCACGCTGTTGGATTTGGGCGCGGTGGCGAGGAGTATCGCCGCCTGGGCCAGCGGCAGCCTCGCCTCGGGCAGGCCGAGCTGCAGGGCGTTGTCGCAGCAGGCCTTGACTATGCTGACGGCCTGCGGATAGGCCAGGCCTATGTCCTCGCTGGCCGAGCAGAGCAGGCGGCGTATTGCGCCTATGAGGTCGCCGGCCTCCAGCAAGCGCGAAAGGTAGTGCAGCGCCGCGTCGGGGTCGCTCCCGCGCAGGGACTTCATGAGCGCGCTTACGGCGTCGAAATGCTCGTCGCCCTCACGGTCGTAGTGCATGGAGCTCTTGGCCGTGGCTGCCTCGGCGTCGGCGAGGCTCAGAACCACCTTGCCGCCCACGCGCGGCGCGGCGGCGAAGAGGAGCTCCACGCCGTTTATCGCCTTGCGCACGTCTCCGCCGCAGCCGGACGCAAGGCGCCCGGCCACGCCCGGCTCCAGCTCGGCCGTGACGCCCTCCGCCTCGCAGGCCTTTTTTACCGCGCGCTCCACCGCGGTCACGACCGCCGATGGGGGGACGGGCTTGAACTCAAAGACGCTGCTCCGGCTCAGAAGGGCGTTGTAGACGTAGAAGTAGGGGTTCTCCGTCGTGGAGGCTATCAGGGTTATGCGCCCGTCCTCTATGAACTCCAGCAGGCTCTGCTGCTGTTTCTTGTTGAAGTACTGTATCTCGTCAAGATAGAGCAGCACGCCGCCGGGGGCGAGCAGCGTGTCGAGCTCGGAGATGATCCCCTTTATATCGGAGAGGGAGGCGTTCGTTGCGTTCAAGCGGCGCAGGCTGCGGTCCGTGCGCCGGGCGATTATGTTCGCCACCGTGGTCTTGCCGGTGCCGGAGGGGCCGTAAAAGACCATGTTGGGTATGTTCCCGCTCTCTATTATGCGGCGGAGCAGGGCCCCCTCGCCCAGTATGTGCTCCTGCCCGACGACCTCGTCAAGGTCCGTGGGGCGTATCTCGTCGGCCAGCGGCCTCATGCAAAACCACCTTCAAGCGTTGAAATATGTCAAAAATGATGCTATGATATCGGAAAAAGCGAGGTGAGTCAAATGCGCACGCCCGAACAGGTGCGGGAGATAGTCGGCAGGCTCGAGGCCGAATACCCCGACGCCATGTGTACGCTGGACTATAAAAAAGACTATGAGCTGCTCTTTTCCGTGCGCCTGGCCGCCCAGTGCACGGACGAGCGGGTAAATAAGATAACCCCCGCGCTCTTCGAGCGCTTCCCGACCCTCGAGAGCTTCGCCGAGGCCAGCGTGGAGGAGGTGGAGGGCCTTGTCAAGTCCTGCGGCTTCTACCGCACCAAGGCGAGGGACATCGTGGACTGCGCGAAGATACTCCTTACGCAGTACGGCGGGAAGGTGCCCGGCACGATGGAGGAGCTCTTGAAGCTCCCGGGCGTGGGCCGCAAGACGGCGAACCTCATACTCGGCGACGTGTACGACGCGCCGGGCGCGGTCACGGTGGACACACACTGCATAAGGCTTTCAAACCGCATGGGCCTTGTGGACAACCTGAAGGACCCGGCGAAGATAGAGGCCGCCCTGCGCGAACAGCTCCCGCCGGAGAAGACGAACAACTTCTCCCACCGCATGGTGCTCCACGGCCGGGCCGTCTGCACGGCGCGCAGGCCCTACTGCGAGCGCTGCTGCGTGAAGCACGTCTGCCAGTTCGCCTCAGGCTGACTCAGAGCGCGGCGCCGAGCACCTCGCCCAGCACGCGGAAGTCGTCGCCTTCACCTGGCGTTATGGGCGCGTAGGCGCGGTTGGCCGAGACGAGGGATATCCCGCGCTTCCCGGCGCGCAGGCGCTTGCAGTAGGCCTGGCCGTTGAGCAGGAAAATGCCGATCTTCCCGCTGTCAAGCCGCTCGCAGCTGCGTACCCAGACCACGGCCCCGTCCGCTATGAGCGGCTCCATGCTGTCGCCCGCTATGCGCAGCGCGAAGTCCGCGCGCTCCGGCGCGTCGAGGGCGTCCGCCGGCTCGCTGCTCTCGCCGTCGAGGAACTGGCCGGTGCCGGCGCTGACGGCGAGGTCGTAGAGCGGGAGCACGCGCCGCCTGGCGGCCGGCGCCGCCTCGGAATACATGCCGCTGGCGAGGAGTATGCCCGCGTACTGCTTTACCATGCGGCGGCCCGCGGCGTTCAGCCCGCCATAAAGGCCGGGCTTGCCGAGGAAATCGTGCATGACGTCCTCCACGCCGTAGATATCGCACAGCGCGAGCAGCTGCGCCGCGTTCGGGGAGGTGAGGTTCTTCTCCCACTTGCTGACGCCGGCCACCTGTATCTCCATGCCGCGCTCGGCGAGCAGGGAACAGACCTGCTGCTGTGTGAGGCCGCAGCCGCGGCGCATGTCGGTAAGTATTTCTCCAAGCGTCCTGTCCATGGGCAACATCTCCTAACAGGATACATTATAACTTATACTCCGCTCTATTGCAACAAGGAAGGGGTGCGAAATGGTAAGAGACATACTCCTGCTCGGCGACGAAAGGCTCTACGAGCCGAGCGAGGCCCTCTCGGGCGAAGACTGGGACATGCTCCCCGGCTGGGCCGGGGACCTGCGCGACACCCTGCTCGCCTACAGGGCGAAGTACGGGGCGGGCAGGGCTGTGGCAGCGCCGCAGATTGGCCTTAGGAAGAGGCTTATTTACATGCTGCTCGAGCGGCCCTACGTCATTGCGAACCCGGCGCTGAGCTTCCCGGACGCCGAGACCTACGAGCTGCTGGACGACTGCATGTCCTTCCCCGGGCTCGCGGTAAGGGTCCGCCGCCACCGCCGCTGCGTGCTCGAGTACACGGACGAGCTCGGCGCGGCGCAGCGGCTGGAGCTGGAGGGGGATATTTCCGAGCTCATCCAGCACGAATACGACCACCTGGACGGCATACTCGCCACCATGCGCGCCGTGGACGATAAGAGCTTCTACATGATGCAGATAAAAAGGCAGTTTTAAGCCCGCACAGGGGGGCGGCGCCTCCCTGAGGCGCGAATACCTCCGCCGCGTGCAAAGGAATCCCGCCGGTCCGCGGACCGGCGGGATTTTTCACGTTCCTCTGCGCGAGGTGGGCGCCTTTACGCGCCCTTTACGCCGATGCGCGCGTTGAGCTTCTTCAGCAGCTTTGAGAAGGGCAGTATAAGCAGCCCGGCGGCGAGATTGCCCGCCGCGTGTACGGCGTCGAAGGGCAGCCCCGCGATTATCCACGTTATCATACCCTCCCAGCTGAGCCCGAAGGCCAGCGCCTGCCAGGGCGCATAGAGCGCGCCGTAGGCCAGGCCGTGCGCCGCGCAGACGGCGGGATAGACTATCATCGCGGCCTTGTCCGGCATATTGCGCGGCAGCAGCATAGTGACGCCCCAGAGGACCGTCCATAGGTAGAGGTGCGGCGGCCACCAGAGCGGGAAGCCCCAGGTGAGGCCCTCGAGCAGGGCGTAGACGTAGATGGGGTAGAGCGCCCGGGAGCGGTAGGCCAGGGTCAGCAGCATTGTGAACATGCCGAGGAGATGTATGTTGGGCAGCACCGCCATTATCTCCTTGGAGGCGTACATCAGCGCGCCGAACATGGCGAAAACCGCCATTTCCCTGACGCCCGGCCCCCCCTTACGCGGCCTCGCGGACAAGGGCGTATTCGCCGCCGTCTTCGACGGGCGTGGAGTCGACGCCGGTGGAGGCGTATTCGCCGCCTATGTAGAGCGCCCAGTAATAGCCGTCGGCGTCGTAGTCGGCGGCGATGCCGTTGACGGAATTGATAAAGAGGCCGAATTCGCTCTCCTCACCGGCGATAAGCCCCAGCGGCTCGAGCGCGGCGCGCAGGTTGTCCGCGTCCGTGCGTATCGTGAGATTCACGGTCTTTTCCCCGGCCGTCACGGCGACGGTGATCGACTTCGCCCCTTCGCCCAGCTCGGCGTCTGCGGAATATTCCGCCCCCGCCCAGACGTCGCCCCCGGCGTCCTGGCCGCAGGCGGCGAGGGCGAGGGCCATGAGCAGGGCCAGCAGCAGCGCGGCAAACTTTTTTGTCTGGTTCATTTGCATCATCCTTATACTTTATGTCGCAGCTCACGAACTCGCGCGGGTGCTCGCGCGCTCCGCCGGGCGGGCATTCCGGCTTGCCAGAGGCTCACGGCAATGGCTGTTGCGGCGGATTTGCACCGCCTTCCCCCGCCCCCTCCCGCCGCGTCAGGCGCGGCGCTCAGGCTTAAAAAGCGGCAGACGTATCGGTCTGTGCCGGGGTATTTTATCACACTCGCGCCCCGGGCGCAAGGCTCAGCCGAGGCCGAGCGCCTCCATGAGCCCGCCCCAGAGCTCAACCAGCTTGAAGCGGAAGGCCACTCCGCCGCCGGAGGGTTCGGCTATTAGCGAGCGCGTGCCCTCGTCCAGGGCGGAGAAGGCCGCCTCGGCCCCGGCGGGGCTCAGGCACAGCGGCGGGAAGACCACGCACCACCAGTTGTGCCCGCCGCCCGGGCCTATAGTCACGCGCAGGGCCTCGTAACGCCCGGCGGGGAGGCGGAAACTCCCGTAGTCGCGCGTCGGGAAATACTCCTCGCCGAGGGCGACGCTCACCACGCGCCCGCCCGCGGCGGACTCCGCGGCCCGCTCTACGCCGCCGAGGTTCGCGGATATTATCTCCCGGGCCTCGCCGGCCCCGCCCGCGCCCTCGAGCCTGGGGCCGAGGTATTCGAGCACGCTGTCGCGCACGGCGAGCTTCACCGCCTGCTCGGCCTGGGAGTCCGACGCGGCCACGACGTGCAGCCGGACGAGCCCGTCCGCTATATGCCCGCCGGCGGCCGAGGCCCAGGCGCCGCTGAGCAGCGCCAGGCTGAGGGCTATGAGCAGGGCGGTTTCTACGGGCTTGAACCTGTTGGTATTTTTCACGGCTATGTACCTCGCTTGCAGATTTGCAAGGATATAATAGCCCTGACGCGCCCGGATTATACCCTCGGCGCAGGTTTGCGTTTCATTTTAAAAAAAACCGCGCCGCGGGGCCGCCCGCCGCGGGCGCAAAAAAAGCTCCGCAGTTGAACTGCGGAGCTTTTGGGATTTTAGAGGTTAGCAGTCGCCGCGGACGGAGGCGATGTGCTTGGTGAGCTCGATCATCTTGTTGGAGAAGCCCCACTCGTTGTCGTACCAGGCGACGAGCTTGACGAAGTTGGGGTTCAGGCTGATGCCGGCCTTGGCGTCGAAG
>CALWYP010000041.1 GCA_944385795.1 uncultured Oscillospiraceae bacterium | reverse complement strand
CGTTCATGAGCACCATGTCGCAGTTGAAGCTCTTGGCCCAGTCCCAGACGGCGTTGACGTTGTCCCAGCCGCCGACGGCGTGGTGGCGCATGACGCCCTTTTCGCTGAACAGCGCGAGGTCCTTTATTGCCTGCTCGGGGTCGTCGGTGCTTATCATGTTGTGGCCCATGGTGGAGTCCATGTTCAGCACGATGTCTATGCCCCAGCAGTTCTGCGTCCAGGTGGGGAAGTCGGTGTAGTACACCGCGCTCGGGCCCCAGAGGAAGGCGCGGTGGCGCGTCTTGCCGCCGAAGGGGATATACTTCTTCTCGTAGCAGCGGCGCATTATCTTTATGACCTTGCGGTCGACCTTGGTGAAGTAGTCCTCCTGGCCGTTGACGCTGGCCCAGGCGTAGAGGCGGTAGAGCGTCTCGGATATGCCGCTGAGCGGGGAGTAATCCGTCTTGAAGAAGTCCCACTTCTCGAGCTCTATCGTGTTCTGCTCGTTCATATGCTTGGCGCGCTCGAACAGGGCGTCCCAGTCGTAGACCTCGCCGTACTCGTCCTCGATGAACTTTATCGCGTCGCGCAGCATCTGCGTGGAGTAGGGGTGCGCGCCGGGCTCGTTGTGTATCATGGCGAGGGTGACGGGGAAGTCGGGCAGGTCTATGCGGCGGCGCTGGAACATGCTCGTGGCCTCGCTGGCGTTGCAGGGCATGTTGGTGGACAAAAACGCCTTGCCTATGAGCGGGAAATCGTCGTTGAAGGTGACGCCCGTCTCGGCCGCGCAGCGGGAGCAGACGTCGGCGGCGAGGCCGAAGCTCTCGGCCACGTCGATGTAGTAGGGCTCGAGCTGCTGGTCGATGTCGCAGATGATGAACTCCGGCAGGGTCTGCAGCGGTATCGGGATGAGGTTGGGGAAGCCGGTCATGAAGAGGGGCGGGAGCACCTCGTCCATGGGCACCATCTTGTCCGCCAGCGGGCCGCCGCCAAGCCGCCTGTCGTTGGAGAGGACAAGGGCTATCTTCTTCGTGAGGCTCTGGACAATCGCGTGCATGTGCAGGTGCGCTATCTTCAGCTCGGGGCCGCGGTAGCCCTGGTAGAGCCTGTCGATAAAGGCGAAGGTGCCGAGGTAGGAGCCCATCCAGCGGTACTCCCACATGCCCTTGAGCACAGGCAGCGGGGCGCTGGCCACCATGAGGCCCATGCTCTTGAGGTTGTTGAGCCAGGCGAGGTAGTCGACCATCGTGTCGTGCACGCCGCGCCACTCGCGGTATTTGGCTATGCCGGTCTTGTCGTAGAAGCGGCTGCGCTGGCCGCCCTTGCCGTTCTCCGACTGCCAAATGGGGTCGAACTTCCGTAGCTTCTTATCAATGAAAGCCGTGATGGGATTTTTCATTAGTCCGCCTCCTTCGCCTGAATGTGCTTTATCTCCAGGCTCTCGACAAAGGCCTGGAAGCGCGTGCGCAGCTGGCCCACGCTGCCAAGGGCGTATTCCTTCTCAATGGTGCAGCAGGGCACGCCCATTTCCTGCTGGAGCACATGCGAGGCGAGGACCTTTTCATAGCTCCAGAACTCGCAGAACTTCATGCTCTCGTACACTATGCCGTCCGCATTGAACTCGTCCACGAGGCGCTTGAGCTCCGTGTGCCTCTGGTCGATCTTGTCGCCGGACATGAACCTCGCGCACTGGTTCCAGTGCAGGTAGTGCCGCGCTATGGCGTCAAAGGCGCTCTCGCCGCCGGTTATCTCTATGCGCTCGCGGCTCGGGAAGCTGCCGAAGCAGTAGCGGTCGGCCACGACCATGGCCCCGCAGCTCTCGGCGAGCTTGGTGAAGTCGGGGTCGTCGATCTCGCTGCCCGCGAGGATTATCCTCGCGCGGAAGGGGAACTTGGGCTCGGGCTCGCGGGTCCTGATCTCCTCAAGCGTTTCCTTCAGGTAGGGGAGTATGAGGTAGTGCGGGCAGGCCTGGCTCACCAGCTGGATGACGTGGAACTCATAGCCGGTTATGGGCGGGTTTGCGAGCTTGCGGAAATTGCCGATCTCGGTTATCACGTCGCACAGCTCGTTGAAATCCGCCACCGCCTGGCGCATGGCCTCTTCAGAGGTGTCCACGCCGAGCTTTTCGCGCAGGGCGTCCACCACCTTGAGCTGCAGCTGGGCCTTGTAATAGTCGAGGCTGGTCTTGTCCTCCTTCATGGGAGGGTCCATTATGGTGACGAAGAACTTGTCGTTCTTCACGGGGTTGAGCAGGAAGAAATGCTCCTGCATACGCTCCATCGCGGCGCAGCTCTCCGCGCCGAAGAGCGCGCTGAGGTAGTTGTAGCCGCCCTCTATGGCGCGCTCGAGTATGCTGCGCACATAGGGGCAGTTGCGGTTGGTCATGTAGTAGGTCGCTATGTCCGGGGAGGTGCAGCGCGGCGCGCGCAGGCGGCTGGAAAAGCAGCCCGGCAGGTTCAGCAGAACCTCTGGCACATAGTAGCAGTTGTAGCCCAGGCCGAGCTTCCCCTCGCTCACGGCCTGAGTCACCAGCTCGTTCTGAGCCTCCTGCAGCAGGTTCTCAAAAAAGATGAGATGTTTAAGGTCCTTCATGTTTAGCCCCCTTGCCTTGTAGTTATCTTGGCGGTCTTTCCACCCAGGCTCTTGAGTTTTGCACAAGATGGCGCAAGTATATATTGAAATTATAGTATACAATGCCAAGTTTGTCAAACAATTTACGAGGTATTTAGATTGGTCGCTTACAGACCAGAACCACATGCGCCCGCGGAGGGCGCACGGCCCCCGGCGCGGGCGCTTGACTTTAATAAAATTAAATGTTATATTAATATTATTAAAGCCGAGAGGAGGCGGGCTATGGCTGTGCAGGCATTGCCGGCGTGGATGGAAAACCTGTCGGAGGAGGACCTGGCGTTTATAAAGCGCTTTGTGCTCGCCTCCGGTTCGCTGAAGGAGGTCGCGCGCGGCTACGGCGTGAGCTATCCGACCGTCAGGCTGAGGCTCGACCGGCTCATTGAGAAGGTGCGCCTGGGCGACGCCGGAGAGCCGGAGCCGTACATAGCGCTCATACGCCGCCTGGCCGTGGAGGAGCGCATAGACGCCGGCGCGGCGAGGACACTTATCGACGAATACAGGAAGCTGAAAGAAGGAGACAACGATGCTTGACACCCTGCTGATCATAGCCGCGGCCGTGTTCTGCGTGCTGCTGGAGATGTACCTCGCGCACAAGCCGGCGCGCTGGCCGGGGCTCGTGCTGCCCGCCGCCGCCCTCCTCTTTTCCCTGCTCTACCCGCTGAACATGGCGGATATGGGCGGGGACAGGGGGGCGCTCATAGCCCAGCTCCTGCTGGTCTGGCTCATAGCCAACGTCCCTACCGCGGTACTGCTCGCAATCTACGCCGCCGCCCGGCGGCGCGTGAGGCGCGGCCGTGAAAGGGATAAGATGTCCGCCCAGGACCTGGGCTGAGCGGGATTCCAAGGTGCGCGCCGCCGGCGCGCCCTTTTTCGCCCCCGCAGGCATAAAAAGCGCCCGCAGGGCGGCACGCCAACTGCGAGCCCAGCGCAGCGGGTCGCAGTTGGAGAGGAGGAGCGACGGAGTGAATGAGCGATGACGTTTGCTTGGAAAAGAAAACGTCGTCGCGAACGATACGAAGTCCGCGACGACGTGGTAC
>CALWYP010000040.1 GCA_944385795.1 uncultured Oscillospiraceae bacterium | reverse complement strand
CTCCAACCGCACCTGGAAGCCCAACGTTAAGCGCGTCAAGGCCATCGTGGACGGCAGCCCCAAGCACGTCTACGCCTGCACCCGCTGCCTGCGCAGCGGAAAGGTCACCCGCGCGGTGTGAGCCGCGTGACGCAGCCTATGCCGCGCCGGGAAGGGATTTAATTCCCCGCCCGGCGCGGCTTTGCTATATCCTCCCGTACAGCGGGGCGGGAAGCGCCGGCCTCCATTGGCCCTTCGGGCCGGGGGACCCCTTGCCTAAGAAGGCCGTCGAGGCCTTTTTAGGCAGCCTGAGCCGGGCCGGCGCTTATTTTGTTTCGCGCAGCGACTCGTAGTACCCGCGCTCCTGCACGTCGCCCAGGGCGGCGACGGAGAGGCTTTTGAAGTCGATAAGCCTCCTTGCGAGGGCGAGCACGTCCTCCCGCGTAACGGCGTTATAGCGCTCTAGCAGCTCGTCCACGCCGCTCGCACCGCCGAGGAAGAGCTCGCCCTGGCCCGCGCGGCGCATCCTGGCGAGGGTGCTCTCCAGCGCGAGCACGGCCCCGCTCTCCGCCTGGGCCTTGGCGCGCGCGAGCTCGGCCTCGTCCGGGCCCTCGTCGCAGAAGCGGCGCAGCTCGTCGATTATGGCCGCGACGGCGCGCCGCTCGTTCTCCGGAGCGAGGGCGGCGCCTATGCCGAACAGGCCCGTGTCCGCCCAGGTCATGTCGAAGCTGCCCAGGTCGTAGCAGCAGCCGAGTTCGTCGCGCAGCTTCCTGTAGAGGCGCGAGCTGGCCGAGCCGCCCAGCACGGCGTTCATTATGCCTATGACGCAGCGGCCTTCGGCGTAAGTTATGCCCGGGAAGGCCAGCAGGAGCTGGTTCTGCTCCGTATCGCTCCGCTTCACGGCTATCGCGGGGCTGTAGCGCGCCGGCTCCGGCGGCTCGGCGGCCCGCGCGGGCAGGGCGGCGAGGGCGGAAACGAGCGGCGCTATGGCCCCGGCGTCGATCTTGCCGGCGGCGGAGACGACGATGTTGCCTGGCGCGTACTCCCGCTCCCGGAAGGCGAGCAGGTTCTCGCGCCGCATGGCGCGCACGCTCTCCGGCGTGCCGAGCACCGGGGCGCCCAGGCGGCCGGGGAAGCAGCTTTTAACAAGCATCTCGTTGGCCACGTCGTCGGGCATGTCGTCGTACATGCGTATCTCGTCGAGTATAACCCCGCGCTCCGTGTCCATGTCCGGCGCCGAGAAGAGGGAGTTCAGGAACATGTCGCCCAGCAGCTCCGCCGCCGCGGCCAGGTTCTTGTCCAGCGCGCGGACATAATAGCTGGTGCAGTCGCGCGAAGTGTAGGCGTTGAGCTCCGCGCCCAGGTCGTCCATGCGTTCGGCTATGGCGGCGCTGGAGCGCGCGGCCGTGCCCTTGAAGGTCATATGTTCAATGAAGTGCGCCGCCCCGGCCTCCCCGGGCCGCTCGCAGCGCGAGCCGGCGCGTATCCAGATGCCCAGCGAGGCGCTGCGCGCGCCCTGGGCGTGGTCAAGGACGACGGTTACGCCGTTGGGCAGGACGGTTTTTTCGTACATGGCTATGCCCCCTTGCGCGATAGCATAGCACACCGCGCCCCGGCTTGCAAGCGGGCGGGGAATATAGCCGCTGGAAATTGACAAGCGCGCCGTCCGATGCTATAATTTACGCTGATTATACACAGCACAGGGAGTGATCGTCCGAAATGGACACAGGCAGTATATTGTGCGCCGCCGGCGCGCTGCTCGCGCTCGCGCTGGCATTCTTCTTCTCGCTGGCCGAGTCGGCGATTGAAAACGCTTCCCGCGCGCGGGTGAAGTCCCGCGAGGACTCCGAAAAGCGCGTCCGCCGCGCCCTCGCCGTCATGGACGCGCGCGAGCGCACCCGCGGCACCATACTAATAGGTACGGTCCTCGCCCACGCCGCCGCGGCGGCGCTGGTGACCGCCATACTCCTGGTCAACGGCGCGCCCGGCTGGGCCGCCGCCGCCGGGGCCGCCGGCGCCGCGTTCGCCGTCTTCCTGCTCGCCGAGGCCCTGCCCAAGCGCGTCGGGGAGAAGTATTCTGAGCTTATAACGCTCTCATGCGCCGGGCTTATGCGCTTCTTCACCGTGCTCTTCACCCCGGTCTGGGCCCTCTTCAGCGCCATAGGCCGCGGCATAGCCGCCCTCACGAAGGGCGACGGCGAGGTCAGCGTGACCGAGGACGAGCTCTACGACATAATTGAGGACATGACCGACGCCGGGAGCCTGGACTCCGAGCGCGGCGAGCTTATGTCCAGCGCGCTGCAGTTCGCCGACCTCACGGCGGAGAACATCCTCACCGCGCGCGTGGACGTCGCCGCCGTGGACGTGGAGTGGCCCAGCGAGAAGGTGCTCGGCTTCATCAAGTCCGAGCGGCACAGCCGCCTGCCCGTATACGAGGACAGCATCGACAACATCATCGGCGTCGTGCAGATACGCCGCTACATACGCGAATACATCGTCCGGCGCGGGGACGTGGACCTCAGGAGCCTGCTGGACGAGGCCTATTTCGTCGAGCGCACGATGAAGATCGACGAGCTTTTGCAGCTCATGAGCGCCAAAAAGCTCAACATGGCCGTCGTCACCGACGGTTACGGCGGCACCCTCGGCATAGTCACCGTCGAGGACATACTCGAGGAGCTCGTAGGCGAGATCTGGGACGAGGACGACGTCGTTGAGGAGAGCTTCGTGCCCCTTGGCGGCGGCCGCTTTGAGGTCGACGCCGAGCTGCCCGTCGGCGAGGCCTGGGAGAAGCTCGGACTGGAAGAAAAGGACCTGCCCGGCGAGCTCGAGTACAAGCTCATGGGCGAATGGGCCTACGAGCAGTTCGACCGCATCCCAGCCACGCGCGACAGCTTCACCTTCGGCCGCCTGGCCGTCGCCGTCAGCGAAATGCGCCAGAACCGCATTGTAAAGCTGGTCTGCCGCGTCCTGCCCGAGGCGGCGCCGGAAGAGGAAGGGGGCGCGGCGAAATGAGCGGGTTCATAGCCGGTTTTATCGCGTTAATACTGCTGAGCGCGCTCTTTTCCGCCGCCGAAAGCGCCTATACCGAGGCCAACCGCCTGCGTATAGAGGCCGCCCTGGCCGACGGCAAGCGCTCGGCCGGCACGGCGCTCAAGCTGCTCGACCGCCTGGACGCCACGGTAAACGCCATACTCCTCGGCAACAGCCTTGCGAACATCTCCGCGACGGCCGTCGCCGTGTGCGGGAGCGTCAGGCTCACCGGCGGGGCGGAGTGGATCTGGCTGGCCGCGCTGGGCTCCTTCGCGCTCATACTGCTCTTCGGAGAAGTGCTGCCGCGCACCGTCGCGGCGAAGAACGCCAACCGCCTGGCCCTCAGCCTCGCGGGCGTGATGCGCCTGCTCACGGCCATAATCCGTCCCTTCAGCTTCGCGCTGGGCGGCATAGCCGGCCTCTTCACCGCGCGCCTGCGCGGCGAGGCCCAGCCCGAGGGCGACGAGGCGGCCGTGGAGGAGCTGCAGAACATAATAGACACCGCGGAGGACGAGAGCGTCCTCACCGAAGGCCGCGGCGACCTGCTGCGCTCGGCGCTGGACTTCTCCGAAATCAGCGCGAGCGAGGCCATGACCGCGCGGGTAGACGTGGACGCCATCGACATAGACGACGACTGGGAGGATATACTCGACAGGATAGAGAACAGCAAGCACTCCCGCCTGCCCGTCTATGAGGACAGCATCGACAACATAATAGGCTTCCTCTACCTCAACCACTTCCTCAAGGCCCTGACCGACGACCCGAGGCCGGATATCAGGAGCCTGCTGATGGAGCCTCTCTACGTCTACAAGACCATCAAGCTGCCCCAGGTGCTCGCGGAGCTGCGCCACGCGAAGAAGCACCTCGCCATAGTCACCGACGAGTACGGCGGCACCCTGGGCGTTATCTCGCTCGAGGACGTGCTTGAGCAGATCGTCGGCGATATTTGGGACGAGACGGACGAGGTCGAGACCGAGGTCGTGGAAAAGGCCGAGGGCGAATACGAGCTCGACGGCGACATGACCATCTCCGACTTCCTGGAGCTGGCGGGCCTCGACGAGGACGATTGGGGCTTTGAGAGCGACACCGTCGGGGGCTGGACCATCGAGATGCTCGGCCGCTTCCCCGTGCCCGGCGATACGGTCGAGTACAAGGGCCTCGCCATAACCGTCCTGTCTATGGACAAACAGCGCGTAGACCGGGTGCTGGTGAAAAAGCTCCCGGACGGGGACTCCGGCGAAGAGGAATAGGCGAGTTAAATTAATAAAAACGCGAACCCCGCCGCGGCTTACGCCGCGGCGGGGGTTTTTCGCGCAGGCCGTGGCCGCGCCTATTTCGCGTGTATGTCTATGTACTCGGCCCTGAGCTTGGAGTAGATTATCTTCTGGCTCCGGTAGAGGCCGGTGTAGCCGCTGAGCATATACGCCACGGTAGTGGCCACGGCGAAATAGACCGCGCCATCCGCCCCGAAGAGCTCTATGGCGAGGATGACAGAGGCTATGGGGCAGTTGACCGCGCCGCAGAACAGGGCAGCGAGCCCGGCGGCCGCGGCGAAGCCCGCCGGGATACCCAGGGCCGGCCCGAGCGCGCAGCCGAGCGTCGCCCCGATGAAGAACGTGGGCACCATCTCGCCGCCCTTGAAGCCGGCGGAAAGGGTGACCGCGGTGAAGAGCAGCTTCAGCGCCGCGGCCCAGGGCCGGGCCTCGCCGCGCTCTATGGCGGCGGCGATGACCTCCGTGCCGGCGCCGTTATAGTCCGTTGTGCCGGCGAGGTAAGTCAGCGCTATGACCAGGAAGCCGCCGAGCACGGCGCGCGCTATCCCGTTGGGCGCCAGGCGCCGGGCCGCCTTCTCGCCGCGGTGCATCGTCTCGCAGAGGATCACGCTCATGAGCGCGCAGGCGAGGCCGAGCAGGGCGACGCGCCAGAGCATATCCACCGTCAGCGCCGGGGCGGTCACGCCGAAGCTCGTGGGCGCTATGCCGAAGAGCCGCGTGACGCCGAAGGCCGCGAGGGCGCTGCCCAGGCAGGGCACGAGCCCGGCGTAGTATATCTCCCCCACGCTTATCACCTCGAGCGCGAAGATGACGGCGGTCAGCGGCGTGCCGAAGAGCGCGGCGAAGAGCCCGCTCATGCCGCAGAGCGTGGCGAGGCGGCGGTCCTTGTCGTCCAGGCGGAAGAGCAGGCCTATGTTCTGGCCCAGGCCCCCGCCTATCTGCAGCGCCGCGCCCTCGCGCCCGGCGCTGCCGCCGAAGAGGTGCGTCGCCGCCGTGGAGACGAATATCGCCGGCACCAGCAATGGCGATATCTTCCGCCCCTCGTGTATGGCGTCTATAATCGCGTCGGTGCCGAGGCCGTCGAGCCCCGCGGCCTTGTAGAGCAGCGCGATGGCCGCGCCGCCCGCGGGCAGCAGCCAGATGAGCCAGCCGTGCTCCGCGCGCAGCTGCGTCGCCAGGGCGACGGCGAAGTAGAAGGCCGAGCCCACGAGCCCGCAGGCAAGGCCGGTAGCCGCCGCGACGCAGAGCCATTTTATGAAGGCGCGCGCGAAGGCCGCGGCCGCCCCGGCCATTGTGCCAGAATTTTTCACGCTTGAATCCCCCGGAGGGCCTGTTCGCCTGAATAGGGCGACGGGCCGTTTTTCTCAAAACGAATAGACTTTATCACATTCCGGGCGCAATTTCAAGCGCCGGGCCCGCCGCCCTCGCCTTCTTCCTCCCCGCCCGCGGCGGAGAGGGCCCTGGCCAGCCTGAAGAGCTCGCACCATACGGCGACGGCAAAGCAGAATACCACGGCGAAGACCGCCAACACCAGAGGCACGGCGTCCGAGCCGCCGATAGAGAAGTAGAAGTCCCTGCCGGCGAGGAGGCTGAGCACGGCGGCGGCTGTGTTGGCGACGGCGATTATATTTCGGAGCAGCCTTATGCGCCTTCCCCTGCCCGTGCCGTGCGCGTCGGCTATTTGCGCGAGCTCGGTGAAGAGCTGGAAATGGGCGTAGAGCGCGATCACGGAAAAGACGGCGTTCAGGATGTATCCGGCCCCGGAGGGCAGCTCTAAATGTATGAAATTGAATACGGACTGTGCGGCCTCCCAGAGCAGCAGGGCCCAGGCCAGGGGCTCGAGCAGCGCGGCGCTGCGCTGCTCGGCGGCGACGCCGGGCAGGGCGGCGATTATGAAGGCGTAGGCGGCCCAGTCGGGCAGCAGGTTTATTCCCAGGCCGTTGATGTTCAGGTTGAAATCCAGGAAGTAGAAGACATAGGCCCAGGCGCAGCGTTTGACCGCCCGCGCAAGCGTCTCGTTATTCATGGCGCGTCCTCCGTTTTAAGGTTCAGGTCCGCGACGGGCTCCGTGTCAATATACACCCTCGCGCGCAGCCCCTCCGGCCGGGCGAGGGGGTCGTCCTCCGGCAGGTAGTCCGCGGCGATGGTATAGTCCACCGTGGGCACGGGGTATATGTTCATCCGCTCATCGATGGGCCAGTCCATATTCGTCATGCCGTAGCCGCCGCTCCCGGCGCTGCCCCCGCCGCCCTGCGCCAGCTCCGGGAAGGCGGAGAGCGGCTCGCCGCCGTAGTGTTCCACCCACTCGCAGGCGAGGCTCACCTTGTAGGGCTGGGGCTCGAGCTCATAGATCCCGGCGCAGTCGAACGTCACCCTGAAGCGCCGCGCCTGCACCTTCAGCCTCGCGTCGGGGTCGGCGCCCGAGCCGCCGGACCCTTCGGTATCTATTACGCTGAGGGTGTAGATATCCCCGCGCACCGCGCCGTATTCCGTCTGGCCCTCGGCGGTGAAGGCCGCCGGCAGGCCCTCCATGTCCATGGAAAACACGGGCGAGACAGACTCTAGGCTGCGGCGCGGCGCGTACTCGCGCACTAGCCAGGCCCCGTCCTCCTGCCAGAGCTCGACGGGTACGAGCACCCCGCCGTCCAGCGTGGGCAGCACGAGCCCGCAGCGGTAGACGCCCCCGCCCGCCTCGCGCAGGGAGACGAAGGACGCGAATTCGGCCGTCGCGCTTCCCGCGCTGTCTATGGGCTCGGCGACCTGCCAGAGCGGCCCGCCGGCGCCGCGTCCGGTCATTTCGTGGTAATACGCGGCCTGCCCGCCGGAGTCCGACACCATGGCGAGGTAGACGCCGTTGCCCTCGGCGAGGCCGTTGGCGTAGACGTCCAGCGCGCCGCCCATCGTGGAGCAGCGTATCACCCTCGCCGCGGAGAGCGAGGCGGCGGCCTGGGCAGGGCTTGAGGGGTGCGCCCAGGGGGAGATATCCCCGGCGTAGGCGCCCGTAAGCAGCAGCGAGCCGAGCACGACGGACACGCACACCCCGGCCAGGGCCATGCCGCCGGGATATAGCTTGAAGCGCGCTATGGCCTCTATGCGGCGGGCGATGTTCCTGGCCCCGTTGGAGATGGAGCTTGTGCCGGGGGCACAAGGGTACGCGCTGTTGGCCATATCGAGCAATATGCCCCCGTAGAGCCGCCTCTCCTCGCCCTCCAGCCGTTCGAGCACGCGCTGGTCGCAAAGCGCCTCCATGTCGTTGCCCACGCGGCCGAAAACATACTGCATGAAGGGGTTGCACCAGTGCAGCGCGCGCAGCAGGCACCAGAACACGCCCTGCGCCGCGTCGCAATACCTGAGGTGCAGCAGCTCATGGAGCAGGATTTTTTCGTCGGGCGCCTCGCCCTCCGGCGCCGCGAGCACCGGGCGGAAAACGCCGCAGACAAAGGCGCTCTTGAGCCCCGGGACTATGACGGCCCTGCAGGGCTTGAGCGAATACCTGCCCGCCGCGGCCTCGATGGCCTCGCGCACCGCGCCGTCAGCGGGGCGGCCGCGCCGCAGCAGCGCGCGCAGTTTGGCGTAGCGCCAGGCGAACCAGGCGAGCGTCAGCGCCGCCCCGGCGGCGTACAGCACGAAGAGCCAGTCGGTCACGCTCTGCGGCGCGGAGCTTATCCACGGCAGGCTGGAGCCCATATGCAGGGACTCGAAGGGCGCGGAATAAGCCGAGCCCAGATCGAGCTCCAGGGCCGACTTCGCCGCCTCGCACAGGATGCCCAGCTCGGGGATCAGCCCGCGCGAAAAGCCCGCGGGTATCGCGCAGCGCAGGGCGAGCACGGCCCACACGCCGTACTGCCAGCGCGGCGAGAGCTTGTCCCGGAAGATCCGCTTGACGAGCAGCAGCACAAGCGCGGTTATGGAGACGCTGAGGCCCTGGTACAGGGCTTCCCATATATTCCCCATCTCACACCTCCATCCCGTCGAGCAGCCGGCGCAGCCTCTCGGTTTCCTCGCGCGAGAGGCGCGACTCCTTCAAAAACGCGGCTATGAGGTCGCCCGCCGCGCCCTTATATACCCGGTCCAGCAGCTCGCCGCGCTCGGCCCTGGCGCAGTCGGCCCGGCTCACGGCGGCGGAATACGGCCGCTCCGAGCCCCTGTCTATCCTGACAAGGCCCTTGTCCGCCATGCGGGTGAGATATGTGTACACCGTGTTGCGGCTCCAGCCGCGGGCGGGGCGGAGCGCGGAATACACCTCGCCCAAGGCGAAGCCGTCCCCGGCCCACAGGGCCTCCAGCACGGCCCATTCAGCGTCGGTAAGTCTCAAGGCCATCTCCTCCTACATATGTAGTGTACATCTATACTACACTTGTAGGATTAACCTGTCAAGGCGTAAAATTTGTAAGCGGCGGAATATAAAAGCGCCCCGGGCATGGCCCGGGGCGCTTTTGCGGATATTGGATTAGTAGGCGACGCCCCAGACGATCATCTTCTTGGCGGGCCTGCCGCAGACGGGGCAGACGTCGCCGAGGCGCTCCTGCTCGAAGGGGATGCAGCGGCTGGTGACCCCGGCGAGCTCCTTCATCTTGAGCTCGCAGGCCTCGTCGCCGCACCACATGGTCTTCACGAAGCCGCCGCCGCGGTTCTCCATGACGTCCTTTACCTCGTCCACGGTGGAGGCGGTATAGGTGTGCTCGTCGAGGTTGCGCTTGGCCTTGTCGAAGAGGCCCTGCTGCACGCTCTCGAGCAGGGCGGGGACGCTCTCCTCAAGACTGTCGAGGGGCAGTGTGGCCTTCTCGCCGTTGTCGCGCCTCACGGCGACGCAGACGCCGCCCTCTATGTCGCGGGGGCCGAGCTCCAGGCGCAGGGGCACTCCCTTCATCTCCCACTCGGCGAACTTCCAGCCGGGGGAGTTGTCGGAGAAGTCGCCCTTGACGCGCACGCCGGCGGCCTTCAGGCGCTCCACCACGGCCCCGGCGGCCTCGCTGACGCCGGGCTTGTGGGCGGCTATGGGCAGGACTATGACCTGGATGGGCGCGACGCGCGGCGGGAGGACGAGGCCGTTGTTGTCGCCGTGGGTCATGATAAGCCCGCCTATCACGCGGGTGGACATGCCCCAGCTCGTCTCAAAGGGGGCCTGCAGCTTGTTTTCCCTGTCCGAGAAGGCTATGCCGAAGGCCTTGGCGAAGCCGTCGCCGAAATAGTGGCTGGTGCCTGACTGCAGCGCCTTGCGGTCGTGCATCATGCACTCGATAGTATAGGTGTCCTCCGCGCCGGCGAACTTCTCCTTGTCGGTCTTTACGCCGCGCAGCACGGGCATAGCCAGCAGGTTCTCGCAGACGTCGGCGTATATCTCCAGCATCTGCTTCGTCTCCGCCACGGCTTCTTCGGCGGTGGCGTGTATCGTGTGGCCCTCCTGCCAGAGGAACTCGCGGCCCCTGAGGAAGGGGCGGGTGGTCTTCTCCCAGCGGAGCACGCTGCACCACTGGTTATAGAGGCAGGGCAGGTCGCGCCAGGAGTGGACTATGTGGCTCCAGTGCTCGCAGAAAAGCGTCTCGCTAGTCGGGCGGATGCACAGCCGCTCGGGCAGCTCCTCGCTGCCGCCCATGGTGACCCAGGCGCACTCGGGCGCGAAGCCCTCGACGTGGTCCTTCTCCTTCTGGAGCAGGCTCTCGGGTATAAGCAGGGGCATGGAGACGTTGGTGTGCCCCGTCGCCTTGAAGCGCTTGTCCAGCGCGGACTGTATATTCTCCCATATCGCGTAGCCGTAGGGCCGCATGATAAAGAGGCCCTTCACGCCGGAGTAGTCTACGAGCTCCGCCTTGGTGCACACGTCGGTGAACCACTGGGCGAAGTCCTGCTCCATATCGGTTATGCTCTCGACTTTCTTGTCTTTGGCCATTATATTATCCCCCTTGTATTATAGAGTAGTAGTTATTAAAGCCCCTCTCCAAGGGCTGTGCTACACTGTAAGGGATGCTGTGGATTGGTGTTGACCCCCTACCACAAGATGGTTCTCGAAAGGTTCCAACCACAGCCCCTTACAATTTTGTTGATCAGTTAAATACCGCCAGACGGTTTATATGGAACAAGGCTACAAAAGTAAGGCGCGCTGTGGATGCAGCATCATATTTATCGTTGGAGGTATTTGTTATGGTGGTTTCTGTTGGCATTGATGTTTCAAAGGATAAGCACGATTGCTTCATTGTCAGCTCTGAGGGTGAAGTCCGTGCGGATGTATTCACGATCCCCAACACCATGGACGGGTTTCACTGTCTTTTACAGCGAATCCGGGATTGTGCCAATGCACAAGACAAAATAAAAGTAGGGCTTGAGGCAACTGGGCATTACAGCTACAATCTGCTGGGGTTTCTTATGGACAACGGTCTGGCCACCTATGTCTTGAATCCCTTACGCACAAACCTCTACCGGAAAAGTCTCAGTCTGCGAAAGACCAAAACCGACCGGGTGGATGCGCGAACAATTGCGTCTATGCTGTTATCCGATGAGGGCCTCAAACCCTACTCAGATGCAGCATACCACAATGAGGAATTAAAGTCACTTACCAGATACCGTTTTGACAAGGTAAAGGAGCGCGCCAAGCTGAAAGGATCTATTGCCCGGCTGGTCTGCATCCTGTTTCCCGAACTGGAAAAACTCGTTCCATCCCTACATATTGCTTCCGTTTACGCTTTGCTGGAAGAGTTTCCTGGAGCCAGGCAGGTCGCTGCAGCCCATTTGGCACGGCTGAAAGCACTTCTTGAAACTGCATCTAAGGGTCGCTACAAACAGGATATTGCTCAGGAAATCCGAGAGGCAGCCAGAAACTCTATTGCCTCTCGAATGCCAGCCAAGTCCCTTGAATTACAACACACCATCCGGCTCATCCGGGAACTGGATGCTGAAATCCATGAGATTGAAGCCGAGATCGAGGCCATGATGGACGAGATTCAGTCTCCCATAACGACTATCCCCGGTATTGGCTGCCGTATGGGCGCCATGATCCTGGCTGAAGCCGGTGATTTCTCTCGCTTCGACTCACCAGACAAGCTGCTGGCTTATGCCGGCATGTCACCTTCTACTTACCAGTCCGGGCAACTGAAGAACTGTTATCCACACATGGAGAAACGGGGCTCCAGATACCTGCGTTATGCTCTTTACAATGCTACTAAGTATGTCTGTCTTTGGGAGCCAACCTTTGCTGCTTATCTCGCAAAGAAACGGGCCGAGGGCAAGCATTACAATGTCGCTATCTCCCATGCCGCTAAGAAGCTGGTGCGGCTTATCTTTGCCATGGAGAAATCCCGACAACCATATCGTGCAGTTGCGTAAACGCAACTACTTGAAAAGCCAGCAAGGGTCTGCAACGACTTCAGCTTTGCTATATCCCTTTCAACCATCTGCCGCTGACCACCACCGTTCATTTTGGAGGTTGACTTTTAATAGTTAATCTTTC
>CALWYP010000039.1 GCA_944385795.1 uncultured Oscillospiraceae bacterium | reverse complement strand
GAGAAAAACTCCCAGGACTCCGTCGACGCCGTCCTCACCAACCGCTGGATAGGCATACCCATCTTTGCCGCCGTCATGTTCGCGGTCTTCTACATATCGCAGACCAGCGTTGGCCCGCTGATAGCCGACACGCTCGTCGCGTGGATAGAGACCTTCCAGGGCTATGTCGCGGAGCTCGTCTCCGGCGCGTCGCCCTTCGTTCAGGCGCTGCTGGTCGACGGTATAATAGGCGGCGTGGGCGCCGTCATCGGCTTCCTGCCGCTCGTCATGGTCATGTATTTCCTCATAGCCCTACTCGAGGACTGCGGCTACATGGCGCGCGTGAGCGTCGTGCTCGACCCGATATTCAAGAAGGTCGGCCTCTCCGGCAAATCCGTCATCCCGTTCGTCATCGGCACCGGCTGCGCCATCCCGGGCATCATGGCCTGCCGCACCATCCGCAACGACCGTGAGCGCAAGGCGACGGCCATGCTCACCCCCTTCATGCCCTGTGGGGCAAAGCTGCCCGTCATCGCGCTCTTCGCGGGCGTGTTCTTCCCCGAGAACGCCTGGATAGGCACGGCGATGTATTTCGTCGGCATCATCCTCATCTTCTTCGGCGCGCTCATCGTCAACAAGATAGCGGGCTACAAGAACAGGAAATCCTTCTTCATCATGGAGCTGCCCGAGTACAAGGTCCCCAGCCTCAAGAGGGCGGTCATCGCAATGTGCGCCCGCGGCTGGGCATACATAGTCAAGGCCGGAACCATCATCCTCCTGTGCAACACCGTCGTGCAGAGCATGCCGCAGTTGACCTGGGACCTCCAGCTTGCCGCGGAGGGCATGGCGCGGACCTCCATCCTCGCCTCCATCGCCTCGCCGGTCTCCATCCTGTTCATCCCGCTGGGCTTCGGCGTGTGGCAGCTCGCCGCCGCCGCCGTCACCGGCTTCATCGCCAAGGAGAACGTCGTCGGCACCCTCGCCGTCTGCTACGGAGTGACCAATTTCATAGACACCGACGCCCTCGAGCTCGTCGGCGGGGCCAGCGAGGTCGCCGCGATCTTCGGCCTCACCCAGGCCGCCGCCCTGGCTTACCTCATGTTCAACCTCTTCACCCCGCCGTGCTTCGCGGCCATAGGCGCCATGAACTCTGAGATCAAGGACAAGAAGTGGCTGTTCGGCGGCATATGCCTCCAGCTCGGCACGGGCTTCACGGTCGCGTTCTTCGTCTACCAGATAGGCACCCTGCTCACCACCGGCAGCCTCGGCACCGGATTTGTCCCCGGCCTTATCGCCGTCGCCGTGATGGTCGCCATAGTCGTCTACCTCATGCGCAGGGCGGACAGCAACATCGTCCGCGAGTACGCGCTCGGAGCGAAAGCGTGACGCCATGACAGATATAATCATCATTGCTGTGATAGCCGTCATCGTCGCCCTCGCCGGGAGATATGTCTACAAGGCGAAAAAGAGCGGTGCGAAATGCATAGGCTGCTCGTCCGGCAGCTGCGGACACAGCGGCAAGGATTGCTGCTGCGGAGAAAATAAAGGATAAAGAAATTAAAAGCTCCCGCACTTGTGCGGGAGCTTTTGCTTTTCCATACAGTTCAGTCGCACGCGCGTATCCTGCGGCAGATCTCCTGCATTTTGGAGTCTATCGCGGAGAGGCGCTCGGCGCACTCGCGCAGCTCGTCGACGGACTGCGACGAGACCTCCTTGCCGGATTTGTAGCGCAGCTCGTGCTCCAGGCTGGCCCACATATCCATCGCTATGGTGCGCAGCTGGATCTCCACCGGCAGGCGGAGGATGACCTCGGATATCGTGACGGGCACCTCGACGACGAGGTGCAGGCTGCGGTATCCGTTTGGCTTGGGATTTTCTATGTAGTCTGTCTTGCGGATGAGGGTGAAGTCCTTGTGCTTTTCGAGCACGTGCGACAGGCGGTAGATGTCGTCGGTATAGTTGCAGATGACACGCACTCCGGCGACGTCCTGTATGTGCTCCATGATGTTCTGAGTGCTCACCTCAAAGCCCTTGCGCTTGAGCTTGTTGACGGTGCTCTCGGCGGATTTGAGCCGGCACTCCATGTGGTGTATCGGATTGTGGTCGTAGGTCACAGAGAACTCGTCGTCAAGGATGTCGAGCTTGGTGCTGACTTCCATCATCGCGCCGCGGTACAGGTGCGACAGGCGGACATAGCCTTTGATGAAATCCTTCGACACGTCGGGCAGCGCCGGGAGCTCCAGGCGGTTGATGTTCATAGGACGCTGCTTTTCAAGTACCATTTATATTGCCTCCTGTTTATTGGAAGTATATACATTATAGCGCCCGACTGTTGCGAAAATATGAATTATATGCGGCTGAAATGGAGATTTTCCTCAAATATGCCAGATTTCTCCCAATTAGACAAAAATAAACGGCGCAGTCCGGGCAAAACGCCGGGCTGCGCCTGCGGATATCAGTGCTTGAAAAATTCCTCAAAATAATCTCGGCTCACCTGCTGCGGGGTGACGGGATCCTGCGGCTGGCTGCGCTGGGCGGCCTCCCGCTCGCGCCGTTCGGCGGCCTGCTTTGCGCGCATGTAGCGGATGTAGCGGCGGCGCCGGCGGCGGTAAGTCACGACGGAGATGATGTAGAGCACCAGGAGCACTATGAGGATGGCGGCGACGATCTTGACCCAGGTCATGCCGAAGAAGTCGCCGAGCGCCGTCCTGATAAATACGAGCTTCGACAGCCCGACGGAGCTGCCGGCCACGATGTTCACCGTGCCGTAGTTCACGCCGTCGATGGAGACGGTCACCTCGCCGAGCACATCGCCGGAGGAGATCGGGGCGCGAAGGGCGCCCGTCTCATCGGGGTCGTAGAGCGTGATGTCGTACTGGAGGCTGTCGGCCTGGGTGTCGTTGGGCAGGAAGGCCGTCACCGTGTTCTGCGGATTGAGCGGCACGCTGTCGTCGCCGTCGGAACCCATGGAGACCGCCGCCGTGCCTATGGAGTCCTCGGGGGTGAGGATGTCCTGGAAACTGAAGTTGTTGAAGCCCCACTCGTAAAGAGCAACGGAGTCGACGAAGTTGGAGTACTGCAGGCCGACGTCGGTGTTTATCACGACTCCGCCGAGCACTATGCACACGAGCTGCACCCCGTCTTTTTCGGCGGTGGACACGAGGCAGTATCCGGCGTCGTTGGTGTGGCCGGTCTTTATGCCGTGGGCGTACTCATATTTATAGCCGGGATACATAGTGGAGTTCTCGTTTATAAGTCCGTTGGAATTCGAGAGAGTGCGCGCGCCGGACATGTTTGTGGCCGGCACCTCGTAGGTCACGGTGTCGCAAATGTCCATGAACTGGCTGTGCGTCATTGCCTCCAGGGTGATCTGCACGAGATCATAGGCCGTGGTGTAGTGGTTTTCATCGGGCAGGCCGTGAGTGTTGGCGAAATGGGTGCCGACGCAGCCGAGCTCCTGCGCCCGGTCGTTCATCATGGTGATGAAGTTGTCTATGGTGCCGCCTATGTATTCCGCTATGACATTGCACGCGTCGTTGCCGGATGAGAGCATGGCGCAGTAGAGCAGGTCCTGCAGGGACATGGTCTCGCCGACGAGTATGCCGGCGCTGCTGCCGTCGGCCACGAGGTCGTAGTTCATGCTGGCCGAGGCCGTGACCATGTCGGTGAGGCTCGCGCGGCCGTCCTCAATGGCCTCTATGGCAAGCAGGACGGTCATGATCTTGGTCGTGCTGGCCGGGTATGCGCGCACGTTTTCGTCCTTGGAGAAGAGGACGCTCCCGCTGTCCGGTTCAAGAAGCATTATGCTCTCTGAATAGGTAGCGGGGTCGCTCAGCGCCGATGCCGAGGGCGCCATAGCTGAGAAAAAGACCGAAACTATCAAAAACAGGGACAATATCTTCAAATTTTTCATGTCAAACTCCAATATCTATGATATTATTATTTCATAAGGCGGCGGAAAACGCAAAATTCTAGACTATATTATAAATAGCTGCCGCATGAAAAGCAACACCAAAAATTTTCATCGCCGAAAGGAGGCGCGCCGGGTGCTCAGACGCAGCGAAGCGGTCCTCATCCTCATAACAGCGGTCTTTCTGGCGGCAGCGGCGGCGGTCATCCTGCCGGGGCACGATCAGGCCGCGCAGCTCGTTGCAGTGACGGAGACGGCGCCGCCGGAACCGGCTGCCGCGACCATAGAGCCACAGGGGCCGGTGGACGTGAACACGGCCGGCGTCGAGGAACTCGACCGCCTGCCGGGCATAGGCGAAGTGCTCGCCGGGCGCATAATCGCCTACCGCGACGAGCACGGGCCGTTCGAAAGCGTGGAAGACCTCCTTGCCGTGAGCGGGATCGGCGAACAGACCTGCGATGAACTGCGCGGGCTCATTACCTTCGGAGAGGAGAACTGACTGTGAAGATACTGGTCGTCGACGACGAAAAGCTGCTCGTAAAGGGCATAAAGTTCAATCTTGAGAACGATGGATACGAGGTGGACGCCGCCTACGACGGCGAGGCCGCGGTCGAGCTGGCGAGGACGGGCAGATATGACCTCATCATCCTCGACCTCATGATGCCGAAGCTCGACGGGCTGAGCGCCTGTATGCAGATAAGGGAGTTTTCAAACGTGCCGGTGATAATGCTCACCGCCAAGAGCGAGGACACGGACAAGCTGCTCGGCTTTGAGTACGGGGCGGACGACTATGTGACCAAGCCTTTCAACGTGCTCGAGCTCAAGGCGCGCGTGCGCGCCCTGCTGAGGCGCAGCGGAGCGGGCGAGGGCGCGAAGGCCTCGTCAAAGCTCGTGCGCGGGCACATAACTATCGACGCTGAGCGCCGCAGCGCCGAGGCAAACTCCCGCCAGGTCGAGTTGACGGTGAAGGAGTTCGACCTCATCGAGCTGCTCATGCGCAACCCGGGCAAGGTGTTCTCGCGTGAAAACCTGCTCGACACCGTGTGGGGATACGATTACCAGGGCGACATACGCACTGTCGACGTGCACATCCGCCGGCTGCGCGAAAAGCTCGAGAGAAACCCGGCAGAGCCGGAGTATATCATCACGAAGTGGGGCGTCGGCTATTACTTTGCCGACGACAGGAACAGCGCTGAATGAAAGCCCTTATAGAGAGGTTAAAGCGCCCTTCACTGGCGCTCAAGCTCTGCGCCGCGTTCCTCGCGCTGGTGTTCGGCGTGGTGCTCATCATAAACATCTACCCCGTCGCGCTTGCGCGCGACCTTGTGAGCGCGAATAAGCGGAGCTCAATGCTCGACCAGGCGTCGCTGCTGTCGACCTCGCTCGGCGCCCTTGAGACGCTCACGGAGAACGGGGTCTATCAGGCGATGGAGCTGCTCGACACCTCGGCGTCCTACCGCATAATAGTCACCGACGAGAAGGCCGAGGTGCTCTACGACAACTATCCTGTCGACTCGTCCGTGGGCAAGTACGCCATGCTGAGCGAGATTTACCTCGCGCTGAACAGCAAGGTCGTGTTCTACTCGCGCTATGCCGACGAGGCGTTCCTCTCGCGCGCGGCCATGCCGGTGACGAGCGGCGGCGCGGTCATAGGCGCCGTGTACCTCAGCGAATACGACTCCGAGCAGTCGTCGCTCATCTCCGGCATAAGCAGTACGATGTTCCGGCTCTCGATACTTCTGAGCCTGGTATCACTTGTGCTCATCCTGGTGTTCTCCAGCGCGCTCACGCGGCGCATAAGCGATCTGGTGCGCGCCGTGAACATAGTCCGCGAGGGTGATTATGATTACCATATCGACGTCGTGGGCAGCGACGAGGTCTCCGCGCTCGCGAACGAGTTCAACAGCATGACAGACCGGCTCCGCGAGACGGAGGAGCGCAGGCGGCGGTTCGTGTCCGACGCATCGCATGAGCTCAAGACCCCGCTCGCGTCCATAAGGCTGCTGTCCGACAGCATAATGCAGACCGAGAATATGGACACGGCCACCATGCGCGAGTTCGTGTCCGACATCGGCGCTGAGGCCGAGCGCCTACAGCGCACGACGGAAAAACTGCTCACGCTCACACGGCTGGACAGTTCGGTCGAGCCGCAGCTCGAGCCGGTCGACCTCAAGCTCGCCGCCGAGAACACCATGCGCCTGCTCCGGCCTCTGGCCCAGGAACACAGGATATTCCTCAAATACGACCTCAGCGAGGGCTGTGTCGTCCTCGCCAACGGCGACGACATGTATCAGATCATTTTCAATCTCGTCGAAAACGGCATAAAATACAACACGCCCGACGGCATGGTCCACCTGCACCTCGGCGTGCGCGACGGCATGGTCCGCCCCGTGGTGGAGGACAGCGGCATAGGCATACCGGAGAGCGACATGCCGCATGTGTTCGACAGGTTTTACCGTGTCGACAAGGCGCGCTCGCGCGAGCACGGCGGCAGCGGGCTCGGGCTCAGCATAGTGCACGACGCCGTGGTCGGCTGCGGCGGCACGATAGAGGTCATGCCAAACGAGCCGCGCGGCACGCGCTTTGTCGTGCTCTTCCCGCGCTATGAGGGAGGTGAGGGCGAATGAGACGCATCATGGCCTTTGTCCTGGCGCTCGCCCTCGCCCTCGGGGGCGGGTGCTCCGGCGCCGAGACGGCGCAGGTGTGCCGCATCATCGCCCCGGAGGAACAGTCGGGAGGAGAGCTGATCGCATATGAGAGCGTGCCTGTCGCCGACAGCGAGACCGCTCTCGATGCCGCGCTGCGCGCGCTGCAGTCGGCCCCGGCGGATCAGGGGCTCGTGAACCCGCTTTCCGGCATAGTGATCGAGAGCTGCAACGTCGTGAACGGGATGGCTCTGCTGTATCTCTCCGAGGACTACCTCGAGCTCAGCGGCGTGGACAGATCGGTGGCCGACGCGTGCTGTGTGCTCACGCTCTGCGCCTCGGACGGGATAGACCGGGTCACGATATACTCGGGCGGGCGCGCCGTGGCCATAGGCCTCACGCCCGACGACATACTGCTCGACAATGCCGACACCGACGGATACAGGCGCGAGGCATGTCTCTACTACATCTCGGACGACGGCAGGCTCGTCCCAGAGGAGCGCAGCCTGTCCATACCCGGCTCGGAGTACGCCGAGCGCTATGTGTTCGACGAGCTGCTGCGTCCGCCTGAGGGCATGAGCTCCGCTCTGCCGGCCGGCACCCAGCTCATCAGCGTCACGCGCAAGGGCAGGCTCTGCACGGTCGACCTCTCCGGCGCGTTCCTCGACAACGCTGCGGATACGGCCGCCGGCCGCTTCATGGCGGTCGAGGCCCTGGTGAACTCGCTCACCTCGCTCGGCGGCATAAGCGAGGTGAATATAACGGTCGAGGGCGAGCCTGTCGGCGAATACGGGCCTCTCGATCTGTCTTCCCCGCTCACCGGCTGCCGGTTTATCACCACCGGCCTCTCCGGTGAGGATGCCGTGTCGAGCCGGCTGTACTTTGAGTGGGGCGGCTCGCTCTTCGGCGCGCCGTGCGTGCTTGACGGTTCAGGCGGAGCGGAACAGGCCGTGCTCGATGCGCTGATGAGTTCCGCGGGCTTCGGCCTCTGCCGCGGCCTTTTCGCTCCGACCGACGAGCTGACCCACGCCGGCACCAGCGCCGGGATATGCACGATCACGGTTTCGCGCGGATTTTTCTCCCAGCGCTCTGAGGACGAGGTCGTCCTCGCCGTCGACGCCCTGGTCCAGAGCCTGCTCGAGCTCGAGGAGGTTTCCGCCGTGATAATCCGCTTTACCGACGGCGAGACCCCGGAGCACGGCGGCATCGATATGAGCGGCCCGATCACAGAGATAACATCTCAAGTCATTGAATGACGGAGGTTTTTTAAGATGCCCCTGCCGGTACCCACAGTGCTGCTGCACGACATATATGAGCTCACTCCCGACGGCCTGCGCGGCATGGGAGTGCGCTTCCTGATGATGGATCTCGACAACACCCTCGCGCCGTACCATGTGCACGAAGCCGGCGGCGAGCTGCGCCGCTGGGTCGACGGTATGCGCCGCGGCGGGATAGAGCTCTTCATCCTCTCGAACAACCACGGCGGCCGTCCGGAAGAGTTTGCCCGGCAGCTTGGCCTTGATTATGTAAACCGAGCGAAAAAGCCCCGGCCCGACACCGCGCTCAAAGTAATGCGCTCGCGGGGATACTCGCCGTCGGAGACCGCCATAATAGGCGACCAGATATACACAGATGTGCTCTGCGCCGTTCGCTGCGGCGTGAGATCCATATGCGTGCGCCCGATATGTATATCGCGCAACCCTCTTTTGGCTGTGCGCTATTTCTTCGAGCTGCCTTTCAGAGGAGGAAAGAAAAATGGTAAGAGACAGGATAGATAAGCTGCGCGCGCTGATGCGCGCCGAGGGGCTCGACGGCATGCTCCTGATCGACCAGAAGGACCGCCGCTGGGCGACGGGCTTCGCCTCGTCGGACGGGGCCGTGCTCGTGACGGAACACGAGACGTTCTTTTTCACGGACTCGCGCTATATAGAGGCGGCGCGCCTCGCCGTGAGGGATGCGACGGTCGGCCTCGTCTCGCCGAAGATGCCCATGCGCGAGTGGCTGCGGCAGGCCGCGGCCGACTGCGGCGTGAAACGCCTCGGCTTTGAGGAGGACCGCCTCACCTGGGCGGACACCGTGCGCTACCGCAAGATGCTGTCTGAGGCGGAGTTCGTCGGCGCCGCCTCGCTGGTGCGCCGGCTGCGTGCGGAGAAGGACGCAGACGAGCTCGCCGCGATGAAAAAGGCCCAGGCTGTGACCGACGCCGTGTTCACCGAGCTGCTGGACATCATCCGCCCCGGGGTGAGCGAACGCGAGATAGCCGCCGAGATAACCTACCGGCAGCTTTTGCGCGGAGCCGAGGGAAACTCCTTCGACCCCATAGTCGTCACCGGCAGAAAGTCCAGCATGCCGCACGGTGTGCCCGGCGGCGAGCTGATCCAAAAAGGCGATTTTGTCACCATGGACTTCGGCTGCGTGGTCGACGGGTACTGCTCCGACATGACGCGCACCGTCGCCGTCGGCGAGCCCACGGATGAGATGCGCTCCGTCTACGACATAGTCCTGCGCGCCCAGGAGGCCGGCATGGCCGCAGCGCGCGCGGGCGTAACGGGCGAGAGCATCGACGCCGCCGGGCGCGGCGTCATCGACGACGCGGGATACGGCGAGTGCTTCGGACACAGCTTCGGACACAGCCTCGGCCTCGACATACACGAGTCGCCGTCGGCCTCGCCGTCGGAGAAGCAGGTCATGCCTGTCGGGGCCGTCGTGTCGGCGGAGCCGGGCATATATATCCCCGGACGTTTCGGCGTTAGGATAGAAGATGTCCTGTATCTGAGTGAAAACGGCTGTGAGGATTTGACCAACTCGCCAAAAAATCTCATTGTTTTGTGATTATACTTGCCAAAATAAAGGCAATAGTGTAAAATGAATCTACTATTGTGTCTATATAATTTATGGAGGGATAACCAATGATTACCGCAGGCGATTTCAGAAACGGCGTCACCTTTGAGATGGACGGCCAGGTCATGCAGGTCGTCGAGTTCCAGCACGTCAAGCCCGGCAAGGGCGCGGCCTTCGTCCGCACCAAGATGAAGAACGTCATTACCGGCGCCGTGGTTGAGACTTCCTTCAACCCCACCGCCAAGTTCGAGGAGGCCACTGTCGAGCGCAAGTACATGGAGTACAGCTACGCCGACGGCAACCTCTACTACTTCATGGACCCCGAGACCTATGAGCTCGTGCCCATCGACGAGAGCCTGCTCGGCGACAGCTTCAGGTTCGTCAAGGAGAACATGACCTGCACCGTCATGAGCTACAAGGGCAAGGTCTTCGCCGTCGAGCCGCCCAACTTCGTCGAGCTCGAGGTCACCCAGACCGACCCCGGCTTCGCCGGCAACACCGCCACCAACGCCACCAAGCCCGCCACCGTCGAGACCGGCGCCACCGTCAAGGTCCCGCTGTTCATCAACGAGGGCGACCGCATCAAGATAGACACCCGCTCCGGCGAGTACCTTGAGCGCGCCAAGGGCTAATTTTTCCCACTGGAGGACGTATAACATGAACACTTCCGAAAAGGTCGCCTACGTCAAGGGCCTGGCCGAGGGCCTCGGCTACGACAACACCAGCAAGGAGGGCAAAATCCTCGCCGCCATCCTCGACATACTTGAGGACGTCGCCCACGACATCGAGGACCTCGAGGAAAACGCCTGGGATCTCGGCGAAGCCATCGACCAGGTCAGCGACGACCTCGCGGAGCTGGAGGACATCGTCTACGACGAGGATGAGGATTACGATGACGGCGAGTGCGAAGGCTGCCCCGGCTGCGACGGCGACGTGGACGAGGACGGGGAGCCCGTGTTCTATGAGCTCACCTGCCCGGCCTGCGGCAACACCATCACTATCGACGAGGACGTGCTCGACCTCGGCGGCATAGACTGCCCGAACTGCGGCGAGAAGCTCGAGTTCGAGGGCGTGGAGCCCATCGAGGACGAAGAGGACGAACCCGGGAAGGAATAAGCAGAATTTAAGGGGACGCGCTTCCGGCGCGTCCCCTTTTTGCGCCGGCCTTAGGCCAGCGCCGCGGTGATGATGCTCATCTGATAGACCTCTTCGGCGTTGCAGCCGCGGGAGAGGTCGTTTATCGGGGCGTTCAGGCCCTGCAGGATGGGGCCGTAGGCGTCGAAGCCGCCCAGGCGCTGGGCGATCTTGTAGCCGATGTTGCCGGACTGGATTTCCGGGAAGATGAAGGTGTTGGCGTAGCCGGCGACCTTGCTGCCCGGGAACTTGAGCTGGCCGACGGTGGGGCTGACGGCGGCGTCGAACTGCATCTCGCCGTCGATGTCGAGGTCGGGGGCCATCTCCTTGGCCTTGGCGCAGGCCTCGCGGGCGAGGTCGACGTTCGGGCCCTTGCCGGAGCCCTTGGTGGAGTAACTCAGGAAGGCGACCTTCGGGTCGATGCCGAAGACCTGGGCCGTGCGGGCGCAGGCGACGCCGACCTCGGCCAGCTTGTCGGCGGCCGTAAGGGTGACGTTGCCGGCCTTGTCCACGCTGTCCTGATAGTCGATGTTGATGGCGCAGTCGCCCATGGCCAGCATTTCCTCGCCGCGGACCATGATGAAGACGCTGCTCACGAGGTGCGCGCCGGGCTTGGTCTTGACGAGCTGCAGGGCGGGACGGACGGTGTCGGCGGTGGAGTAGGTCGCGCCGCCCAGCAGGGCGTCGGCCTTGCCCATCTTGACCAGCATGGTGCCGAAGTAGTTGGACTTCCTGAGCGCGGCGGCGCAGTCCTCGGCGCTCATCTTGCCCTTGCGGAGCTCGACCATCTTGGCGACCATCTCGTCAAATCCCTCGTAGTTCTCGGGATCGACTATCTCCAGGCCCTCGATGTCAAAGCCGCCCTGGGCGGCCGCGGCCTTCACGGCCCCGGCGTTGCCGACCAGCACGGGGGTGAGGAAGCCGCCGGCCTTGAGGCGGGCGGCGCTCTCAAGGATGCGGGCGTCGGTGCCCTCGGTGTATACTATCTTGCGGGGGTTCTTCTTGAGAATTTCCACGAGGTTTTCAAACATTTTTACTGCCTCCATACATTCCGCGCTGCGCGCGGCTTATTAGCGTTACAATTTTATCATTAAGAGCGGAGCTTTTCAAGTGCCGCCGCAGGAAAAGCCGCCCGGCCGGGCGGCTTTTTGCCCGCGCCGGCGTCCCGCGCCTCCCGCGCCGGCCCCGGACGCGCGCGCGGCCCCAGGCCCGGGATACAGCTCTTCCCAATTCAAATAAAATTACATACAGAATATGCGGAGCGTATTTGTCAAAATTACACAAAATAATGCCTGAAGGTTCTGTCAAAAAACTTCTCTTACCCCTATGAATTTTCGCCGACTTTTGATATAATGTGGGCGAGAGAGGGCTCGCGCCCATTTTATGAGAGAGGACGATGAAATTGATTTCACACGGTAAAGAGGTAAAGGTGTTTGCGGGCAACAGCAACCTGCCGCTCGCAAAGGCCATTTGCCAGACGCTGAGCAAGAAGCTCGGCGACTGCACGGTCTCCGCCTTTGCCGACGGCGAGGTTTCCCTCGCGCTGGGCGAGCCCGTCCGGGGCTCGGATGTGTTCATAGTTCAGTCCACCTGCAAACCGGTAAACGACAACCTCATGGAGCTGCTCGTCATGATAGACGCCATGCGCCGGGCGAGCGCCGGAAGGATCACCGCCGTCATCCCATATTTTGGCTACGCGCGCCAGGACCGCAAGGCCAAAAGCCGCGACCCCATTTCCGCAAAGCTGGTCGCCAACCTCATCACCGAGGCGGGCGCCGACAGGGTGCTCACCATGGACCTGCACGCGGCGCAGATACAGGGCTTCTTCGACATACCTGTGGACAACCTCTTCGGCGCGCCGATACTCGCCAACTACTACCTCAACACCGTGGGGAAGGGCAACGACGACTACATAGTCGTCTCCCCCGACGTGGGCAGCGTCTCCCGCGCGCGCACCTTCGCCCAGAAGCTGGACCTGGGCCTCGCCATAGTCGACAAGCGCCGCCAGAGGGCCAACGTGAGCGAAGTCATGAACATAATCGGCGACGTCTCCGGCAAGAACGTCATACTCCTCGACGACATGGTGGACACCGCGGGCAGCCTCTGCCACGCGGCGGAGGCCCTGGCCGAGGTGGGCGGCGCGAAGGACATCTACGCCTGCGCCAGCCACGGCGTGCTCTCCGGGCCGGCGCTCAGCCGCATCAACGTCAGCCCCATCAAGGAGCTGCTGCTGCTCGACACGATACCCTTCCCGGAGGACAAGGGCGAGTGCCCGAAGATAAAGTACCTCTCCGTCGCCCCGATTTTCGCCGAGGCGATCGAGCGCATTTACGAGGAAGTCTCCATTTCCTCGCTCTTTGACTGATATGCCCTTCGGCAGGACGCCTGCGGTCGAGTGGATAATCGCCTTCCTCGGCAACCCCGGGCCGAAATATGAGAACACGAGGCACAACGCGGGCTTTATGGCCGGCGCGGCGATGGAGAGGCTGCTCGGGGTAAAGATGGACCGCCTGCGCCACAGGGCGCTGACCGCGAGGGCCCAGGTGGACGGGCACGGCGTGCTGCTGATGGAGCCGCAGACCTATATGAACCTCTCGGGCGAGTCCGTCGGCGAGGCGGCGAGGTTCTATAAGGTCCCGCCGGAGCATGTTATAGTCGTGTCCGACGAGATGGCCCTGCCCCCCGGCAGCGTGCGCATACGCCCGGGCGGCAGCGCGGGCGGGCACAACGGCCTGAAGAGCATAATCGCCTGCCTGGGGACGGACGCCTTCCCGCGGATACGCCTGGGCATAGGCGAGCCGGAGTACGAGCCCGTGGACTGGGTGCTCGGCAGGTTCGCCGGCAGGGACGCCGAGGCCGTGGCAGCCGCCTGCGCCAGCGCGGCCGAGGCCGCCGTCTGCTACATCGCCGAGGGCCCGGACAGGGCCATGACAAAGTATAACCGCAGAGCGTAAATCGCAGGGCCCGGCCCTGTGTGTAATAGATCCGTCGAACCACTTGCGGGCGGCGAAGCGCACACCCGGCGCCAGCCGCTAATATGTTAGGGGGGGAATATTGTGAACAGAAAATGCATTGCGATGCTCCTCGCGGGCGGACAGGGCTCCCGCCTTTACGCGCTCACGAAGGACGTCGCAAAACCCAGCGTACCCTTTGGCGGAAAGTACAGGATTATCGACTTCCCGCTCTCCAACTGCGCCAACTCCGGCATCGACGTTGTCGGCGTCCTGACGCAGTACAAGCCTCTCCAGCTCAACAGCTACATAGGCAGCGGCCAGGCCTATGACCTCGACAGCTCCGACGGCGGCGTGTTCATACTCCCGCCCTATCAGAGCGCGGGCGAGAAGGGCTCCTGGTTCTCCGGCACGGCAAACGCCATCTACCAGAACATCGCCTTCATCGAGAACTACAACCCCGAGAACGTGCTCATCCTCTCGGGCGACCACATCTACAAGATGGACTACTCCGACATGCTGCGCGAGCACATCCAGAACGGCGCGGCGTGCACCATAGCCGTCAAGCAGGTCTCCATGGAGGAGGCCACCCGCTTCGGCATCCTCTCCTGCGGCGAGGACGGCTATATCAACGAGTTCGAGGAGAAGCCCAAGCAGCCCAAGAGCGACCTCGCCAGCATGGGCATCTACATCTTCAATTGGAAGAAGCTGCGCGAGTACCTCATCGCCGACGAGAACGACCCCAACTCCTCCAAGGATTTCGGCAAGAACGTCATCCCCAATATGCTCGCCGCCGGCGAGAAGCTCTGGCCCTACCGCTTCGACGGCTACTGGCGCGACGTCGGCACCATCGTCAGCCTCTGGGACGCCAACATGGATATGCTCGGCACGACGCTCATGGACCTCTTCGACGCCTCCTGGCCCATACGCTCCAAGAGCCCGATCCGCCCGCCGCACTACGCCGGGCCCG
>CALWYP010000038.1 GCA_944385795.1 uncultured Oscillospiraceae bacterium | reverse complement strand
TGCGGGTTGCCCTCGTGCTTCTTCTGCAGCTCCATCATGCGCGGCTGCAGGCGCGACATGCGCATCATGCTCTTCTTGCTCTTCGCCATGAAGGGCAGCAGCACGAGCGCGACGATTATGCCGAACAGTATGATGGCCCATCCGAAGTTGTCCGTCAACTCGTAGAGCAGCATCATAAGCCAGCCAAAGGGTGTTGCTATAGCATCAAGCATTTTTTAAAAACTCCTCGGTGGTTCGTCCCGGGCGCGCCCGGGCAATAGCGCGCGGAGGTTAGGGCACGGGGTCGTAGAACTCGTGCTCGCCTAAGTGCAGCGGGTGGCAGCGGCATATGCGCTTAAACGCAAGCCAGCCCCCCTTTAGCGGGCCGTATTTCTCTATGGCCTCGAGCGCGTATTCCGAGCAGGTGGGTATAAAGCGGCAGCATGGCGGCTTGAGCGGGGAAATATTCTTGCGGTAAAAACGGATAAGGGCGAGCATAAGCCTTTTCAAGCCTTCTCATCTTCCTTCTTGTCCCGTGTCTTGAGCACGCCGAGCCCCGAGCAGGCGCGCAGGAACTCGCGCTCCAGCCTCTGGTATCCGGCGCTCACGCTCCTGCCCCTGGCGACCACGACGAGGTCGTAGCCGGGGCGGAAGCCGCTCTCGTTCAGCCTGTATATCTCGCGCAGGCGCCGCCTGACGCGGTTGCGCACCACGGCGCAGCCGAGCTTGGCGGAGACGGTGTAGCCCACGCGGTTACACGTCCCGGTGTTGTTCCGCCTGGCGTAGACGACAAGGCAAGGCTCCGCCGCACTCCTCCCCTTGCGGTAGGCGCGACGGAAATCGTAGTTCATTTTTAGCGCTGTGCTGAACTCCAAAGCTGCCTTCTTTATCGCGCGCGGCGCGCGGCGGCTCAGTAGCTGAGCTTAGCCCTGCCCTTGGCCCTGCGGCGGGCGAGAACCTTGCGGCCGTTGCGGGTGGCCATGCGTTTGCGGAAGCCGTGCTCCTTCTTGCGCTGACGCTTCTTGGGCTGATAAGTGCGTACCATTTGAAATCATCCTTTCGGTATATTACTCAACAAGCGGTTTCCCGCCGTAGTTGACTTTTCAGGGCATAGCAATACCCTCCGCCAAGTGTCTGGCAGAGGGTAATTATATAATAGAAAAGCAAGGTCTGTCAAGCTATTTCTTTTGCTCCCCGTCCGCGTCCGGGGCCTCGTCCGGGCCCAGGTAGCGCTCGCTGACCTCGAGGAACTCCTCCTCGCCGCCGGGGTCGCCGCCCATATCTTCGAGCTCCCCGCCGCCGTCCTCCTCGTCCTCTTCAGGCTCCGCAAGGCCCTCGGCGGCGAGCGCGCCGGGGAAGCGGGCGTCTATTTCGCCGGCCGGGCGCAGGTTGGCCGCGAGCAGCATACCGAAGTAGAGCTGCATGGCCGCGCAGGCGAAGAGCATGAGCTGCAGCGCGAAAAGGCGGCTGTCGGGCAGGGTCACGAGGCAGGAGAAGGCCCCGAACTCGCAGAAGAACACCGCCGCGAAGGGCCTCGGGCGGCCGTAGGCGTGGCCGGCGAGGTAGTAGAAGGCGAGCAGGCTGGAGGCGATGGCGATGATCTCCGGCGCATAGCTCCACACAACGCCCGTGGCCGCGTCCTGCCTGTAGCTCACGACGAGCCAGAAGCAGCAGAAGACGACCGGCAGGGCGCTGGCCAGGCAGAGCCCGAACTCAAGCGCGCTGCCCCTGGGCGAAGGATGGCCGTTCGCGCCGGCCATGCCCATGAAGCCCGCCGCGCAGAACACGCCCATCAGGGCCAGCACGCGCAGCAGGGTCGGGAAGGCCTCGCCCCCCGCGGTCACGAGCAGCATTACGCTGCCCGCGGCCATCATGAGGGCTATGACGGCCGCAACGGGCAGGGCGATGCGGGCGCTGCCCTTCGTGGCCAGGCCGAACTCCGGCGGGGAGGCGAGCTTCTCCCGGCTGCGGAAGAAGACGCAGAAGCCCGCGAGGGCCGCCGCCGCGGCTATGTACATTATGATGAGTATGATACCCCAGAAGCTGCCCGGCTTGTAGAGGCCGTTCTCCTCGAAGGCGGTCATGCCCTGTATCCAGCGGCAGAAGACGCCGAAGGCCCCGAAAACGCAGGCCGTACAGCAGAGGGTCAACGCGTATTTACGCATAGGTTCAGATCCGTCCAAATAGTATTTATTGAGGCGCAAAGCCGTAGATTACATTTTATACCCGGCGCGGCCTCAAGTCAACAGGAAAGGAGGGCCTGCATGAGGGGAATCTTCGCCCTCGCCCTTATCTGCCTCGCCGCGGCGCTGCTGCTGCCCCTGCTGCTGGCCGCGCCGGAGGGCCCCGCCGCGGCGGAGACGGCGCCGGAGGCTGAGCCCGGCGCGGACGCCGGCATAGGCTTCACGGCGCTCAGCGGCGGGGAGCTTGTCGAAACGGACATGTACTCCTGGCTTCCGGGCGTGGTGGCCGGCGAAATGCCGGCCTCCTTCGAGCCCGAGGCGCTCAAGGCCCAGGCCGTGGCCGCCCGGACCTACATCATGAGCCGTATGTCCTCCGGTACGGCGGCGCACCCCGGGGCCGCCGTCTGCGACGACCCGGGCTGCTGCAAGGCCCGCCTCACCGATGAAGAGCTGCGGGAAAACTGGGGCGGCGCATACGAGGAAAATATGTCCAAAATACTCTCCGCCGTCCGCTCCACGGACGGGCAGTACCTGAGCTACGGCGGCGAGGCCATAGAGGCCGTCTTCCACTCCTCCTCCGCCGGGAAGACCGAGGACTCCGCCGAGCTCTGGTCGGCCAGGCCCTACCTCGTCAGCGTGGACTCCCCGGAGACGGCCGAGGACGTGCCCAACTATGTGACTACCGTCACCGTGCCCTGCGAGGACTTCGCCGCCAAGCTCTCGTCCCTTCGCCCCGGGGCGGATTTCTCCGGCGAGCCGGCCCTCTGGCTGGGCCCGGCGGCCGAGGACGCCAGCGGGCGCGTGGACAGCGTCGAGATAGGCGGCGCGCAGTTCACAGGCCAGGAGGTGCGCGAGCTGTTTTCCCTGCGCAGCACGGCCTTCACCCTCGACTACACTGGCGAGGGCTTCCTCTTCACCGTTACGGGCTTCGGCCACGGCGTGGGCATGAGCCAGTACGGCGCGAACATTATGGCGGAAAACGGCTCGGGCTACCGCGAGATACTCGCCCACTACTACCCCGGCACGGAGCTCACGGGGGCGTAAAAAGCGCCGCGGTCAATCCGCGGCGCTTTGGCTTATTTCTTGTTCAATTCCGCCTTCGCCTCGCAGTAGAGGCAGCGGTAGGTGTGCGTCGCGCGGTCGGAGAGGAAAAACACCTGGTCCAGGCCGGGCTCCACGGTGGTGATGCACCTGGGGTTGCGGCATTTGAGGACGTTCACTATGCGCTCGGGCAAATCCAGCTTGCGCTTATCCACGAGCCGGCCGTCGCGTATGACGTTTATGGTCGCGTCCGGGTCGACGAAGCCTATGACGCCGAGGTCTATGTCCTTTCCGGAGTCGATTTTGATAATATCCTTCCGGCCGAGCTTGGCGCTGGGCGCGTTCTTGATTATGGCGACGGTGCAGTCCATGTCGCCGAGGTGGAGCAGGCGGTAGAGGTCCATGGCCCCGCCGGCGCGGATGTGGTCTATGACAAGGCCGTTTTTGATGGAGTCTATATTCATTTCCCCGCCTCCTTCAAGAGCGTGAGTATGAGCGCCATGCGCACGAACTTGCCGCAGAGGGTCTGGCGGAAATAGCAGGCTCTCGGGTCGGCGTCTATAGCGGTGTCGATCTCGTTGACGCGCGGCAGCGGGTGCAGGATGGAGAGCTCCGCCTTGGCGCCAGCGAGCTTCGCGGGCGTGAGGATATAGCTGTCCTTCAGGCGGAGGTAGTCCTCCTCGTTGAAGAAGCGCTCCCGCTGCACGCGGGTCATGTAGAGCACGTCGAGCTCGGGCATGACCTCGGCGAGGCCGCGCACCTCGGCGTACTCCGCTCCCGCCTTTTCCAGCACGTCCTGCCTTACATAGCCGGGGAGGCGCAGCTCCTCGGGCGAGATGCACACGAATCTGACGCCCTCGCAGCGGGTGAGCGCGGCTATGAGCGAGTGTACGGTCCGGCCGAACTTGAGGTCGCCGCACAGGCCGATAGTGAAATTATTGAGCGAGCCCTTCTCGCGGCGTATGGTCATCAGGTCCGTGAGGGTCTGGGTCGGGTGGTTGTGCCCGCCGTCGCCGGCGTTTATTATGGGCACGGTGGAGTGGAGCGAGGCGGCGAGCGGGGCGCCCTCCTTGGGATGGCGCATGGCGATTATGTCCGCGTAGCAGCCGACGACGCGCACGGTGTCCGCCACGCTCTCGCCCTTGCTGGCGGAGGAGCTCGCGGCCTCGGAGAAGCCGAGCACATTGCCGCCGAGCTCCATCATGGCGGCCTCGAAGCTCAGCCGCGTGCGCGTGCTGGGCTCAAAGAAGAGCGTGGCTAGCTTCTTGTAGCGGCAGGCCTCGCGGTAGTCCTCGCGGCGGGCGGCTATGTCGTCGGCGAGGTCGAGCAGGGAGAGTATCTCCGCGTGCGTGAGGTCGCGTATGTCGATAAGATGCCTCATCTGAGCGCCTCCTGCCATGCACCGTCGTCGGGGTTATCCCTGAAGGCCAGCAGCGCGGGGACGTAGCTCGCCGGGAAGGCCCCGTCGGCCGCCGCCGCGGCGACCACCGCATCGAAGTCCGTGAGGCATACGGCGCGGGTATTGTGCTCCGCTATGCGCTTTTTGCCCTTTTCCATGCCGTAGGTGAAGAGCGCGGCTATGCCCAGCACCTCGGCGCCGGCCTCGCGCAGGGCCTCCACGGCCTCCAGCGCGCTGCCCCCGGTGGAGATGAGGTCCTCGACCACTACAACCTTCTCGCCCGGCGCCAGCCTGCCCTCTATGCGGTTCCGGCGGCCGTGGTCCTTGTTCCCGGAGCGGACGTAGCCCATGGGCAGGCCGAGTATGTGCGCCGCGATGGCCGCGTGGGCGATGCCGGCGGTGGCGGTGCCCATAAGGGCCCCGGCCTGCGGGTATTCGCGCCTTATCATCTCCGCAAGCGCGTTTTCAACGCCGTCGCGGACCTCGGGCGCAGTGAGGATAAGGCGGTTGTCGCAGTATATGGGGCTCTTTATCCCGCTGGCCCAGGTGAAGGGCTCGTCGGGCCTCAGGAACACGGCGCCTATGCTTAAAAGGGCGCGGGAAACGTCGAACTTCTCCATTACGCATTACCTCCCAGGAATTCCGCGCGGGCCCGTTCCCAGGCCGCCACGGGGTCGGCCGCGCCGGTTATCGGGCGGCCCATGACGATATAGTCGCTGCCGAGGGCGCTGGCCTTCTCCGGCGTGGTGACGCGCACCTGGTCGCCGCGCTCCCCGCCGGCGAAGCGCACGCCCGGCGTGACGGTGAGGAAGCCCTCGCCGCAGCGCCCGTGTATGACCGGGCTCTCCAGCGGCGAGCAGACCACGCCGTCGAGGCCCGCGCCCTTTGCGTTCTCCGCGTAGGCTATGCAGGCGTCGGCCATGGGCCGGTCTATAAGCATCTCGCGGCGCAGCGCCTCCTCGCTTGTGGAGGTGAGTATGGTGACGGCTATGAGCTTCGTTTCTCGCCCGCCGTCTTCGTCCGTCAGCCCCTCTACGGCGGCGCGCATCATCTCCGCCGCGCCGAAGGCGTGCAGATTGATTATGTCAACTCCAAGCGGCCTGAGCGAGCGCATCGCGCCTCGCACGGTGTTGGGTATGTCGCAGAGCTTGAGGTCGAGGAAAATATGGAAGCCGCGGCGCTTTATCTCGCGCACTATCTCCGGGCCCTCGGCGTAAAAGAGCTCCATGCCTATCTTTACCCAGGGCTTCTCGCCGCCGAAGCGGTCGAGGAAGCTCATGACGCTCGCCCGGTTGGGCATGTCGAGGGCGATTATAACGTCTTTAGCCATTGTGTGCTCCTCCTATTATGTCAACCAGATTTTCAATGCCGTACTTCTCCATCTCCGCGGGCAGGGCCTCGATTATCTCCTTCGCCGCGAAGGGGTTTATAAGGTTCGCCGCGCCGACGCCGACGGCGGTCGCGCCCGCGAGCGTCATTTCGATCACGTCCCGCGCCGAGCGCACGCCGCCCATGCCGATTATGGGTATGCCCACGGCCTCGTAGGCCTGGTAGACGCAGCGCAGCGCGAGCGGGAAGACCGCGCCGCCGGAGAGCCCGCCGGTTATGTTGGCCAGCACGGGCTTCCTCGCCGCCGGGTCTATGCGCATGGCGAGGACGGTGTTTATGAGCGAGAGCCCGTCCGCGCCCGCGTCCTCGCAGGCCCTGGCGATCGCGGCGATGTCCGTGACGTTGGGCGTGAGCTTGACTATGACCGGCTTTTTCACCGCGCGCTTTACCTCGCGCGTGACCTCGGCCGCGCCGGAGCAGGTCGTGCCGAAGCCCATGCCGCCGCCGTGGACGTTGGGGCAGCTCACGTTCAGCTCGAGCCAGCCGACGATGTCCTCCTTATCCAGCCGCGCGGCCACCTCGACGTACTCGTCCACGGAGAAGCCGCAGACGTTGGCGAGGACTTTCTTGTGGTAGACCTTGGCGAGCTCCGGCAGCTCGCGGGCAACGACCGCGTCCACGCCGGGGTTTTGCAGGCCCACGGAGTTGAGCATACCGGCGGGCGCGTCGGCTATGCGCGGCGCGGGGTTCCCGAAGCGGGGCTCCCGCGTCGTGCCCTTGATAGCGAAGGCCCCGAGGCAGTCGATGTCGTATATCTCCGCGAACTCTCGCCCGTAGCCGAAGGTGCCGGAGGCGGGTATAACGGGGTTCGTGAGCTCTATGCCGCAGAGCGTCACGGCCGTGTTCACCATATGAGCTCCCCCCTCCTGAAGACCGGCCCGTCCTTGCAGACGCGCCTGGGGCCGTCCACGGTCTCCACCGTGCAGCCCATGCAGGCCCCGAAGCCGCAGCCCATGCGCGCCTCGAGCGAGAACTGCGCCGGGGCCTTCGCCTCGCGGTCGATGATTTGCAGCATCGGCACGGCCCCGCAGGCGTAGACGGAGCTGTAGCCAAAGTCGTTCAGCGCGTCCGTGACGGGGCCGCGGCGGCCCATGGAGCCGTCGGCGGTGTATACGGCCGTGGCCGCGCCGAGGGCAACGAAGTCGTTTACATAGAAGCTCTCCCCCGCCGAGTTGAAGCCGAGCGCCGCCGTCACCTCCGCGCCCGCCCCGATGAGCGCGCGGCAGAGCGGCCAGAGCGCCGGGACGCCGCTGCCCCCGCCGATCAGCAGCGGCCGGGCCCCGGCTGTAGAGAGGTCGAAGCCGTTGCCGAGGCAGGTGAGGATGTCGAGCTTCGCCCCCGGCTCCATCGCACAGAGCCCGGCCGTGCCCTCGCCCCGCACGCGCACGGCGAGGGTGAGCCGGCCTTCGTCAAAGCCCGCCACGGAGAAGGGCCGCCGCAGGAAGCACCCGGGCACGCTCACCTCGGCGAACTGGCCGGGGGCTATGCCCGCAGCGTCGCCTGAGAAGGCCAGCCGGTGCATACCCGGGACGAGCTCCTCGTTCCTTACAAGAGTGAATTCGCCCTTTTTCATCAGTCTATGGTGGATATGGAGATGGTTATCTCCTCAAGCACGTCGAGCAGCACCTTCACCGTGTCCAGGCTGGTGAAGATGGGCACGTTGTTCTCGACGGCGCAGCGGCGTATCTCGTAGCCGTCGGAGTGGCCGGAAACGGCGTTCAGGTCGCGGGTGTTGATGACGTAGCTCACATAGCCGCGGCGTATGGACTCGAGTATCTCCTCGCTGCCCTCGCTTATTTTCCGGCGCACGCGGGTGCGTATGCCGTGGCTCTTGAGGAACCTGGCCGTGCCCTCGGTGGCCTCGATATTGAAGCCGAGGTCGTAGAAGCGGCGTATGAGCGGCAGGGACTCGTCCTTGTCGCAGTCGGCTATCGTGGCAAAGACGGTCCCCGCGTTGGCGACGCGCATACCGCTGGCCTCCAGGGCCTTGTAGAGCGCGCGGTTTATCGTCCTGTCTATGCCGATGGCCTCGCCGGTGGACTTCATTTCTGGCGAGAGGTAGGCGTCGAGGCCGGCGAGCTTATTGAAGCTGAAGGCCGGGGCCTTTATAAAGTACTTGTTCCTGTCTGGCGGGCAGAGCTCGGTTATCCCCTGCTCGGGCAGGCTGACGCCCAGCATGGCGAGGGTGCCTATGTCGGCGAGGGACCAGCCGGTGGCCTTGCTTATGAAGGGCACGGTGCGGGAAGAGCGGGGGTTGACCTCGATGATGTACACGTCGTCGTTCTTGTCCACGATGAACTGGATATTATAGTGGCCGACTATGCCTATGGCGAGGCCGAGGCGGCGGGTGTAGTCGAGTATGACCTCGCGCACATGCCCGCTGAGGTTGTAGGGCGGGTAGACGCTTATGGAGTCGCCGGAGTGGACGCCGGTGCGCTCGACATGCTCCATGATGCCCGGGACGAAGACGTTCACGCCGTCGCAGACCGCGTCGACCTCGCACTCGCGCCCGGCGACATAGCGGTCGACGAGCACGGGCTGCTTCTCGTCTATGCGCACCGCGTTCTCGAGGTAGTACCTGAGCGCCGTCTCGTCGGCGACTATCTGCATGGCCCGGCCGCCGAGCACGAAGCTCGGGCGCACGAGCACGGGGTAGCCTATCTCCTTCGCGGCCTCGGCGCCGGCGTCCACGCTGGTGACGGCGCGGCCTTCGGGCTGGGGTATGCGCTCGGCGAGCAGCAGCTTTTCAAAGCTGTCGCGGTTCTCGGCGCGCTCTATGGCCTCGCAGTCCGTGCCGATGAGCTTCACGCCGTGCTCCATGAGCGGCTCGGCGAGGTTTATCGCCGTCTGACCGCCCAGCGTGGCGATCACGCCGAGGGGCTTCTCAAGCTCTATGACGTTCATGACGTCCTCGACCGTGAGCGGCTCGAAGTAGAGCTTGTCGCTCGTCGTGTAGTCCGTGGAGACGGTCTCGGGGTTGTTGTTGATTATTATGGCCTCGTAGCCGTGCGCCCTAATGGTCTTCACGGCGTGGACGGTGGAGTAGTCGAACTCCACGCCCTGGCCTATGCGTATGGGCCCGGCGCCGAGGACGACCACCTTGGGCTTATCGGAGACGACGGACTCGTTCTCCTCTTCATAGGTGGAGTAGAAGTAGGGGACGTAGCTCTCGAACTCGCTCGCGCAGGTGTCTATCATCTTGTAGACGGGGAAGATGCCGTACTCGCGGCGCTTTTCAAATACCTCGCGCTCCGTGCATTTCCACAGGTGGGCGAGGTGGGCGTCGGAAAAGCCCATGCGCTTGGCGCGGCGCAGGTTTTCCGCCGTGACGGGCTCGTCCTTTATCTCGCGCTCGAGCTCGACGATGTTGTGTATCTTGTCGAGGAAGAGCAGGTCGATGCCGGTGAGGTTGGAGATGCGGTTATAGTCGACCCCGAGCCACATGAGCTGGGCGATTGCGAAGATGCGGTCGTCCGTGCCGTCCTTGATGTAGTCGAGCAGCCCGTCTATCGGCATGTGGTGGAATTTGGGCAGGTAGAGGTGGCGCGCGCCTATCTCGAGCGAGCGCACGGCCTTCAGGAGGCTCTCCTCTATCGTGCGGCCCACGGCCATGACCTCGCCGGTGGCCTTCATCTGGGTGCCGAGCTTGTTGCTCGCGCCGGCGAACTTGTCGAAGGCGAAGCGCGGCATCTTGGTTACGACGTAGTCGAGCGTCGGCTCGAAGCTCGCGGGGGTGTTGGCGAGCTGTATCTCGTCGAGGCGCAGCCCGGCGGCTATCTTTGCGGACACGCGCGCTATGGGGTAGCCCGTGGCCTTGCTGGCGAGGGCGGACGAGCGGCTCACGCGGGGGTTGACCTCTATCAGGAAGTAGTTGAAGCTCTCCGGGTCGAGCGCGAACTGCACGTTGCAGCCGCCCTCCACGCCGAGGGCGCGGATTATCTTCAGCGCGCTGTCGCGCAGCATCTGGTACTCCCGGTTCGTGAGGGTCTGGCTGGGCGCGACGACGATGGAGTCGCCCGTGTGGATGCCGACGGGGTCGATGTTCTCCATATTGCAGACGGCGATGGCGGTGTCGGCCGCGTCGCGCATGACCTCGTACTCTATCTCCTTGTAGCCGCGGATGCTCTTCTCGACCAGCACCTGGTGGACGGGCGAGACGGCGAGGGCGTGCTTGGCGAGCTCGCGCAGCTCCGCCTCGTCGTCGGCGAAGCCGCCGCCGGTGCCGCCGAGGGTGAAGGCCGGGCGCAGCACCACAGGGTAGCCTATGTCCGCGGCGGCCTTGAGGCAGCCCTCGACCGTCTCGGCGGTCTCGCTGGGCAGCACGGGCTCGCCCAGGCGCTCGCAGAGCTCCTTGAACTTCTCGCGGTCCTCGGCGAGCTCTATGCTCTCGACCTTCGTACCCAGCACCTCGACGCGGCACTCGGCGAGCACGCCGGCGCGCTGGAGCTCCACGGCGAGGTTGAGCCCGGTCTGGCCGCCTATGCCGGGCACGATCGCGTCCGGCCGCTCGTAGCGGATTATGCGCGCGACGTACTCCGCGGTCAGCGGCTCCATATATACCTTGTCGGCGACGGAGGTGTCCGTCATAATCGTGGCGGGGTTGGAATTGGCCAGCACGACCTCATAGCCCTCCTCGCGCAGCGCGAGGCAGGCCTGGGTGCCGGCGTAGTCGAATTCCGCGGCCTGGCCTATTATGATCGGGCCGGAGCCTATGACGAGTATCTTGTGTATATCTGTCCTCTTAGGCATTTCAGTTGGCCTCCCTCATGGCGAGCATGTTCACGAAGCGGTCGAAGAGCTGCGCGCTGTCCTGCGGGCCGGGCTTGCTCTCCGGGTGGTACTGGACGGAAAACAGCGTGCCGTCCGCGCTCCTCATGCCCTCTACGGTGTCGTCCAGCAGGTTTATATGCGTTATCTCGAGCCCCGTGCCCGCGAGGGAGCCGGGGTCGACGGCGTAGCTGTGGTTCTGGCTGGTCATCTCTATATGCCCGGTGGCGAGCTCGCGCACGGGGTGGTTGCCGCCGCGGTGGCCGAACTTGAGCTTGTAGGTCTTCGCGCCGTGGGCCAGGGCGATTATCTGGTGGCCCAGGCAGATGCCCATGATGGGGTAACGGCCCTTGAGGGCGCGCACGGTCTCCACGACCTCCGGCACGTCCGTCGGGTCCCCGGGCCCGTTGGAGAGCAGCACGCCGTCGGGCCTCATGAAGTCGATCTCCTCCGTCGTCGTATTCCAGGGCACTACCGTGACGTTGCAGCCCCGGGCGTTGAGCGCCTTGACCATGCCGAGCTTTATGCCGCAGTCCAGCGCGACGACGGTGAAGCGGTGGTTGCTGGTGCGCGAGTACCAGCGCTTATGGCAGCTCACGCGGCTCACCTGGTCGTGCCTGAGCTCCGTGGCGCCCAGTATGCCCATCGCCTCCGCCTTCGGCATGTCCGCCGGGCAGATGAGGCCCTTCTGGCTGCCCTCGGAGCGTATCTCCCGCGTCAGGCGGCGGGTGTCCACGCCCGCCAGGCCGGGGATGGAGTACTCCTGCATGAGCTCGCCGAGCGTCTTCGTATAGCGGAAGTTGGAGGGGTTATCGTTGTAGTCGCGCACGATGAGCCCGCCTATGGTCGGGGTCTTCGTCTCGTAATCCTCGTCGGTGATGCCGTAGTTGCCTATGATGGGATAGGTCATGCACACGGCCTGGTCGGTGTAGGACGGGTCGGAGACGATCTCCTGATAGCCCGCCATGGAGGTGTTGAACACCACCTCGCAGACGCTTATCCTGTCCGCGCCGAAGCCCTCGCCGTAGAATTCGCTGCCGCTCGCAAGTACGAGCTTCCTTGCCTTTACGCTTTCCATACTGTCCTCCCTGCACAAACTGTCATTAAGCATTTGCCCTTTACCCTCATGCCCTCGAAGGGCGTCGCCCGGCCCTTGGAGGCGAACTCCGCCGGGTCGATGGCAAATTCCCCGTCCGTATCGAAAACGGCCAGGTTCGCCGTCCCGCCAGCCTTTATCTCCCCGCCCGGGATGTAGAAGCGCCGGGCCGGGTTCACGCTCATGAGCCCTATCAGCTTCTCGAGCGTTATTATCCCCGGCTCTACCAGGCCGGTATAGAGCGCCGGGAAGGCACATTCGAGGCCCACGACGCCCATGGCGGACTTCTCGAGCCCGCGCGACTTCTCCTCCGCCGAGTGCGGCGCGTGGTCGGTGGCTATCATGTCCACCGTCCCGTCCAGTACGCCCTCTATAAGCGCCGCGCGGTCGGCCTCTTCGCGCAGCGGCGGGTTCATCTTGAAACGCCCGTCCTCCTGCAGGCCGTCCTCCGTGAGCAGCAGGTAGTGCGGCGCCGTCTCGCAGCTCACGTCCACGCCGCGCCCCTTGGCCTCGCGTATGAGCTGTACGGACTCCTTCGTCGAGACGTGGCAGATATGGAGCGCGCAGCCCGTCTCCTCCGCGAGGCGCAGGTCGCGCTCGACCTCCCGCCACTCGCTCTCGGAGCTTATGCCGCGGTGCCCGTGCGCCCTGGCGTACGCGCCGTCGTGGATGTACCCGCCGTTTAGAAGCGAGTCCACCTCGCAGTGCGCGGCGAGGATATTGCCCGTCCCGGCGCACGCTTCCATGCAGCGGCGCATCATGTCCTCCGACTGCACCCCGCGCCCGTCGTCGGAAAAGGCTACGGCAAGGCCGTGCATACCCTCTATGTCCGCCATTTCGCCGCCCTTCTCGCCCACGGTCAGCGCCCCGTAGGGGTAGACCTCTATGAGCGCGCCGCGCCCTATCGCCTCCAGCTCCTCCGCCAGATGCTCCGCGCTGTCCGGCACCGGGTCGAGGTTCGGCATGGCGCAGACGGCGGTGTAGCCCCCGCGCGCGGCGGCGGCCGTGCCGCTGGCTATCGTCTCTTTATAAGAAAAGCCCGGCTCTCGCAGATGGACGTGCACATCAACAAGGCCGGGAACAATAAAGCAATTATTGAAATAAAAAACAGTCTCGCCGCCGTCGGGAACGATACCGGGCTCGACTCGGGAAACAATATCCCCCGCAACCTCGACGTCGGAGGGAACAAAACGCCCGTCGAGGAAAGCGTTGCAGCCCTTTATAACGAACTTTTCCATTCCTGTGCCTCCCTTCGGGCGTATTAAAAGCCCACCGAAGCGGGCCGCATTTCGTGGTATTATATCAGAGCGCCGCGGGCTTGTCAAGGACGGATTTCGCGCCCGCCGGGCGGGGATTTTTTGCGCAAGCCACTTGACAAACCGTGCATACTGTGTATAATGGATATACACACTATATAGGGTGGTATCCATGGAAATAATCATAAGCAACAGCGCCGGCGCGCCCATATACGAGCAGATATGCTCGCAGCTCAAGTCGAAGATAATGTCAGGCGAGCTGTCGGAGGGGGACGCCCTTCCGTCGATACGGCTTCTGGCCAAGGAGCTGCGCATAAGCGTCATCACGACCAAGCGGGCATATGAGGAACTGGAGCGCGAGGGCTTTATCGTGACGGTCCCCGGCAAGGGGAGCTTTGTCGCTGGGAAGGACCTGGAGCTCATACGCGAGGAGCGCCTGAGGCAAATTGAGGGCCTGCTGGGCGAGGCGCGCGGCCTGGCCGCCCAGTGCGGGCTGACGGACGCGGAGCTCATGGAAATGCTCCGGCTGATTATTGAAGGAGATTGATATGACGACTAACGCTATAGAAGCGCGCGGGCTCACGAAGGATTTCGGGCGCTTTGCGCTCAGGGACGTGAGCTTCACGCTGCCCTCCGGCTGCATAATGGGGCTGATAGGCGAAAACGGCGCGGGCAAGAGCACGACGATACGCCTGCTGCTCGGCCTTGCGAAGCGCTCCGGCGGCGAGCTCCGCGTCCTCGGCGCAGACCCCGAGACGGCGGAGCCGGAATTCCGCGAGGAACTGGGCGCCGTCATGGACGAGTGCCCCTTCCCCGACAGCTTCACCTGCCGGGACGTGGGGCGCGTCCTCGCCGCCGGATACCGGAGCTTCGAGCCGGAGGGCTTCGCCAAAATGTGCGAAGGCTTCGGCCTGGACGGCGGGCAGCGCGTGAAGGACTACTCGCGCGGCATGAAGATGAAGCTCTCGATCGCCGCGGCGCTCAACCACGGCGCGCGGCTGCTGCTGCTCGACGAGCCCACGAGCGGGCTCGACCCCGTGGCGCGCGACGAGCTCCTTGACATCCTGCTCGGCTTCATCCAGGACGAGGGCCACAGCGTGCTGATATCCTCGCACATACTCTCCGACCTGGAGAAGGCCTGCGACTACATCACCTTCCTGCACGGGGGCCGGGTAATCTTTTCGGAGGAAAAGGACGCCCTGCTTGAGAAATACGTCATCGCCAAGGGCGGGGAGAGGGAGATCGCCGCCCTTGACGCCGGGCGCGTCGTCGGCGTGCGGCACGGGCAGTTCGGCTGCGAGGCGCTTGTGGAGCGCGGCGCGGCCGGCGCCCTCACGACCGAGCGCGCGGGGATCGAGGACATAATGCTATACTATATCAAGGGGGACGCAAAATGAAGGCCCTGCTCATAAAAGACCTGCTCAGCCTCAAGGGCCAGGCGAAAAGCCTCCTGCTGGTGCTTGCGGTCTGGTTCGTGATCAGCTTTATAAACGGAAGCGGCCTCTTCTTCACGGCGCTCAGCGTCATATACGGCATGCTCCTGCCGCTGACCACGCTCTCCATTGACGAAAAGAGCCGCGTGGAGCGGTACATGATGAGCATGCCCGTCACCCGCGCGGAGCTCGCCCTCAGCCGCTATGTCCTGGGCGTGCTCGGCCTCCTGGCGCTGGGCGCGCTCGGCATAGGCGCGTGCCTCGTGATAGGCGACAGCCTCGAGGAGGCCATAGGCGCGTCCGCCGCCTGCTTCTGCATCGCCCTGCTGCTCCTGGGCCTGACGCTGCCGATTGTGTACAAGTTCGGCACCGACAAGGCGAGAGTCATCTGCATCGCCGTGTACATGGTCGCCTTCCTCGCCGTCGGCTTCATAGCGGCCCATTTCGGCATCGAGCCCGACGATCTGAGCGGAGCGTTCTTCCTCCTGCCTCTCTTGAGCGTCGCCGCCCTCGCCCTGAGCGCCCGCATCAGCGTGAGGATCTACGACCGCAAGGAATTTTAAACGTAAAGCCCCGGGAACGTGTTCCCGGGGCTTTTGCGGACCGCGCCGCCCGCGGCCCTTATTCCGTCCTCAGCGCCTCGACCGGGTCGCGGTTCGCCGCGAAACGGGAGGGGATGAGGCCCGCCACAAAGGTCAGCAGCATACTTATCAATATCAGCGCGGCCGCCCCGCTGAAGGGCAGCACGGCCCGCAGGCTTTCTATGCCCGTGAAGTGCTGGACTATGGCGTTTATCGGCACTATTAATATAAGCGACACGATTATGCCCATCGCGCCCGCCGCGAGGCCCTCTATAAGCGTCTCCGCGTTGAAGACGTTGGAGACGTCCCGCTTGCTCGCGCCTATGGAGCGGAGTATGCCTATCTCCTTCGTGCGCTCGAGGACGCTTATATAGGTGATTATGCCTATCATGATGCTGGAGACCACGAGGGATATGGCCACGAAGGCTATGAGCACATAGCTTATGGCGTTAATGATGGTAGAGACGCTGCTCATGAGTATGGCCACATAGTCGGTGTAGCTTATCTGCTGCTCCTCCCCGGCGGCGGCGTTATACTCGTCTATTATCCGCGCTATCTCGTCCTTGTCCTCAAAGCTGACGGCGTAGAGGTTGATGGCGTCCGGGCTCTCCAGGTCGACGTAGCCCAGCGCGTCGAGGTTCTCCTCATAGCTGCCCTCGGAATAGCGCGGCGGCATGAGCTCGTTATAGACGTACTCGTACTGCCAGTCCTCGAGCTCCGTCATCTCCAGGGCCATGGCGAGCTGGCCGTCGCTGAGGCTCTCAAGCCGCTCGCCCACGGCCTCGGCGTACTGCTCGGCTATCGTCTCGCGTATCATGTCGCGGACGTAGCCCATGAGCGTCTCGTCGTCCATGCCGTCTATATAGCCGCTAATGGAGCCGGCGTCCACGCCCATCTCGTCGCTGTAGCCCTCGGCCATCATCTCCTCTATGTCCTCCCGCGTGAGGCCGGAGACGGCCGCGTCCGCCGCGGCGTCGAGGTATTCGTCCCCCGGCGTGGAGAGCAGCTCGCGGTAGAGCTCCGCGGAGTCCGCCGTGTTGAGCGAGGCGATATAGTCCTCCGCCTCGGCCTTCATCTCGCCGTAGCCGGGCTCGGGCTCGTCGCCGGTGAGGAAGGGCAGGCCCGTGAGCACGTCGACGTCGGGGTTGGCCATCTGGTCGACGATAACGTCGCTGTCCGCGGCGTCCTCTATGACGTAGTCGGTGAGCGCGGCGGTGTAGCCTATGGCGCCGGACTGCATCATGCCCGCCACGGCGTCCGGGTCCTGGCGCACTATGCCGCTTATTTTAAGCGTGACGCCTATGTCCTCGTTCTCATAGAGGTAGTCGAGCCCGGCCTTGCTGCCGGAGACGTCGGTGTAGCCGCCCGTCTCGGCGTCGTAGACGTATTTGTCGTAATAGCCGACGAGCTTGAACGTGCGCGAGCAGATGTCCTCATAGCTCCAGCTCTGCACGGACATGTCCGCCGCCTCGCCGTCCAGGTAGCCGGACAGGGAGTCGGTGAGCTCCTCCTCGCTCCTGAGCCCCAGGGTGTAGAGCACGAGGTCGCTGACCTCGTTGTTCTGGTCGACTATCAGCACGACCTCGTCGTAATTCTCCGGCCAGGAGCCGTAGACGACCTCGTACTGGCTCTTTATCGTGTCGTTTATGAGCTCGCCGCCGCTGCCGGGCAGCATCTCCGTCCAGGTCTCGAAGCCCGTGAAGAAGCTCCCCATGTCGGACTCAAAGTAGCTTGTGAAGTCCCCGCCGTAGATCCCGCTCATAATCTCGTTCAAAAGCGAGGTGACGTCGCTCTCGACCACCCTGTTGTCCGTGTCGCGGGTATATATGTCGAAGTTGGAGTTGTATATATACTGTATCGCGCTGGTATATTCGCCGATGCCCCCGCCGTTTTTGTCCAGGAAGGCCTTGAAGCTCTCGAGGTCGTTGGTCTCCGTGTCCATGTTGGTGAGGTTATCCATCAGGTCGTACATTATGACGTTGGAGTAGACCTTGTCGAGCCCGTGCTCCTCCGTCTCGTCCGCCGCCCCGGCCATGGCCTCCACCATGCTCGAAAGGTCGGCGGCCTCGGCCTCTATGGTCAGGGGATAGGTGCTCAGCGTGTCCTCCTGCACCTGGTCGATGTAGGCCTGTATGCCGTGCGAGAGGGCAAGGATAAGCGCGATGCCGATAATGCCTATGCTCCCCGCGAAGGCCGTGAGTATGGTGCGGCCCTTCTTCGTCTTGAGGTTGTTGAAGGAGAGGCTGAGCGCCGTGGCGAAGGACATGCTCGGCTTATTCTTGCCGCTGTCGCCCTTTTCCGTCTCGGCCCCGGGGCTGTACGGGTCGCTGTCGCCGGTTATCTCGCCGTCGAGCAGGCGGACTATGCGCGTCGAATAGCGCTCGGCGAGCTCCGGGTTATGCGTGACCATAATCACGAGCTTGTCGCGGGCGATCTCCTTGAGCAGCTCCATTATCTGCACGCTCGTCTCGCTGTCCAGCGCGCCGGTGGGCTCGTCGGCCAGGAGTATGTCCGGGTCGTTTATAAGCGCGCGGGCGATCGCCACGCGCTGCATCTGCCCGCCGGACATCTGGTTCGGCTTCTTGTGGAGCTGGTCGCCGAGGCCGACCTTCTCGAGCATTTTTACGGCCCTCTCGCGCCGCTCCGCCCTGTCCACGCCGGAAATGGTCAGGGCGAGCTCCACATTGGCGAGCACCGTCTGATGCGGTATGAGGTTGTAGGTCTGGAAGACGAAGCCTATGGTGTGGTTGCGGTAGGTGTCCCAGTCCTTGTCCTTATATTCCCTGGTCGAGCGCCCGTTTATGACCAGGTCGCCCTCCGTATACTGGTCCAGGCCGCCTATTATGTTCAGGAGCGTCGTCTTGCCGCAGCCGGACTGGCCCAGGATAGAGACAAACTCGTTTTCGCGGAAACTTATGCTGACGCCGCGCAGGGCGTGCACCGTCATGTCGCCTAGAACATAGTCCTTGCGTATGTCCTTGAGTGTGAGCACCGGAATCTCCCTTTCAAGCTCGTTTTGTGATTGCCAAGGCGAAATTATACCCCCAATTTGTGAACAAATCAACGCCGGCAATGAGAATTCCCCCGGACAGCGCGAGGCTGCGTGGGGGAATTCGGTTTCATATGGGGTAGTACATCCCGACGGTCGCAAGCAGCAGCAGCGAGAGCAGGGCCCAGGCCAGGCACAGGAAATTCGTGAGGCCCGTTACGCGGTAGCATATCAGTTCCACGCGGCGCGAGCGCCGCCAGGTGAAGGCTATCAGGAAAACCAGCGCCGCTATAAAGCCCGTGAGGATGATAAGCGCCATGAGCGCCGTCATGAAGCCGAAGAGCGGGTAATCGCCGAAGAGGGCGGGGTTTTTGACGAGGCTCAGCATAGGCAGGGTGAAAATGTCCTTGAATACCATCAGCGTGATGACGGGCTCGAATATGGGCTGGCAGACGACGTTGAAATAGCCTATGGAGCGCATCTCCTGCGGCGAGTAGCCCGTAGGCTCGCCCTCGATTAGGAGCATCCTCACGAAGGGGACGCGGCAGTAGTAGCCGTGGTAGTCGCGCCGCTCATAGTCGAGGCGGTAGCGCGCCGGCTCCGCCTCCTCCAGCACGGCTAGGAAGGGCAGCAGCAGGGGTATGCTCCTGAGCCTCCAGCCGGTTTTTGCCAGCTCGTTCGCCCAGCGCTCGATATAGTTGAGCTCATACGGTGCGCATGGGAGCAGCACTACGCGCATGACGCGCCTCCTTTCAGCTTAAAGCTCGCACTCGAAGACGGGGCTGCCCCTGTCCACCATGCCCACGGCGGTCCTGGCGCCGAAGACGTCCTCTATGAGGGAGCTCAGCTCGCTCCTCGCCTCGAGCACGCGGTCGAGGTTTATGCTCCTGAAGCCGTCTATGGGGAAGAGCAGGTCGGTTGTGGCCTCGGTAATCTTGCCTATCTCGCTCTGGCGCCAGGTCCAGCGGCGGGTGCGCACCTGGCCGTCGGAGACGTAGACGACCTCGTTTTCGTCCGGCGCCTCGGCCTCGCCGCCGCCGAAGGGGATGAAGGTGTCGCCCGGCCGCGCGTGGCGCACCTCGAGGGCGCGCGCCACCGTGCCCATGTCGTGCGCGCCTATGGGCAGGCGCGTGCGCAGGCTGACGGCGTTGCCGAGGTCGACTATCGGGCTTATCTCCGGGAAGCCCTTGCCCTTTGCGATGCGGGTGAGCAGCGCCTCGATGGAGCACATGAACTTGTTGGGGTTTATCCCGAGCGCGCGGAAGGCGTCGCGGTAGGGTATTATCTCCGGGGACTCCTTGACCTTCACCCCGGCGAGCGCGGCCTCGCACTCGGCTATGGCGCTGTGCAGCAGCCCGGAAACCTGGGGATAGGCCTTGGAATTGTCCACGCCGCGCACGGCGACGACGCCGAAGCAGGCGTCGGGCAGCAGCTCGAATACGTCCGGGGAAACTTCAAATCTCATGTCGTATCGCTCCTTGGTTGATTATGATTTAAATTGATAAACATAGCGCCTTTGCCCGGGCGGTTTCCCGCCCGGATGGGCGCGTTTAAGCGCAGGTGAAGAGTATGACCTGGCGGGTCTTGCCTATCTCCTCCAGCAGCTCGAGCACCCGCTCACGCCTAGCGGGGTCGAGGTAGGCCAGGGCGTCGTCGAGGATTATGGGGCAGGGCTCGCCGGCGGGCAGGGCCAGCTCGGCGATGGCCAGGCGGACGGCGAGATACATGAGGTCGGCCGCGCCGGCGCTCAGGTAGAGGCTGCCGCGCTGCACGCTGTCGCCGCTGCGGTGGACCTGCACGGAGAAGTCGCGCGAGACGTTCAGCCCGTCGTAGCGCCCGCCCGTGAGGCGGGAGAATATTTCCGCGGCTCGGCGGCCCAGGGCGGGCGAGAAGCGGCTTTGCAGCTCGGCCCCGGCCCGCTCCAGCGTGTCCGCGGCGAGCTCTATGGCGTCGTACTGCTTTGTGAGCTCCTCCAGGCGCTCCTGGCGTTCGCGTATGCCGCTCCCGACGGCGACCGGGTCGCCCATGGCGCTTATCGCGCCCGAGAGCTCCGCCGCGCGCGCCGCCAGGCTCTCGCGCCGGGCGTTCATGCTGGCAAGCTCCCACTCTAGCTTCCGCAGGCCGTCGCTCTCCTGTGCGCCGGTGAGGCGGCCCTCGTCGGCGCGGCGGGCGCTGCGGGCCGCTTCCAGCTCGCGCCGGGCCCGTTCGAGGGCGGCGGCGGCCTCGTCCGCGGCGGCGCGGCGCCGGGCGTAGCCGGCGGCCAGCTCGCGCAGTTCATCGGGGGAAGCGGCGCCGTAGCCTGAAAGGAGCTTCCTGTACTCTTCCATTGCGGCTGAGGCGGCCTTTTTCGCGCCGGAGTATTTGCCGTACTGCCAGGCGGCGAGGGCCGCAAACACGGCCGTGCCGATGAGCTCAAACGGGCTCACGGCTATGGCGAGCACGGCGAAGAGCGCCGCAAGCGCGGCGCAGACGCCCGGCCAGAGCGGTCTGGGCTTGAGCTCGCCGGCGCTTTTGAGCTTCACGGCGCGCTCGCACTCGCTCTCGGCAAGCTGCGCCGCCTCGGCGGCGCCCATGCCGTCGAATACGCCGCCCCTGGCCTCGGCCTCTCGCGCGGCCGCTTCCTTTACGGCCCTGGAGTATTCCCGCTCCAGCTCGCCCACGCGCTCGCCGGAGCGCTCAAAGCTCTGCTTCGCCTGGGCGCGCTCGTCCTCCTGCGCGGCCTTGAGCCGTTCGGAGAGGCCGCGGGCGCTCTCCGAGCAGCGCTCGAGCTCGGCGCGCACGCGCTCCCTCTCGGCCACGGAGCCCGCCACGCGGCGCAGCGTCTCCTCGCCGGAGGCTATTCCGGCCTCCAGCTCGGGTATGGCCCCGCGGCGGTTATAGCGCCGCTTCCGCATCCAGGCGCGCAGCCGGTCGGCGGCCTCCCCGGCGGAGACCTCCTCCTCGCCGGAGGAGACGACGCTGGCTATGCGCCGCTCGAGCTCGGCCGAGCCCACGACAGCCGCCGCGCCCTGGCCGATGAAGGCGCTGGAGCAGAAGACGGCGCGGCCCGCGCCGGTGAGGTATTCGCCCGCGTTGGAGCCGTCGATGCCCGGCACGGGGTCCGCGGTGCCGGTGTAGGTGGCGGAGAAGGCGCGCATGGGCGCGTTGGCGGCCCTTGTGGCCCGGCTCAGGGTGATCTCCCTGCCGCCGTGGGTTATTTCCATTGTGCCGGACATGGGCGAGCCGGTCCAGGGCGCGAAGCGGGTTTTGTCGGGCAGCGAGCCCTTTTTGGCGCGCTCGGCGCTGTCAATGCCGTAGAGCATGGCGCGGATAAAGGCACACCAGGTGCTCTTGCCGCTCTCGTTCGGCGCGTTTATTATGTTTAGGCCCTCGTGCAGCTCCAGCGTGTCACCCTCCAGGCAGCCGAAGCGGGCCGTCAGCTTGCGTATTACCAAAGCGGCTCCGCCTCCTCCCTGCCGTCGAGCGCCGCGAGGCCCCAGCGGGCGGCGCGGGTTATCTGCTCGCGTTCGTCCCCCGTGCGCGCGGAGTCATACTTTGCGCGCAGCATACGCAGGAACTCGCCGCGCAGCGAATCCTCTCCCGCGCGCTCCCAGACGTCGCGGCGTATGCGCGTGGCGTCCTTGACGCGCAGGGCGAAGCAGCTCCTCTCCAGGCGCCTGTACAGCGCGGCGAGGTCGGGCTCGCGCTCCGTCTCCCCCGTCACGGTGAGCTCGTATATGTTTCTCTCCGAGCCGGCGGGCAGCGCGAAGCTCCCGGCTTCCTCCGCGGGCACCTCCAGCCGCTCATAGCGGCGCGCGGACGTGGGCAGGAACTTTATCCTGGCCTCGCCCTGGCCCACGTCGGCAATTATGACGCCCTTTTCGCCGCACTCGTCAAAGCCGCGGCCCTCGGGGCAGCCGGGCCAGGCGTAGTACGAGCCCCCGGCCTTCCTGAGCCCGGAAAAGCTGTGGTTATGGCCCAGGGCGACGTAATCCGCGCCCGTGGCGGCTATCTCCCGCTCGGTCATGGGGTTGTAGCGCGAGCCGGGCGCGCCCACCTCGCCGTGGAGGCAGACTATATCCGTAAATTCGCTCTGGCGCGGTATGCGCAGCTCGGCCAGCGAGCCCTCGCGGTAGTTGTCGGTAAAGGCCGCGCCCCAGACCCTCGCGCCCAGCGCGTCAAGCGTGACCGCCTCGAAATCCGGCGAGCTGAAGACGTGGACGTTCCCGGGCAGGGCCATACGCGCCCAGCGGCCGCCGGCGCGGTAGTAGTCGTGGTTTCCCGGGGAGATAAAGACCGGCACGGCCATCTCCGAAAGCGTGAGGCGCAGCAGCTCCTCCGTCTCAGCCCAGGCGGCGTCGGAGTCGAAGAGGTCGCCGGCGAGCAGGGCGATGTCCACGCGCTGCTCGGCGCATATCCGGGCCAGCGAGCGCAGCAGCTCGCGCTGTTCCCGGCGGCGCAGCGCGGCCTTCTCCTCGCTGAGGGCGTCGAAGGGCGAATCGAGGTGGAGATCCGCCGTGTGCAGCAGGCGTATCATTGGTACCTCACCGCCCGCGCTTCAAGGCAGCTTCCCGTCGCCTCGTCGATGGTGAAAAGCGCCCCTTCGAGCTTCGCCGGGCCGGGGGCGCACTCGTAGCGGCGGGGCACGTCGCCCAGGAACTTGCCTATGCTCTGCTCCGGCTTTATGCCTATGCAGCTCTCGGCCGGGCCGGTCATGCCGAGGTCGGTGATGTAGCCCGTGCCCTGAGGCAGGACGCGCGCGTCGGAGGTCTGCACATGCGTGTGCGTGCCCCAGACGGCGCTCACGCGCCCGTCGAGGTAATAGCCCATGGCCGTCTTCTCGCTGGTGGCCTCGGCGTGGAAATCCACGAGGATTATCTTCCCCTTCGCCTCCTCCAGCACGGCGTCCACGGTGAGGAAGGGGTTGTCCGTGTTGGAATCCAGGGTAAAGCGGCCCTGGAGGTTTATGACCGTGACTATCCCGGCGGGCGTGTCGAAGCCCGCCGCGCCGCGGCCCGGGCACTGGGGCGCGAAATTCGCCGGGCGTATGACGCGCGGCTCCTCGTCCAGGTAGGGCTGGAGCTCCCAGCGCGTCCAGGTGTGGTTGCCCAGCGTGACGCAGTCCGCCCCGGCGTTGAGTATGGCGTCGAGCTGCTTCGGCGTGCAGCCGACGACGTTCGCGTTCTCGCCGTTGACGCACACGAAGTCCACGCCCAGCTCGCGGCGTATGGCCCGCAGGCGGCGCTGTATATACTCGAGCCCCGGCGAGCCCACAGTGTCGCCCACCGCTAAAACCTTATATGCCATCGCGTTGTCCTTTCGCAATACTGCAAAGTTATTTTTGATTTTTATAGTATAGCACATATTACCTGCGTAAAGCAAATCATAATATCCGCGCCCGGGTGCAAACTTATTGTGCAAACATTTATGGAGGTGTGCGTATGAACCTGGACAGCAGGAGCTTTCTGAAAGGCGTGGGTATGGGCATGGCCATAGGCGCTTCCATGGGTATGCTCATGGCCCCGAGGAAAAAGGGCGACAACGTTATCGGCAAGGCCCTCAAGGCCGCCGGCGAGCTCGCCGACAACATCGCCGACGCGCTCCGGTGAACGCGGCGCGGCCCGGCCCAGGCCGGGCCGCATTGCGGCCTGGCGTTTCCACGGATAATTGTATGAAATGCGCGCTATTTTTCAAAAAACAGCGTCAAAATAGTACATGATGCCGCTTGAATAAAGCCAGGCATGTGCTATAATGGCCGCAACAATGAAAGGATTCGGGCCGCCCCGGCCCGGGTGGTACTATCAAACGACAGCTTACATATGTACAGACCATAGCCCTCGGCTTTTTCCTCGTCATCCTCTGCGGCACGCTGCTCCTGATGCTGCCCATATCCTCGGCTGACGGGAGCGCCACGGGCTTCATCCCCTCGCTCTTCACGGCGACGAGCGCGAGCTGCGTCACCGGCCTCGTCATGGTGGATACGGGCACGCACTGGTCCTTCTTCGGCCAGGTCGTGGTGCTGGTCCTGATACAGATAGGCGGCCTGGGCTTCATGACCATAGCCACGCTCTTCGCCAAGCTGGTCAAGCACCGCATGAGCATACACGAGCGCGGGGTCATGGCCGCGTCCATAAGCTCGAACGGCTTCGGGCGCATCACCGAGATAACCAGCACGATAGGCTGGGGCACCCTGCTCTTCGAGGGCGCTGGCGCGCTGCTGCTCTGCATACGCTTCATCCCGGAGCGCGGCTTCTGGGACGGGCTCTGGTTCGGCGTCTTCCACTCGGTCACGGCCTTCTGCAACGCGGGCTTCGACATAATCGGCGATTACGCCTCCCTCACCGCCTACTCCGGCGACTGGCTCGTCTGCGGCACCATCATGGCGCTTATCACGATCGGCGGCATAGGCTTCCTCGTCTGGGACGACATAAAGCGCAACCGCCTCAATTTCCGCCGCTGGGAGCTCCAGACCAAGCTCGTGATAGTCACGAGCGCCATACTCACCTTCGGCGGCGCGGCGCTCTTCTTCTTCCTCGAGCGCAACCGCATGAACGCGGATATGCCGCTCTCCGAGCAAATCCTCGTGAGCCTCTTCTCCTCCGTCACGCCGCGCACCGCTGGCTACAACAGCGTGGACACGGCGGCGCTCTGCCCCGGCAGCAAGCTGCTCACAATAATACTCATGTTCATAGGCGGCTCCTCCGGCTCCACGGCCGGCGGCGTCAAGACCTCTACCATAGCCGTCCTCGCCGTCTGCCTCGCCTCCGGCGTGGTGGGCAAGCGCGACCCGGAGATTTTCGGCCGGCGCATATCCAACGACGACGCCCGCCGCGCCGGCGTCATGGTCTTCATGAACCTCTCCCTCGCGCTCATAGGCGCGCTGCTCATCTGCCTCGCGCAGGACTTTGAGATGACCGACGTGCTCTTCGAGGTCTTCTCCGCCATGGGCACCGTGGGCATGACCACGGGCATAACGCGCGGCCTGTGCGATTTTTCCGCGGTCGTAATCGTAATCCTCATGTACCTGGGCCGCGTGGGCAGCCTGTCCTTCGCCATGGCCCTGCTCGAGCGCAGGGCGCAGGCCCCCGTGAGGTGCCCCGAAGAGGCCGTCACCATAGGCTGAGCCCGGCGGCGCGAACGCCGGTAACACGGAATAAAATAATATATATCTGGAGGTCAATCCTGTATGAAGTCCTTCCTCATCATCGGCATGGGCACCTTCGGCCATCACCTCTGCGAGGCGCTGTGCCGCAACAGGTGCGAGATAATGATAGTCGACCAGAACTCCGAGGCCGTGGAGGACATGCTGCCCTACGTCACCGAGGCCAAGGTCGCGGACTGCACGAACATCGAGGTGCTCAAGAGCTTCGACGTCGGGAGCTTCGACGCCTGCTTCGTCTGCGTCAACCAGGCCTTCCAGGCCTGCCTTGAGATAACCGACCAGCTCAAGGAGCTGGGCGCAAAGCGCGTCTATTCCAAGGCCGACCGCGACCTCGAGGCCAAGTTCCTGCGCCGCTGCGGGGCCGACTACATAATTTACCCCGAGCGCGACGCCGCCGAGCGCATAGCCGTGCGCGAGTCGAGCGAGCATATCTTCGACTTCATCGCCCTCGCCGAGGGCTGCGCAATATGCGAGATCGAGCCCCCGAAGGAGTGGATGGGCCGCTCCGTGGCCGAGGTGGGCCTGCGCAGCCGCTACAACCTCAACCTCGTGGCCGCGCGCACGGACGACGAGAAGATGCGCCCCGTCGTCGACCCCGCCTATAAGTTCAACGAGGCCGAGCACATCCTCGTCCTGGGCAGCATGGACGACGTGCGCCGGGTGACGACCTGAAGCGCCCGGATTTTCGCGCGGCTGAGGCTATAATGTATTAATCCCCGCGCGAAAGGACTAGCAATGCTGGAAATATTTTTCGATTTCGCCCTGCTCGCGGCGCTCTACGCCGCGATCTACTTCCTGCGCCTCAAAAAGCGCGGCGCGCGCTACCTGGTCTGGTTCACCCTCCTCTATATCTACGCCTGTATGGTGGCCTGCGTAACGCTCATGCCCTTCCAGATCGCCGTGCCGGGCGCCAACCCCAATTTCCTTGAGGAGGCCAACCTGGAGCCGTTCCGCGACCTGAAGCGCGGCTATCTGGGCGCGCGGACCGGCATAATCCTCAATTTCCTGATGTTCGTCCCGCTGGGCTTCCTGCTGCCGGCGCTTAAAAAGCGCGGGCCCGTCAGGGTCGCCCTCGCCGCCTTCCTCGCCAGCCTCTGCATAGAGGGCGTGCAGCTGCTCTACTGCTGGGGCGGGGTCTCGAACCGCCGCATATTCGACGTGACCGACCTCATCATGAACACCGCCGGGGGCGTGGGCGGCTTTCTGCTCTTCCTGCTGGCCAGGCCCAAGCTGCGCCAGCTCGACGAGGGCCTGCCGGGCTAGGTAAAATAAATCAAGCCGGACGCAGCAGCGTCCGGCTTTTTGCGCGCGCAAAAAAAACAAAATCGCAACCCAGCGAAGCGGTTGCGGTTTTGAAAGGGGGAGCAAGGGAGCGGGCGGATGTAAACAGGCACAGCCTTGCGGCTGTGCCTGTCTACGCAGTGAAGCGCAGTTTGCTCCGACGCTGGCACGCCTTAAGGGATTCGAACCCCTGACCTTCTGGTCCGTAGCCAGACGCTCTATCCAGCTGAGCTAAAGGCGCATGTCTCGTATCGAGCCTTTATATACTAGCACATGTTTCAATGGATTGCAAGAGTTATTTTCCCTATTCCCGAATTTTTTTGGCGGGCCCGGTTTTCCGGGCCCGCCGCTTCCGTTTACTCCGGGACGAGCAGTTCCTTGATATTGAACTCCCGTCCCGAGAGTATCTCCTTGTCCCGGCTGCCGCAGGCGGGGCAGACGCCCTTGTTTGCGACAATGTTGTAGACCTTGCCGCAGTCCTGGCAGACGCCGTTGCCGGGGCATATGTCAATTTGCAGCTTCGCGCGCGCGAGGGGCGTGCGCATACAGGCGGCCTTCCAGGCCTCCTCCATATACTCGGGCACGACCAGGCTGAGCTCGCCTATCTCGAGCACCACTGTGTCAATCTCGCCTATGCCGTTCTCCTCGGCGAAGCTGAGCACGCTGCGAATGGCCTGAATGGCCAGGCTCATCTCGTGCATATCACTTCCCGCGCGGGCGGGAGACGCGCTTGACGGCTATCTCCTTTACGCGGCGCACGACGTTTTTGCCGCTCTCGGGCATGAGCTTTTCGTAGACCTTGCCGGAGTTGTCCGTGACGCGCACGAGGCGTATGGCGTCGAATTGGCACTTGGTGGTGCAGACGCCGCAGCCGACGCAGGCGCTCTGGTCGACGACCGTCGCGCCGCAGCCGAGGCAGCGCTCCGTCTCGCGCAGCACCTGTTCGGCGGTGAAGGTCCCGCGCAGGTCGCGGAAGGTCCCGCGCGCCTTTTCCGGGTCCGCTGCGGCGGCGTGCTCCCTCGGGGCGCGGTCGTAGCCGGAGAGGTCCGCCTCGGACCTGTCGAGCTCGGCGTAATCCTTCACGCGGCGGCCTATCGTCAGGCTCTGGCCGGGCTGCACGAAGCGGTGTATGCTCTCGGCGGCCTCCTTGCCCTCGGCGATGGCGTCGATGACGAAGCTCGGGCCCGTGCGCGCGTCGCCGCCCACGAAGACGTCGCTCTCCATGGTCTGGAGCGTGACGCGGTCGGCCTCCGCCGCGCCGGAGCGGCGCAGCTGGACGCGGCTGCCCTCGAGCAGCCCGCCCCAGTCGATTTTCTGGCCTATGGCGGCTATGACCGTCCCGGCGGGGATGAGCTCCGTGGCCCCCTCTATGGGCACGCACTTGTGTCTGCCCGCGCCGTCGGCCTCGCCCTGGGCCATGAGCTGGACCTCCAGCTCCACGGCCTTGCCGTCGCTGCCCTTTATGCGCAGGGGGCTGGCCAGGAACCTGAACCTGACGCCCTCGGCCTCGGCCTCGGCGACCTCCTCGCTGTCGGCGGGCATGTCCTCGCGGCCGCGGCGGTAGACCACGGTGACGTCCTGGGCGCCCAGGCGCAGCGCCGTGCGCGCCGCGTCGATGGCCACGTTGCCGCCGCCTATTACCACGGTGTGCCCGTTCATGACGGGCGGGCGGGGGCCCTCCGCGCGGCGGAGCAGGTCGAGCCCGCTTATGACGCCGCGGTATTTCTCACCGGGGATGTTCAGCGCGGCCGCCTTGGACGCGCCTATGGCGAGGAAGAAGGCCTCGTAGCCCTGGCTCCTGAGCCCGGCGAGCGTGACGTCCTTGCCGACCTCCACGCCGGTCTTGAACTCCACGCCGAGCTCGCGGAGTATGTCTATCTCGGCGGCGACGACGTCCTTCTCCAGGCGGAAGCTGGGTATGCCGTTCATCAGCATGCCGCCCACGCTCTTCTGCTTCTCAAACACGGTGACGGGGTAACCCTTGAGCGCGAGGTAATACGCGCAGCTCATGCCGGCCGGGCCGGAGCCCACGACGGCGATCTTGTTCGTGAAGGGCTTGCCTGTCATATTCAGCATCTTGGGCACGCGCCGCGTCTCCGGCGAGAGCTCGCGCTGGGCGAGGAACTTCTTGACCTCGTCTATGGCCACGGGCGCGTCGACCCCGCCGCGGGAGCAGGCCTCCTCGCAGAAGCGCGGGCAGACGCGGCCGCAGACCGCCGGGAAGGGGTTCTCCTTGCGTATCAGCTCCAGGGCCTCGTCAAACTTGCCCTGGCTGGCGAGCTTTATGTAGCCCTGCACGGGGATATGCGCCGGGCAGCGCGTCTTGCACGGGGCGGTGCCGCCCTCGGCGGTGTAGCCGCGGTTGGTGCGGTAATACTTGTCGTAGTTGTCCTCGCCGAACCAGAGCAGCTTGTCGTGAGGCGTGGCGTGCTCGGGCGGCTGCGTCGGCGTGCCGCAGAGCTTCTGGCCGAGCTTGAGCGCGCCGAGGTTGCAGTTCTCCACGCACAGCCCGCAGGCGACGCACTTGGCCGGGTCGACCTCGGCGACGTAGTTGGAGCGGATGACGTCCGGGGTCTTCAGGTACTCGGCTATGCGCAGGGAGAAGCAAGAGCAGCCGCAGCAGTTGCATATGGCCGCCGCGCCGTTGGGCGGGTCGAGGTTCGATATCTCGTGGACAAGGCCGTTTTCCTCGCAGCGCTTGAGTATCTCATAGCACTCCGCCTTGTCTATCTCGCGGCCGTGGCCCGTGCGGATATGGTATTCCGCGCCCTCGTTGAAGAAAATGCAGACGTCCTTCTCCAGGTGGCCGCAGCCCTCGCCCATCAGGCGGCGCGTGCGCCGGCAGGAGCAGTCCGTGACGGCGATGGCCCAGGAGTTCTCCACAATCTCGTGTATCTCCTCGTAGCTTCCCTTGTGCGTGTCGTTCTTTATCGCCATCTCCACCGGGATGACGCGCATCATGCCCTGCCCCACGGGGATAAAGGGCGCGAGGGGCGCGATGCGCCGGCGCGTGTATTCCTCAAAGCACTCCGCGATTACGGGGTAGCGCTCGCACAGCTCCTTGTTGCCGACCATCATCTCCATGATGCCCGGCACCCATATGGGCAGGAAAAACTTGTCCTCCCCGTCCTTGAGGTTCACGCGGCACAGTCCGATGTCCGCCAGCTCGTAGAGCACTTCCTTGCAGCGCTCGAGAGGCTTCTTGACCTTCTTCGCCACCTGTTCCGCGCTGACGTACTTGCGCACCTTGAGGCCCATGGCGATCTCCGCCATCTCGTCGGTTATAACCGGGTCGAGTATCTTGTACTCGGGGTCGTTGGGCGTGACGCCGGTGTAGGTGCCGCACTCCAGGCTGATCTTAGTGGCCAGCTTGAGTATAGAGCTTCTCATCTAGGCTTTTCCCCCTTCGCTTTGAATTTTATTAATTTTCGACGTATCTTCCCTCTTCCGCTTCCGGCCCGGAGGGGCCGGGTAACGCATTTTCTACAAATTCCGTGGTCAAATCACGGGCCGGGCTTGTAGAAAATTGTGAATTCATCGTTCACAGTTTAACATATAACTTCCGTATAGTCAAACAAATTGCGGCGCTTCGGCCCCTCAGCGAAAACTTTTGACATATCGGAAAAATGTGATAGAATCGTCTTATAAACGAACGTTTAATCGTAACGTCGTAAGACTGACAAATGGAGGCAGCAGCATGCTTGACTTTCTGCGACAGGAAGGCATAGATCCGGGTATAATTTCGGCCATAGAGGAGTTCCGCGCGGCGCATCCCGTCTCCGCCGAGGCGGGGCGCAGGCTTCTGGACAAGCCGCGCTTCGACTATTACGGCAAGGAGATATGGGAGGCCGCGGCGACCGCCCTGCTCTGCGGCGAGAACCTGCTGCTCGTCGGCCCCAAGGCCACGGGTAAGAACGTGCTTGCGGAGAACCTCGCGGCCGCCTTCGGCCGGCCGAGCTGGGACGTGAGCTTCTACATCAACACCGGCGCGGCCTCGCTCATAGGCACGGACACGTTCAAGGACGGCGAGGTGAGCTTCCGCCCGGGCCCGATAACCCAGTGCGCCACGCTGGGCGGCTTCGGTATCCTCGACGAGATAAACATGGCCAAGAACGAATCCCTGGCCGTGCTGCACGCCACGCTGGACTTCCGCCGCGTAATAGACGTGCCCGGCTACGACCGCATACAGATGGACGGCGCGGCGCGCTTTATAGGCACCATGAACTACGGCTACGCCGGCACCCGCGAGCTGAACGAGGCCCTGGTGAGCCGCTTCGTCGTGATAGAGATGCCGCCGATCACGGCGGAAAACCTCAAAAAGCTCCTCAAGCGCGAGCATCCGGAGCTCAAGGACGAGTGGGCCGACCAGTTCACTGGCCTCTACAGCGACCTGCGCCGCAAGGTGGACAGCGCGGAGATCTCCACGAAGGCCCTGGACCTGCGCGGCCTGATGGCGGCCGTCGACCTCATGGCCCGCGGCCTGAACGCCGTGGAGGCGCTGCGCATGGGCATCATAAACAAGGCCTTCGACCCCTTCGAGCGCAAGCTCGTCGAGGACGTCGTCACCTCGCGCATACCTGCCGACCTCGGGCGCGGCGGGCTCTTCGATTGATATGTGCGCGCTGAGGAAGGCCCCCGAGGAGCTCAGCGAGCGCGAGCAGGAGCAGCAGGAGCGGCGCGCGACGAACCTGATCTGGAACGCCGCCGGCGACTACGGCCTGCGCCCGACCTCCCGCGCCTACGACGCGGCCGGCTACGCCGACGTGTATATGAACAGCATCGTGGGCGCCGTGTACAAGTATTACGACTACGACGTCATAAAGCGCCTGCTCGACGCGATGGAAAACGCGCCGAACGGCGAGGCCTATCAGGACCTGTTCTGGACGGGCCTGGAGAACTGCGCTTACCTGCGCGCCGTGGCCGACCGCCCGGCGCTGCGGCTGCTCAGGCGCGGCTACGCCCGCTCCGTCGAGGCGCAGGCTGAGGGCTGGAACGACCTGGACCTGCCCATATACGACAGGATCAAGCTCGAGCACTACCGCCGCGCGCTGGGCGACAGGCATTCCCTCCCGCCGCGTGAGGAGAAGATACTCTCCGCCCTGGAGTTCCCGCCCGAGCTCACGAGCGAGCAGCTTGTCGAGCGCATGAAGGATATACTCAAGGACTATTTCGGCGTCACCGGCGGTATGCTCCGGCGCGAGAGCCTGGCCAAGCTGCCGCAGTTCATGGGCGGCCTGGGCCGCCGCCGCTACAACCTCGGCGCGCGCGTCAGCTCCAAGGAGGTCAAGCGCAAGAAGGCGAAGGCCGGCGCTATGGACCGCATAACCGGCGCGAAGTCGCCGCAGGAGCTGCGCCGCTACGTCGCCGACTGCTTTGGCGAGAGCATGTTCTCCCCGCGCGAGACGGGCGACATCGAGCAGAGGCTCTGCCGCGATAAGCACGCCGGCTGTATGCTGCACTTCACGCGCGGCGACCTGCCCCCCGGCGAAGTGCGCGACGGCGAGGTGCTGATCCACCGCAAGGCGGCGGGCGAGCAGCGCGGCGCGAACCTCAAGTATTACGAGGACGGCATAATCGCGCACAAGCTGGCCATAATCCGCCTGACCGAGAAGGTCAAGAACTGTATCCTCGTACATCTGGACGACTCCATGATAAAGTCCCGCGCCGGCCAGCTCAACGTCCCCGCCCTCTGGCGCGGGGTCTACCTGAACGACGGGCGCGTCTTCGTAAAGCACGAGCGTACCACGGACACGGAGCTCTCCGTCGACGTGCTGCTGGACGGCTCGGCCAGCCAGCTCCAGCGCCAGGAGAAGGTGGCGGCGCAGGCCTTTATACTGGCCGAGAGCCTGACGCGCTGCGGCGTGCCCGTGCGCGTATCCAGCTTCTGCTCGCTGGGCAACTGCACCGTGCTGCGCGTCTACCGCGACTATGAGGAGACGGACAGGAACGCCGCGGTCTTCAGCTACTCCGCCGCCGGCTTCAACCGCGACGGCCTGGCCCTGCGCGCGGCCAACTACCTGCTGAGCGGCACGCACTACGAGCGCCGTCTGCTCATAACCCTCTCGGACTGCAGCCCGAACGACGTCAAGCGCATACCGGACGCCGACGGGCATATGAAGGGCTACCAGAGCGAGCTCGGCGTGGCGGACTCCTCCGCCGAGGTCGAGCGCCTGCGCCGCATGGGCGTGAGCGTCATGTGCGTCTTCACCGGCGAGGAGGCCGACCTGCCCAACGCGAGGCGCATCTACGGCCGGGAGCTCGTCCGCATCCGCTCCATAAGCCAGTTCGCCGACGCCGTCGGCAAGGTTATAGTCGAGCTCATAGGCTCGATGTGAGCGCGCCCGGGCAGCGCGTATATACCCAACGCCGAGGCGGGCCCTCCCGCCTCGGCGCTTCACTTTTTTCTCTGAAAACCCTTGCCACCTGTGGATTAATGTAGTAAAATCAGACTATATTTTACGAAAAGCCGCGCAAACGGCGGGAGGTTGCTATGAATTTGAACGAGATATGGGAAAAGGCCCGGGAGCTCATGGCCCCGAACTGCCGCGCTTGCCCGGAGTGCAACGGCCGCGCCTGCCGGGGCGAAATGCCCGGCGTGGGCGCCGCGGGGGACGGCTCGAGCTGGACAGCCTGCACCGAATTCCTCAGCCGCGTCAAGATACGCATGGACACCGTGCACGAGCCCTGGCAGCCCGACGCCTCCACGGAGCTCTTCGGCGTCAGGCTCTCCCTGCCGCTCTGCCTCGCGCCCATAGGCGGCATGAACTACAACTATAACGGCGCCATCAGCGACGGGTACTGGTCCGACGCGGCCGTGGCCGGTTCCCGCATGGCCGGCGTGCTGCCCTTCACGGGCGACAACGCCCTCAGCGACCAGTACGAGCTCGGGCTGAAGGCCGCGAAGGCCAACGGCGGCATAAACGTCTGCACGCTCAAGCCCTGGCGCGACAACGGCAAGATAATCTCCCGCGGCCTCGAGTGCGCCGCGGCCGGGGCCCCCGCCCTCGCCTGCGACATAGACGCGGCGGCCTTCGCCAATATGGGCGATTCCGTGAGCCTCCTGGCCCCGAAATCCGCCGCCGACCTGCGCGAAATCTGCTCCGCCCTGCCCATACCCTTCATCGCCAAGGGCGTGATGACCGCCGAGGGCGCGGTGAAGTGCGCCGAGGCTGGCTGCGGCGGCATAGTAGTCTCCACTCACGGCGGGCGCGTGCTCCCCTCCGCCCAGGCCACGGCCCAGGTGCTGCCGGAGATACGCCGCGCCGTAGGGGACGCGCTCACCATCATCGTCGACGGTGGCATACGCACCGGGGCGGACATCTTCAAGGTCCTGGCCCTCGGCGCGGACGCGGCCATGATCGGCCGCCCCTTCGTCGTGGCGGCCACGGGCGGGAGCGCCCTTGAAGGCGGCGCGGAGGGCGTCGCCATGTACGCCTCCGCCAAGCGCGCCGAGCTTGAAAACCTCATGGTCCTGACCGGCTGCCGCACTGTCGGCGATATAACCGCGGCCAGGGTCGCCGTGGTATAAGCGGCGCTGGCAGAAAGAAAAAGAGCCTCCGTATGCGCGCATACGGAGGCTTTTGCCTTCTTATTTCCTTGCCCGCTGGTTCTTAGTCCAGATGCGGTAGAGGCCCTTCATGGCGAGGTCGTCGTCGATCACAAAGCCGCGCTCGCAGTAGGGCACGATCTGCCCGGCGAGGGCGCCGGTGGCCAGCAGGAAGGCCCCGCCGCCCAGCTCGCGCTCCATGCGGCCCACCATGCCGTCAATCGCGGCGGCGGTGCCGAAGACGGCTCCCGACTTCATACAGTCGTTGGTGTTCGTGCCTATGCACTGCCTGGGGGCCTCGAGCGGGATGCCCGGGAGCAGGGCCGCCGAGCCCGCGAGCGCCTCCAGCGAGACGGCCGCGCCGGGCAGGATGGCCCCGCCGCGCAGGCGGCCGCGCTCGTCTATCACGCATATCGTGGTGGCGGTCCCGAGGTCCGCGACTATCAGCGGCGGCTCGTGCCCGGCCAGGGCGCCCACGGCTATGGCCGCGAGGCCCGCCCCGAGCTGGGAGGGGTCGTCTATGCCGATGTTCAGCCCCGTCTTCACCCCCGCGCCGACAATCAGCGCGGAGCGGCCAGTCAGTATATGCACGGCCTCGCGCAGCACCTCGGTCAGCGGCGGCACGACGCAGGCTATGGCCGCGCCCTCAAAGCCGTCCGGCTCCACGCCGCGCATGTGCAGGGCCTGGGCGAACAGGGCCGCGTACTCGTCGGCGGTGCGCCGGGCCGTGGCGAAAACCGCCCGGCCCACAAGCCGCCCGTCTTCCATGCAGCCGGCGGTTATGGTGGTGTTGCCGGCGTCCAGGGCCAGGAGCATCAGGCGAGCCTCCTCACCCGGTAGTTGATGATGCGGTCGATCACGACGGAGAGCGCGAGGTTGAGCGTGAGCTCGATGAAGAAGTTCACGCCGACGAGGACCACGAGGACGTAGGTTATGACGCTGCTGCCGTCCGCGCCCGCCCAGCTGACAAGGACCGGGTTGAACAGGACGGTGAGGCCGAGGATGAAGGTCCCGGTGTTTACGACGGGGCTCACGACCGCCGCGGTGATAACGCCGCCGAGGGAGTTCGCCCTGGCCACGGCCTTATAGGCGAGGCCGGCGCAGAAGCCCGCGAGCACGCCCTTGCCGACGCAGATGAGGGCGGTGAGGAAGGGATTGGCGTTCCATAGTATTACGCCGCCCTTGTCCACGCCGATGACGCACATGACGAGCACCACGGCGCCGAAAACGCCGCCGAGCCAGGCCCCGGCCTTCGGCCCGTAGAGCGCCGAGCCGATGACCACGGGCACCAGCGTCAGCGTCAGCGGGAAGGAGCCGATCAGGATGTTCGACGCTACGAGCTGCAAAACGACGACCAGGGCGGTGAGGATGGACAGGACCACCATGCGCCTGGTCTTTTCAGTGCTTGAACTTACCATATTAATTTACCTCCTGCTGCTGTTCCAGGTCCGGCCCGGATATAGCGCAGGTATATTATATCCCATATGGCCGCGATTGCAAGGGTGTTTCAATGAATATTTTTCTCTAATCCGCCCTTTACGGCCAATTCTTCGCATATTTCCCGCCTGACGCAAAAGCCCCCGCCGGCCGGGCCGGCGGGGGCAGCGCGCTTAATGCGCCGCAATGCTTGGCGCAGGTCAATTATCCTGGACGTAGACCTTCTGCGGGTGGATTATATGCCTCGGGCAGACCTCGGCGCAGCGGCCGCAGCCTACGCACTTGGCGTAGTCGATCTCGGCGAGGTTGTTGACGACCTTTATCGCCTCGTGCGGGCACTCGCGCTGGCACTTCATGCAGCCGATGCAGCCGGCGTCGCAGAGCTTGCGCGTCTGGGCGCCCTTGTCGTTGGAGCGGCAGCCGACAAGCACGCGCTGCTCGTAGGGGACCTTCTGGATGATGCCCTTGGGGCAGGCGCTGGCGCAGGCCATGCAGGAGGTGCATTTCTCGCGGTCCACGACGGCCACGCCGTTTTCAATGCGCATCGCGCCGAACTGGCAGGCCTTTACGCAGGTGCCGAGGCCGATGCAGGAAAACTGGCAGGCCTTGGGGCCCCTGTTGCCGAAGCGCATCGCGGCGACGCAGTCGGCCGGGCCCTCGTACTCGAAGAAGTCCTTGGCCGTGCCGCAGCTGCCGGAGCAGGGGACGTAGGCGACATACTTGACCTCCGCGCCGGCGTCGAGGCCCATGATGGCCGCGACGGCTTCCGCGGCCTTCTTGCCGCCGGGGCCGCACTTGTTGGGGGGCGCTTCGCCCGCGACCACCGCCGCGGCGTAGGCGTCGCAGCCGGCGAAGCCGCAGCCGCCGCAGTTCGCGCCGGCCAGGCACTCGCGCACCTGGGTGATGCGCTCATCCTGCTCGACGTAGAATATCTTCGCCGCAAAGGCGAGCAGGCCGCCGAAGATGGCGCCCATGACGCCGAGCACGAGTATGGCGTAAACTATGTTCATAATATCCATGGCTCAGGCCTCCTTACGCTATGCTCATGCCGGAGAAGCCCATGAAGGCCAGGGCCAGCAGGCCGGCCGTGGTCAGCGCTATGGGGAAGCCCTCGAAGCTCTCGGGATAGTCGGCAAACTGGAGGCGGTCGCGGACGGTGGCGAACAGGACTATGGCGAGCATGAAGCCCAGGCCGCCGGTGACGCCGTATACGACGCTCTCAATGAAGTTGTAGTTGTTCTGCACGTTCAGCAGCACGACGCCGAGGACGGCGCAGTTGGTGGTGATGAGCGGCAGGTAGATGCCGAGCGCGGTGTAGAGGCTGGGGATGCTCTTCTTGAGGAACATCTCGACGAACTGCACCAGCACGGCGATGACGAGGATGAACGCGAGGGTGCTCATATAGCCCAGGCCGAGCATTACGAGCAGCTGGTTTACCGCGTAGCATATCGCGCTCGAGAGCCCCATGACGAAGGTGACGGCGATGCCCATGCCGACGGCGGTGTCCACCTTCGTGGAGCAGCCGAGGAAGGGGCAGCAGCCCAGGAACTGCGAGAAGATGAAGTTGTTCATCAAAATCGCGCCGAGCGAGATTGTAAGGATGTTCATACCCATTACTCAGCAGCCTCCTTTGCTTCGGCGGGAGCCGGGATTTCTACCTTCGCGGCGCGCGCGGCCTTCTCCTTCTTCTCGGCGCTCTTGCGCAGGGCGTACTGCATGAGCGCGAGCAGGGAGGCGAGCGTGAGGAAGCCGCCGAAGGGCATGATAAGTATCGTAGCGCCGAACTGTTCGGGGAAGATGCGGATGCCGGCGGCGGAGCCGTCGAAGGAGACGCTAAGCGCTCCGTTGACTATCTCGAAAATGCCCGTGCCGAAGGTGCCGGAGCCGAGCAGCTCGCGGATGAGGCACATGCAAACGAGGACGACGGTGTAGCCGAAGCCCTGGAAGATACCGTCCCAGAAGCTGGGGCCGACGGGCTCGTGCTGGCAGAAGGCCTCCGCGCGGCCGATGATGATGCAGTTGACGACGATAAGCGGGATGAAGACGCCGAGCGAGGCGCTCAGCGCGGGTATGAAGGCCTGCAGCAGCAGGTCGACTATGGTGACGAAGCCGGCGATGACCACGACGAAGATGGCCAGGCGGATGTCGTTCGGGATGGCCTTGCGCAGCGCGGAGATGGCCACGTTGCAGCAGGTGAGGATGATGAGGACGGACAGGCCCATGCCTATGCCGTTGAACAGCGTGGTCGTGATGGCCATTGTGGAGCACATGCCGATACGCTGCACCAGGACGGGGTTACTGGTGATGAGGCCTTCCTTGAACTGTTGCTTTATACTCATTTAGCGCCCCTCCTTTAACCCAGCGACTCGCAGACGGCGATGGCGGTGTTGGCCGCGTTGGCCATGGCCCTGGAGGATATGGTCGCGGCGGTGATGGAGTCCACCGTGCCGCCGTCCTTGGTGACGGCCATGCCCTCGGACTGGCCGGTGAAAGAGCCGAGGAAATCGGGCTCGGTTATCTTGGCGCCAAGCCCGCTCGTCTCGGCGTGGTCGATCACGCTCGCGCCGGTTATCGTGTAGTCCTCTGCGCTCACGCCGAAGGCGGCGGTTATGGAGCTCTGGGCGCCGGAGAAGGTGAGCTCGACGACCCAGCCGGCGTTGCCGGCGGCGGAAACGGTGTTGACGGTCGGGAAGGCCTCGGCGTCGAAGGCGGCCTCGGTATAGCCGCTCTCGCTGGGCAGCACGGCGTTATAGGCGGCTTCGGTCTTGAGCCTTTGCTGCTCGGCTATCCTGTCGGCGGTAAAGCCGTTTACGACGCCGAGCACGCCGCTCGTTATGGCGGACACGGCGAAAAGTATCAGCGCGAGACGGACGATGGGGTTCATGCCGCGCTTCTTAGCGGTTTCGGTCATTACGCAGCGCCCTCCTTCGCATTTTTCTTGGCCTCCTTGGCCGCGGCCTTCCTGGCCTTGACATCCTCGGCGGTGACGCCGAACTGGCGCGGCCTGAGCGCGCGGTCTATGGCCCAGGTGCAGCAGTTCATGATGAGGATGGCGTAGCTGACGCCCTCGGGATAGGAGCCGAAGTAGCGTATCAGCACGGTTATCGCGCCGCAGCCCACGCCGTAGAGCAGCTGGCCCTTGAGGTTGACGGGGCTGGTGGAGTAGTCGGTCGCCATGAAGAAGGCGCCGAGCATGAGGCCGCCGGAGAGGACGTTGTAGAGCATCCACTCAACATTGCCGTAGCCCTCGCAGCCGAAGATAAGGGTCAGAACGGCGACGGAGCCGATGAAGCTCACGGGGATGCGCCAGTTTATGACTTTGCGGAGGAGCAGCCACGCGCCGCCGATGAGGATGGCGAGGGCGCTCGTCTCGCCTATGCTGCCCGGGATGCCGCCGAGGAACATGTTGGCGTAGGTGAAGTACTCGGGCAGGGCGTCGCCGTTGTGCAGGTAGGAGAGCGGGGTGGCCATGGTGGCGGCGTCCACAAAGCCGCTCATCGCGGCGGGGACGGCCCAGCTCGTCATGAACACGGCGTAGGCGGCCGAGAGGAAGGCGCGGGCCGCCAGGGCGGGGTTCAGGAAGTTCTTGCCTATGCCGCCGTAGAGCTGCTTGACTACCACTATCCCGAAGAAGCAGCCTATGAGGCCGACCCACCAGGGGGCGTTGGACGGCATGACGCAGGTGAGCAGTATGCCGGTGACGACGGCGGAGAGGTCGCCCACGGCGCAGTTCTTCTTCATGAGCTTGCGGTATATCCACTCGAAGAACACGCAGGCGGCTATGTTGACGGCGAGCAGCACGGCGGCGTTCACGCCGAACTGCCAGATGCCCACGGCCAGGGCGGGGACAAGGCCGATAATGACGTCGAGCATTATCCTGGAGGTGTCACGCGGCGTCCTGAGTATGGGGTTGGATGTAACTTTAAAGAGCCTCTTCTCTTCCATTACGCGCGGGCCTCCTTTCCGCCGTCCTGCGCCTTGGCGGCAGCGGCGGCGTTGATCTTCGCGGCCTCCGCCTTGGCGCGCTCCTCGGCGCGGTGGGCGGTTATCATGGCCTGGCCGACCTTGAAGGTGTGCGTCAGGGACAGGCGGCCGGGGCAGCCGTAGGAGCAGGAGCCACATTCAAAGCAGTCCATGACGTGGTACTCCTCCATCTTCCTTATGTCGCCCTGGTTCACATACATATACATGTAAATGGGTTCGAGCTTCATGGGGCAGTGCGCGACGCAGTTGCCGCAGCGGATGCAGGTCGGCGTCTCGCTCTCCCGGTTCATGTCGCGGCTGAAGAGCAGCAGGCCGCTCGCGCCCTTGACGGAGCCGGCGGAGGGGTCGGCCACGCAGATGCCCATCATGGGTCCGCCCATGCAGATGCGCTCGACGCGGTCCATATCCGCGCCCGCCTCGGCGAAGATGTGCTCCAGCGGGGTGCCGAAGCGCACGAGCAGGTTCTGCGCCTCGCTGACGCAGTCGCCCGCGACGGTGACCACGCGCTCAATGGAGGGGACGCCCTCGTAGCAGGCGCGGTAAACCGTGTAGGCCGTGTAGGTGGAGACGACGTTCGCGCCGACGCCGCTCGGCAGCCCGCCGGGCTTGACCTCGCGGTTGGTGTTGGCCTTGACCTGCATTTTCTCGGCGCCCTGGGGGTACTTGACCGCCTCGGGGACTATCTCCACGCCGTACTTGGCCGGGTCGAGGCCCGTGAGCAGGTCTATGGCGTCCTGCTTGTTCTTCTCGATGCCGTAGTAGCACTTGTCCAGCCCGTGGGCTATGCGCACAAGCTCTATGCCCTTGAGCAGCTCCTCGGGGTGCTCGAGCATAGTGCGGTGGTCGCCGCAGAGATAGGGCTCGCACTCGGCGCCGTTGATGATAAGCGTGTCCACCTTGCCGGCGGCGCCCTGGATTTTGAACGCGGTCGGGAACATCGCCCCGCCCATGCCGACGACGCCGGCCTCACGGATGCGCCTGATTATGGCCTCGGGATCCTCGAGCTCGTCCCCTGTGAGGGGCTTCATATCTTCGCAGGGCGTGTCCTTGAAGTCGTTGTCGATCACGACGGACATAACCATGTCGCCCAGCATGTGCCGCCTGGGCTCGACAGCCACGACCGTGCCGGAGACCGTCGCGTGTATCGGGGCGGAAACCGGGGCGTCGTTCGTGCCGATCACCTGTCCCACTGTCACGGTATCCCCCACCTTAACTGTGGGATGGTCAGGCGCGCCGATGTGCTGTACCATCGGTATGACGACCTGCTTCGGCGGGGCTATAGGCCGCACGGGTGTCTTCGCAGCGGTCTTAGCGTAGTCCGGGTGAACACCGCCATAGTACTTATAGGGCATGAGCATCACCTCTCATAGATCTTACAGCCATAATATAGTATCACGTTTGTCATTTTGTGTCCAGACATTATGAAGCAAATACACCATTTTTCCAAGATTATTTCTTGACAATATTGCGAAATGATTGACAAGTGCATAATAAATGTTAATCTATGCTATTTATCTGTCATTGTGTTAACAATTTTACAGTTTTCGCGTCGAAAGCTGCTTGTTAATTAACTATCGCATTGTGCATAGTGACGAGGCGGCATTTCCGTCTTTGCAAGAGGGCGAAGTTAGTGTAGAATATATAGAAGACTGAAGTTAAGGAGGCGCCGGTATGCTGCTGACCAAATGGGGCGAAGCGCTTGAGCGCGAGAACCCGCTGCCCGAATATCCACGCCCCCAGCTCCGGCGCGAGCGCTGGATGAGCCTCAACGGGCTGTGGGACTGCGCCTTTACCGCGTCGAATTCCGCCCCGGCGGAATACGGCGGCGAGATCTGCGTGCCCTTCCCGCCTGAGAGCGCCCTTTCGGGCGTGGGCCGGGCGCTGCTGCCCGGAGAATACCTCTGGTACAGGCGCGGCTTTGAACTGCCCGAGGGCTTCAACATAGGCCGGGTGCTGCTGCATTTCGGCGCGGTGGACCAGTGCGCGCGCGTCTGGCTCAACGGCGAGGACGTCTGCGTACACACGGGCGGCTATCTCCCCTTCTCCGCGGACGTGACGGAGCTGCTGGGCGAGGGCGTGAACGAGCTCGTGGTGCGCGTGACGGACGGGACGGACAGGACCTACCACACCCGGGGCAAGCAGAAGCTCAAGCCCGGCGGGATATGGTACGGGCCCGTGAGCGGCATATGGCAGACCGTATGGCTTGAGAGCGTGCCGGAGAATTACATTGATTCGCTGTTCATAACGCCGCGCCTTGAAGACGGCTCCGTGGAGCTCACCTGCGGCGGCGAGGGCCGTGTGCGCGCGGTGATAAACGGCGGCGCGGCCTACGACTTCAGCGCCGGGGAGGCGGCCGTGCTGAAGCTCGAGGAAGCGCATCCCTGGACGCCCGAGGACCCCTACCTGTACAAGCTGGAGCTCGCGCTCGGCGCCGACCGGGTGGAGAGCTACTTCGCCCTGCGCAGCGTGGGCGTGGGCGAGGACCGCTCCGGGGTTAAGCGCCTGCTGCTCAACGGCAAGCCCTATTTCATGAACGGGCTGCTGGACCAAGGCTGGTGGCCCGACGGGCTGTACACCGCGCCCAGCGACGAGGCCCTGGCCTTCGACATCGCCGCGGCAAAGGCCATGGGCTTCAACACCCTGCGCAAGCACGTCAAGGTGGAGAGCGCCCGCTGGTACTACCACTGCGACAGGCTGGGCATGCTGGTCTGGCAGGACATGCCCAACGGCGGCGGGAACTACTCCGCCCTCACCGTAAGCGCCCCCCTGCTCACCGGCGCGCACAGCCGGGACGGCAATTACGCCAAGTTCGCGCGGCGCGACGGGGCCGGCCGGGACGAGTTCCGCGAGGAGCTGCTCGACATGGTCTCCTGCCTCTACAACTCCCCCTGCATAGTCATGTGGGTGCTCTTCAACGAGGGCTGGGGGCAGTTCGATTCCGACGCCCTGGCCGGGGCCGTGGCGGAAATCGACCCCACGCGGATCATAGACAGGGCCAGCGGCTGGCACGACCAGGGCACGGGCGAGCTCAGGAGCATACACCTCTATTTTGACGACTATAAATACAGGCCCGACAAGGCCGGCCGCTGCGTCGCGCTCAGCGAGTTCGGCGGCTACGCCCTGCCCATAGCCGGGCACAGCGTCACGGACAAGCCCTTCGGCTATAAGAAATTCCAGAGCCAGGACAAGTTCCGCCGCGCCCTCACCCTGCTCTACGACGGGCAGATCCGCCCCGCGTGCATGAAGGGCCTCGCCGCCGCCGTCTACACCCAGCTCACGGACGTCGAAACCGAGCTCAACGGCCTTATAACCTACGACCGCCGCGTAATAAAGCTCGCCCCCGGCGACGTGAAGCGGATTATAAAAATGCCGGAAGTGAAATAACGCGCGCCCGCGGCGCCACCCGGCGCTGCGAGCTGACTTCGCCGCAATATCCGCATAGTCAGGGCAAAGCCAAAGGGCTTGCCGCCTGTGAATGACAGGCGGCAAGCCCTTTCGGCTGATTGAATAATTTCAACTTCAATATTATATGGTTTTGTTTAGCTCTTCTAAGCCGCTTCAGGCTGCCTGTTGTTTGCCGGCAGGGCGGATAAGCGCGGCTTTGAGCTTACATGCTGCACAGCCTGAGGAGCTCTTCCCAGTTGCGGTCGACTTCCTTCTGCATTTCCTCAATCATCCACTCGTTTCCGGGCTTGAACATATGCGCGAAGCGGCCCTGCGGCTTGAGGTAGGCCTCGACGGGCAGCTTGTTCTTGGGCTCGTAATTGAGGACGTATTTACCCCCAACAACCTCGTAGAGCGGCCAGACGCAGGTCTCGACGGCGAGCTTGGTTATCTCCATGAGCTTCTCGGTGGCGTATCGCCAGCCGCGAGGGCAGGGGGCCATGACGTTCAGGAACGCCGCGCCCGGGGTGTAGATGGCTTTGTGCGCCTTTTCCGAGATGTCCTTGAAGTTACCTATGAAGGTCGTCTGAGCGACGTAGGGGATGTTGTGGGCGACCATTATCTTCGTGAGGTTCTTCTTCTGCTGCATTTTGCCGGGGATCACCTTGCCGACGGGGGTCGTGGTTGTATCGGCGAAATGCGGCGTGGAGGAAGAGCGCTGTATGCCGGTGTTCATGTACGCCTCGTTATCGTAGCAGACGTAGACCATGTCGTGGCCGCGCTCCATTGCGCCTGAGAGGCTCTGGAAACCGATGTCGTAGGTGCCGCCGTCGCCGCCGAAGGCGATGAACTTCCATGTCTCGTCTATCTTGCCGCGCTTTTTCATCGCGCGGTAAGCGGTCTCGACGCCGGACATGGTCGCGCCCGCGTTCTCAAAGGCGTTGTGGATGAAGCTGTCCTTCCACGCGGTGTAGGGGTACATGAAGGTGGAAACCTCGAGGCAGCTCGTGGCCGAGCAGACTACGGCCTTGTCGCCGGGGTCGAGGGCTCGCAGCACGGTGCGCACGGCGATGGGCGAGCCGCAGCCGGCGCACATCCTGTGCCCGCCGGAGAGGCGGTCTTCGCGCATAACGTTCTCTTTCAGATTGTAAGCCATAGTTCTCGGCCTCCTTATTCGCGCACTTCGAGGTAGCGGTAGGTCTCGCCCGCATTGCCCGTCGCGGCGATATCCTCCAGCTCGTTGAAAACGCGCTCAATGCTCTCGACGCGCACGTCGCGGCCGCCGAGGCCGTATATGTAGCTGACGCCCTTCGGGCCGCTGACGCCGGCGGCGTAGAGCGACGAGGTAACCTCCGCGTACATGGGGCCGCAGTGGGCGTTGAAGCTGTCGTCCTTGTCCATGACGGCGAAGGCCTTGACGCCGGAGAGCGCCTCGGCTATGTCCTCGCTCGGGAAGGGACGGAAGGATCTGACCTTGACGAGGCCGGCCTTCACTCCCCTGGCACGAAGCTGCTTTATGGCCTCCTTGGCGGTGCCGGCGGAGGAGCCCATGATGACGATGGCGATTTCTGCGTCGTCCATCATGTATTTCTCTATGAGGCCGTAGCTGCGCCCGGTCATCTCGGCGAACTCGGCGCCGACCTTGCGGATGACGTCCTTGGCGTCCATCATGGCCTGGGCCTGCTGGCGCTTGGCCTCCATGTAGTACACCGGGGTGGCGTAAGCGCCGACGGCCATGGGCTCGTCCTTGTTGAGCAGGTAGTGGGCGGGCTTGTACTCGCCGACGAAGGCCCTGACCTTGTCCGTCTCGACGAGCTCGATGTTCTCGATGGCGTGGGAGGTGATAAAGCCGTCCTGGCAGATCATTATGGGCAGGCTCACGGCCTCCGCTATGCGCATGGCCTGGAGGTAGTTGTCGTAGGCCTCCTGGTTGGTCTCGGCAAAGAGCATGAGCCAGCCGGTGTCGCGCACGCCCATGGCGTCGGAGTGGTCGTTGTTGATGTTGATGGGGCCGCTGAGCGCGCGGCAGCTCACCGCGAGGGTGATGGGCAGGCGGTCGCTCGCCGCGACGTACAGCATCTCGGTCATGTAGCAAAGCCCGCAGGAGCTGGTGGCGCTTATGGCGCGGCAGCCGGCGGCCTCGGCGCCGATGCAGGTGGACATGGCGCTGTGCTCGCTCTCGACGGCGATGAACTCGGTGTCCACTTCGCCGTTATCCACATAGGCGGAGAAATACTGAGGTATCTCCGTGCTCGGCGTTATGGGGTACGCGCCCATGACGTCGGGGTTTATCTGCTTCATTGCGTAGGCAACTGCCTCGTTGCCGGAAAGTCTCTCACGAATGCTCATTTCTCCACCCCCTCACTTTTGCTCTTTGACCATGCTGATAGCGCCGAACGGGCAGGCGTTCGCGCAGATGCCGCAGCCCTTGCAGAAGAAGAGGTTAAAATCCCCGCGCTTCCCGTCGCCATCAACCGGTATGGACATATCCGGGCACACCGGAACGCACAGCAGGCACTGCTTGCACTTGTCCCAGTCTATTACGGGGCGCATGGTGCGCCAGTCGCCGGTCTCTACGACGGCGGAGGTGCCTCCCTCGTAAATGTTGCAGCCCGGGGTTATTTCCTTCCATGTGACCTTATCGGTCATGTCTTTGGCCAGATGGCTCATCCTATGCGCACCTCCTTGAGCGCGCGCTTGAGCGCGCGCATGTTGCCCTCTATGACCTGGGGCTTGCTTGCAAACTTGTGCCTGAACGAGCCCTCCATATCCTTCACGAACTCGTCCTCGTCTATAATCCCGGTCACATTGACTATGGCGGCGAGCATGGGCGTGTTGGGGAAGTTCCTGCCAAGTTCCTCCTCGGAGATCCTGCCGGCGTCGATCGTGCAGACCTTGCCGGTATAGCCCTTGAGCATTGGGCGCAGCTCTTCGGGCGCTTTGCCGGAGTTTATGACTATCGCGCCCTCAGGCTTGAGGCCGGCGGTCACGTCTACGGAGCTGATGAGCGTCTCGTCGACGACGACGACGTAGTCCGGGCAGTAGATGTTCGAGTGTACGGTGCTGCGCTCGGAGCTTATACGGTTATACGCCGTTATGGGCGCGCCCATGCGCTCGGGGCCGTACTCAGGGAAGCCCTGGACATACTTGCCGGTGTTGAAGGCGGCGTCGGCGAGCAGCAGGGCGGCGGTTTTCGCGCCCTGCCCGCCGCGGCCGTGCCAGCGGATTTCTACAATATTATCCATATCGCTCCCCCAGTTTACAGCGCGGCTATGACTTCTATCTCGCAGAGCATGCTGCCGGGCAAATCCTTCACGGCAAAGCAGCTGCGCGCGGGCTTGCCGGTGAAGTACCTCGCGTACACCTCGTTAAAGGCCGCGAAATCGGCTATATCGGCGAGGAAACAGGTCGTTTTTACTACCCTGTTGAAGTCGAGGCCGTTGGCCTCGAGTATAGCCTTTATGTTCTGGCAGCACTGGTCGGCCTGGATTGCAACGGTCGTCCCGGCGGGCTTGCCGCTTTCGGGGATAAGGCCGATCTGGCCGGAGGTGAAGAGAAAACCGTTGGCGGAAACGGCCTGCGAATATGGCCCTATGGCCGCCGGCGCGTGGGTGGTGTGGGTTACTTTCATTGATTTCTCCTTAATAATCAATACTTGAACTCGTCAAGATGGAGCACGACGGCGGTGAGCAGCTTGGCGCGCTCGTAGAGGGATTCCACAAGGCCGTACTCTTCGTCGGTGTGGTTATTTTCGCCGCGCACGCCGCAGGAGCAGAGCGTGGGAACGCCGGCCATGGTGAGGTAGCTGGCGTCGGACACGCCGCCGAGCACTATCTTGCCGGGGCTGCCGTAACCGTAGGCTTCGCTGGCGCTGCGGGTGAGCTCGTACAGTTCCATGACGCCGGGGATGGTTTCGAAGGCGGGCATGGCCACGCGGTAAGAATAGGTGGTGTGCGTGCCGTCTATCCAGGTTTTCTCGCAGATGGCTTTCGCGGCCTCGACGGTCTTGGTGAGCTCGGCCTGGCTGAGGAAGCGCATGTCCACGTTCAGTTCGCAGTGGCCGGGGATAGCGTTGGCCACCGTGCCGCCGCGGATGACGCCGCAGTTTACCGTGCTGCCCTTTTCGAGGTTGGTAAGGGCCTCAAGCTCGAGCACCTTGCGGCACATTTCGGCGATGGCGCTGCGGCCGGAGGCGAAGTCGTTGCCGGCGTGTGCGGCGACGCCGTCGATAGCGACGTCAAAGCCTACGCGCGCGCTGCGGCCGATGCAGATGTCGTTGTTTATGCGGCCGGTCTCCATGTTGAAGGCGCAAAGGCAGCCCTCCGCCTCGCGCATGAGGGTTTCCCCGGCCTTGTCGTTGTGCTCGTGGCAGCTCTCCTCGTCGGAGACAAAGCATATCTTGAGCGGACGCTCGGCCCAGCCAATGGCGTTAAGGGCGCGGATGACGTAGAGGGCTATCACTATGCCGCCCTTCATGTCCAGCACGCCCGGGCCGCGGGCGTGGCCATTTTCGATCCTGAAGGGGGAGGGCCCGTATTTGCCGCGCGGGAGAATAGTGTCGTAGTGCCCGCTGAAGAGCACGGCCTTGCCGGGCCTGTCGCTGCCAAGCGTGCCAACAAGGTAATCCTGGGTCTTATCGCCCATGGGTAGGAGCTGGCAGGTCATTCCGGCGGCCTCAAATTCGGCCTTGAACCTGTCGACGACCAGCCGCAGGCCGGCCAGATCGTCGCTGTTTCCCTCGAGGTTGACTACGTCGCGCCAGAGGTCGAGCATTTCCTGGCGGTGGGAATCTATGTAGTCTTCCAGCTGTTTTTTGAGTATAGCTTCCATATATCCATGTCCTCCTTATTCCTTGGCGGCCTTTTTCTTGTCGGCGACGAAGAAGACGCGGGTGATGAGTATGCCCAGCACGACGATGAGCAGGGTCAGGATTCCGCTGTTGATGCCTATCATGGTGCCGAAGTGGAGGATAAGCATGCCGCAGACCAGGGTGAGTATACCGGCCTTGAGGTTCTTGCGGGCGTTGTCGACAAAGATGGCGCCGAAGAGCGCGGGCAGTATGTAGCTGAAGGACTCGGTGATGAACTCGGGCAGCAGGGGGATGACCTGGGTGCCGATAAGTACGAAGAGGGTGACCATAGATGCGGATACGAGCACGGAGCAGGCCACGCCGATAGTGCCTATAACGTCGCCCTCGTGCGTGCCGGCCTCAACGCGGGCCACCTTCTGGGCCATTGCGGCGGCGGGCATGCGTATGTCGCCGCAGCTGCCGGCCAGCCAGCCGATATAGGAGCCGGCGGTGCCCATCGTGGGATAATAGGCTATGGGCTGGATTATCCAGGTGATGCCGTAGCTCGCCGCGACGACGCCCCAAATCTGGAACAGCACGCCGATGGGCGGCATAACGTCGTAGGCGAAGCCGACATAGATGGCGGGGATGAAGTTCGCTATAATCGCAAGGCCCATGGTTATGCGGCCGTTGCGGATGACGGAAGAATTGTATGACATTTTACTGCCTCCTTATCCGGGCGTTCAGCCAAATATGGCCTGGGTGGCCAGCATACCGATGATTAGCGAGAGGCCGAGTGCCAGCTCCTGCAGCCTCTGGTGCTTTTTGAACGCGGAGCCTATGATCAGCATTGAAGCGCCGCTGATGGCCGCCGCGGCCCAGTTGTTCCAGTTAAACTTGTAGAGCTGATTGCTCAGCAGGTAGGCGAACATGCTCATGGTGGCCGCGCCCATAAGAACCTTTATCCACTTGGGGTCGTACTTCTTGTCCATCCAGACGACGACCTTGTCCATGCGGTGGACGAGGAAGAACACTATGGCCAGCCAGCCGAAGTTGTTGAGCGCCATGCCCCAGAGCGAGTAGGCGAAGCTCTGGATGCCGAAGCTCTCGCCGCCGACCTCGGCCCCCGTGAGGTTAGCCATGAGCGAGACGACGCCGAGCTCGGTACGCGCGGCGCCGACGTCGCACAGGCGCATCCAGGTGGTCGGCCCGCCGATAACGGCCATGAGCGCGAGCACGCTGACTACCGGCGCCAGGGAGGGGCCCAGCGAGGTTATGCACGCGCTTCGTATGCTCGCCTTGCGGCGCGACGCGTCGATTCCGAGCTTGTTGGCCTCTTTGAGCGACCCGCGCAGGAACACTATTGCCTGCACCACGCTGGCCACTACCATAAGGCCTGACAGGACCCACAATATCGGACTGTTGATGATTTCTTGGAAGTCCATTTTTTCTCCTCCTCTTTTTCAGGCTTAATATTGGCTTACGCCACAAGCTGCGTGAGCAGCATACCTGCCAGCATTGAGACGCCAAGTGAAATTTCCTGCAGCACGCCGTGCCCTTTGCATATGTATCCAAGCAGCAGCATACAGCCGCCGGATATCGCCGCCGCAAGATAGTGCCTCCAGTTCCCGCTTACGAGCTGGTTGCCCAGCAGATAACAGAAGAGGCTGGTAACCGCCGCGCCCATGAGCGCGCTCACTAGCGCCCGGTCGAATTTTGCGTACAGCGCGTCGGAAATCCGCTGCATACGGTGGTTGAGGAAGAATACCACTATCATCCAGCCCACGCCGTTTAGCGCGCAGGCCCACATGGCGCAGCTGAGCGCGCTCATGCCGATGTTGTCGCCAAGCTCAAACACGCCGGCAAATTCCGCCCCTATGGCCACCGTTGCGAGCTCCGTGCGGGCCGCGCCAACGTTGTTGAGATACAGCCAGGTGTTCGGCGCGCCGATTATCGTAATCATGCTCAGCGCGATTATGACCGGGGAAAGCGACGGGCCCACCGCGCTTATGCAGGCGGAGCGTATTGCGCCATGCCGCCTTTTGGCTTCTATGCCAAGGCGGTCCGCTTCCCTCAGCGCCCCTCTTAGATATACGACCGACTGCGCTATGACTATAAGCACCATTACGCCGCAGGCCAGCCACATCCACGGGCTGTTTATTACAGTCTGGAACTGATCTTGTGACATTTTGGCTCCCCCTTTGAGCTTGGCGCACTATCGCCCGCCTGAGAACGCAGCCGGCTTTGTGCAAACGGCGCTCTTCTTTGAGAACAAAATAACGCACGGGCCGATGCCGAAATAGGCCCATAATTAGTCCAAAAATTATTTGGGAATTTTGTCAATTCATCCACATGGTTCTTGTTTAATACGACGAAAAAATCCCGCCGGCGCGTGTGCCCCGGCGGGATTTGTTGGAAGGTATTCAGAGCTTTAGGAACAGTTGGACTATACGCGCCGGCCGGCCCTTCTTCCCGGAGAGCTCGCGTCCGGTGACGGACGCCCGGCCGGCCGACTCCAGCTTTTCTATCAGGCGGTCGGCGCTGCGGCGGTTGATGTGCAGGCCGTCGGCTATCTCCTGCGCGGTCATGGTATCGGTCTGTTTTCTGTTTATTAGTTCCGCAAGACGGTAGATTGTACTGACGCTCAGACCGCTGGCGACCGCGGTTTCCTGCCATTCGTCCATGGCGCTGCGTTCCGCGGTGACCGATCCGCCGCGGCGTATGAAGAGCCCCGTGCCGTCCGGGAATTGGACATAAGCGGAGCTCCTTTTCCTCTGCGTGCACTTGCGCAGGGCCAGCGCCGCCATGCGGTGCGCTTCGTACACCGACTCGCCGCAGCCTATCCCTACGGAAATGGTGTAGGGGCACTCCTTTTCCAGCCAGTCTATAAGCGGCAGGCTCCTGTAAACCTCTGTCTGCGCCTCAAGCAGGTCCATCGTGGACACTATGACGTACGCGCTCGTGCCCTGTTCCATCGCCATGCCGCGGATAAGGTTTGCAAAACGGTGTACATGGTTCGCCATGCGCAGGCGGTCCATTTCAATGGAGTAGTCCGCCGAGACAAGCACGGAGTAGTCGAGGGGCATAGCTACGTTCACCAGCAGCACGGCAATTTGCCCCCAGCAGTCGCGCCTTGCCACGGCCAGCTTCTGGGCGAAGGAAACCTGCTCGCGCACGGTGTCGATGGTGGGATGCGCGAAGATATAGGGTATCCCCTGAGTCTCCATCATATTGGCCACGGTGGTCAGCCGCGTTATGCAGCCGCTGACGCGGCCGCTGGACAGCAGGCCCTGGTGGAAGTCCAGCACGAAGCGGTTATAATCGGGGCTGCGCAGGTTTCCCTTGCACAGGTGTATATTTAAGCTCGCCGCGTCGTAACCCAGCTCCTCATAAGCCTCCCTGAGCATGTCAGGCTCATAGGTGTCAAAGCTCAGCCTGGTTATGTCCCAGCCCCGCCGGTAGGCGAGCAGCAGCGCGCGATAGATGGCGCTGCCCTCGCGCGGGAGATACAGCCAGATTGTCTCCTGCTTGAGCTGGCTCTCGGTGTAGAAATACGACGCCGACCCCGCGAAAATAATCGCGTCAAAGTCCCGCTGCCTGTCTTTTATCAGGCCCGGGGCCTCCTTATAATCCTTGTAAAATATGTATTCAACTTCTATTTCACTGAATTCATTTTCAAATACGGCGGTAAACCTCTGGTAATAAATTTCCACCTGCGTCTTAGGCAGGACGACGGCCATCCGCATAAAGCCACTCCTCGTGTTGCTGGTATCCATATTCATTTGAAGGACACGGTCTCAATCCCCCGTTCACGGGCCATGCCAAGCCAGCGCTCGATCTGCTCGGGAGCCGGGGTGCCGAACTCGCTGCCGGGGGCTTCGAGGCCGAGCTGGGCGTATTTTGCCTCGCCGTACCTGTGATAAGGCAGCAGCTCGAGGCTGGCGCCGCGGCAGGAGCCGGCAATGAAGTCGAAGGCCGCAGCCATGTCGTCGTCCGCGGCGTTAACTCCGAGGATGGTGGGGATCCGTATGGTCATAGGCACGCCGAGCGCGGCTGTCCTGGACAGGTTCTCGAGTATAAGGCCGTTATCCGCGCCGGTGAAGGCGCGGTGGCGTCCGGCGTCCAGGCACTTGAGGTCCATGAAGATACGCTCCATCTTCATCAGCAAGGGCCTGATCCTTTCAAAGTCGAAAAAGCCGCAGGTCTCAATGGCGAGGTTGAAGCCCTCGTCGTAGAGCTCGTTCACAAGCTCCGCGAGGAAGTCCGGCTGGGCCGTGGCTTCGCCGCCGGAGAATGTCACCCCGCCGCCGGAACTGCGGTAAAATATCTCCTGGTGCCTTATGTGTCCGATTATCTCCCCGGCCTCTGCCCATCGTGTCATGGGATTGCGCAGGGTCTGGCCTTCGGGGTTGGAGCACCACGCGCAGCGCAGGGGGCAGCCGGCCATAAAGACGATCGTGCGTATGCCCTCGCCGTCGTTGACCGAAAAGTCCTGAAGCTGCATAATATATCCGCCCATAGCTCTTTCCTCCAAATTTTAATTAAAGGCGGCCGCAAAAGCCTGCGGCCGCCCGCGTTTTAGTTTATCAGAAGCCGCTGTGCTCGGTACGCGCGATGATGGCGTCCTGCATGGACCTGGACAGGTTTACGAACTGGGTCGAATAGCCGGCCACGCGCACGAGGAGGTCCCGATAGTTCTCGGGGTGCTTCTGCGCGTCGCGCAGTATGTCGGAGGAAATGCAGTTGAACTGCACATGGAAGCCGCCGAGGGAGAAGAGCGTCTGAATCATCGCGCCGAGGTTGGATTGGCCGCGCTTGGTGGCCACGAGCTCTGGGTTAAGCCTGAGATTCAGCAGCGTGCCGCCGGAGTGGATTTCCTGGTTCATCTTGGCGGTGGAGCGCATGGCGGCGAGCGGGGTGGACTTATCCGTGCCGACGAAGGGGCTCACGCCCTCGCTGGAGGGCTCGCCGTTCTTGCGCCCGTCGGGAGTGGCGCCGAGCACGCGGCCCATGGGGATGTAGTTGGAGATACCCATGAAGGCGGTGGTGAAGGGGTTGCCAAAGATGTCCTTGTACTGGTGCACCTCATGGTAATAGTGGTTGGAGACCTCCTGCGCTATGGAGTCGACGTAGTCGTCGTCGTTGCCGTACTTCGGGCAGGCCTGCGCCAGAGCGCGCAGCTCGTCATAGCCCTCCCAGTTGGCGCGCAGGGCGGCGACGAGCTCCGCCATGCTGCAAGCCTTGTCCTCGAAGACCAGCTTCTTTATGGCGGCGAGGGAATTGGCGACAACAGCCAGGCCGATGCCGGTGATGACGGGCCCGATGTTATACTTGGCGCCGCCGTGGCTCAGGTCGGTGCCGCTCTCCATGCAGTGCTCGTTGCAGGCGGAGAGGAAGGGGCGGGGGACCATCTCGCGGTGGACCCTCTGGGCGGTCACGAGGGAGATGACCGCGTGGCGGCAGAGGTTGTCAAACTGGCTGTAGAAAGCCTGCTTGACGGCCTCAAAGCCGGCGTATTCGGCGGCGGGAGGCGTCTCAAGGCCCATCAGCTCGCCGGTCATGAGCGAGCGGCCCTCGTTGAGGGCGTACTCCAGCGCGGAGCCGAAATTGAGATTGGCGGCGCTGGTCCACTCGCCGGTCTTGCGCGAGTGGGGCACCACGCAGCCGCAGTTGCTCCAGTCGCGGGCGTCGTCGGGGGAATATCCGAGGTTGAGCAGCATCTGGTAGCCGACGCTGTCGCTGTGGATGGCCGGGAAGCCGGTGCCCTTGCTGACAAGATGAGTAACGGCGTCGAGGAAATCCCTCGGGCAGTCGGCGTGGACGCGCACGGAAAGGCCCGGCTGATGAGTTTTGACCTCCTCGGTCGCCTTGAGGGCCATATAGGTGACGGCGTTGGTTCCGTCCTTGCCGTCGCGCGTCTTGCCGCCGACGGTCAGGTTCTGGAACTGGTTGTAGCCCGCGAAATAGTCGGCGGTGTTGGCGGAAATGGTCCAGACCCATTCGGAGTACTTGAGCCAGAGGGCGTCGATAAGCTCCTGGGCCTCGTCGGCGGTGATGCTGCCGGCGGCAAGGTCCGCCTCGTAGTAGGGGTCCATATACTGGTCAAAGCGGCCGGGGTTAAGCGCGAGCGGGTTCTCGGACAGTATGCCGCCGAGCTGGGTGAACCACACGAACTGGATGGCTTCGCGGAAGCTGCGCGGCGGGTTGGCCGGCACGGCGCGGCAGACCGCGGCTATGGTGCGCAGCTCGCCGGCGCGCACAGCGTCGGCCTCTTCGGAGGCCAGGCGCTCGGCCTCGTCGGCATAGCGCCCGGCAATACGGATGATACCGCGGCAGGCCCAGATCACGGATTCGTAGAAGTCGCGCTTATCCTCGTCCTCGGGCTTGGAAATGTCGAGGGCGGCGATGTGCTCCTCGGCCTCGCGCATAATCCCGCCGAAGCCCTTCTTGAAGAGGACGTCCTGGTAGTCAGGCGTTATTTCGCCCACGGCCTGCCTCCACTTGGAGTCGCTGTCTATGACGCCGGTGTCGACTCCGACGCGCCGCGTATCCTCGGGCAGGCGGGCGAGGAAGGCCTCCTCAAGGCTCTTGCCCTTCCAGTAGGGGAAAATGTTTTCGCGGACGAAGGCACGCTGCTCATCCGTCATGACGTACGGATCCTGCGGCCTGGTCGCAAAATTGTCCATCTCGCGGTCAACCCACATCCAGGAGAACTCAGGCGTAAGTATGCCGCATTTGCGGAATTCGCCGATTGCGCCGACAACCAGCTCGCCCTCGAAAATGTGCACTCCCAGGCGGTCGCAGCAGTCATAGAAGGCCTTGGCGGCGCGTATACAAGCCGGCTTGCCCTCGGTGCTCTTATAGGACTCGGTCCATATAAGCGCGCGCTCATAGGATATCTGCGGCTTCGCGTTAACATAGTTCTGACGGATCTTCTCGATACGCTCAGTGATCATGCCTGTCATCCTTTCTTTAAAGCTGAATGTAATCCTGCGCTTGTAATGCGTTATAACGCACTCATCTGTGCGTTAAAGATAACACATTTCATTTTCATTGTCAACAGATGACAGGCACATTTTTAGCGCATGAGCAAAAAATTTTGTTGTACTTTCCAGCGGCGGGTGGTATAAATGTATCAGACGCTATAGCGTACGTCGAGGAGGGAGTCATCGCATGCCCAATATAGAAGAAGCCACGGATATGAACCGCGTTATTGCCGAAAACCTTCGCGCCCTGCGCGCGCAGGCGCAGCTGAGCCTTGGCGAGGTTTCCGAGCGCACCGGGGTAAGCAAAAGCATGCTCGGGCAGATAGAGCGCGGGGAATCCAGCCCAACCATTTCAACGCTCTGGAAAATCGCAACCGGGCTCAACGTGTCCTTTACATCGCTCATGGAGCGCAGCGAGCAGGGCATCACTATAGTAAATGAGGCAGATATGACCCCGCTGCTCAACGACAGGGGGCATTTCAGGCTCTATCCCATATTTAAGGTTCGGCCCGGGCGGGACTTTGAGATGCTCGATCTTGAGCTCGACCCCGGCTCGGTTTCGGACAGCAGCGCCCACGCCGATGGCACGGAGGAGTTCGTGCTTGTGTATCAGGGCGCGCTAGAGATAACCCTCGGGAGCGCGGGGCGCGAACGCTATACGGTTCCTCGAGGCTCGGCCATACACTACCGCGGGGATCAGCCGCATACATACCGCAGCGCCTCCGACGCCCTAACTCGCGCCGTGATGGTGATACACTACCCCAAAAAGTAAAGGCCTCCGCCCCGGGGCCTGTTATCGGCGCCGCGGAACTTGGCCGCGGCGGAGCGTCCGTCTATGGACACGGCACAGCGCCAGCCCTGCCTTCGCCTATTGAGCAAAACACGGCATATTTAAGTATAATTCAGCAGAGTCAGGAGAGCTAAACAGATGATAAAAGTTTTATTCGTCTGCCACGGCAACATCTGCCGCTCGCCTATGGCGGAATTTATGTTCAAGGACATGGTCAAAAAGGCCGGCGCCGGCGGGAGGTTCTACATACGCTCGGCGGCCACCAGCTCGGAGGAGCTCGGCAACCCCGTCTACCCGCCCGCCCGGCGGGAGCTCGCCGCGCACGGGATAGGCTGCGCGGGGCACGCGGCGCACCGCATGGCGCGCGCGGAGTATGACCAATATGACCTTATAATCTGCATGGACAACGAGAACCTGCGCAACCTGCGCCGCCTCTCCGGCGGGGACCCGGAGGGGAAGATCTCCCTACTGCTCGACCACTGCGGCCGCTCCGGGCAGCAGGTGGCCGACCCCTGGTACACGGGGGATTTCCGCGCCACCTGGGACGATTTGAGCGAGGGCCTCGCCGGCCTGCTGGCCGAGCTGACGGAGGGCGGGCTGTGACAATCCACAAATCTCCCTCCCTTTCTCTGCCCACAATTCACTATTTTCCCAGTTGACAATTTAAAGCGGCGAGATTATAATTCAAAGCAAGTTCACACAGGCCAACGGCTGTGACTGCGGAATAGTACCGGGTAACGGGACCTTCAGAGAAGTGCCGGTTGCTGCGAGGCATCAGGACCGCCCCGGGAATACACGCACGAGCCGCTCCACGAAAGCGCGTCAGCGCCGGTAGGCCGGGCCGGGCTTCTCCCGTTACAGAGATAGAGTATCTCGGCTTTTGCCGACGCACTCGAAAAGGCCGTTATCGTGAGGTGACGGCGAACTGAGGTGGTAACACGGGATTTGGCGCTCGTCCTCTATTGAGAGGAAGGGCGTTTTTCTTTTCCTCAAAACCCGGTGGGACCGCCGCCAAACGGCTCCTCCAAGACTAAAAAAGAAGGAGCTAAAAATCATGGCAAACATCAAGTTCTTCACGGGTATGGACATCCCCCTCGAGCTGCACAAGGTGCGCATGGTCCAGAAGCTCAACCTACAGAGCGTCGAGCGCCGCCTCGAGGCCATCACGGAGGCTGGGAACAACACCTTCCTGCTCAAGAACAAGGACATCTTCCTCGACATGCTCACCGATTCCGGCGTAAACGGCATGAGCGACCGACAAACCGCCGCCATGCTGATATGCGACGACAGCTACGCCGGCAGCGCCAGCTTCGACCGGCTCGAGGCGAAGGTGCACGAGCTCTTCGGCACCGACTTCCTCCTCCCCGCCCACCAGGGCCGCGCCTGCGAGAACATCCTGGCCGTCGCCTTTGTGAAGCCCGGCGACGTGGTGCCTATGAACTTCCACTTCACCACGACCAAGGCGCATATCACCCGCCTCGGCGCCAGCGTGGCCGAGCTCGTCAAGGACGAGGGCATAAAGACCACGAGCGACGACCCCTTCAAGGGCGACATAGACCTCGGCAAGCTCAGGAAATTCATCGCCGACACCGGCGTGGAGCACATACCCTTCCTCCGTATCGAGGCCGGCACGAACCTCATTGGCGGCCAGCCGCTCAGCCTTCAGAACATGCGCGACGTCTGCGGGATCTGCCGCGAGAACGGTATCATGACCGTCCTCGACGCGAGCCTGCTGCAGGACAACCTCTACTTCATAAAGACCCGCGAGGAAGCCTGCAAGGGCATGAGCATACGCGAGATAACCCGCGCCGTGGCCGACGAGTTCGACATCATCTACTTCTCCGCGCGCAAGTTCGGCTTCGCCCGCGGCGGCTGCATCGCGATACACGACAAAAAGCACTTCGAGGCCATGCGCGAGCTGGTGCCCATGTACGAGGGCTTCCTCACCTACGGCGGCATGAGCGTGCGCGAGATGGAGGCCATCACCGTCGGCCTCGACGAGACCATGGACGAGGACGTCATAAGCCAGGGCCCGATCTTCATCGACTTCATGACCCGCGAGCCGCAAAAACACGGCGTGCCGGTCGTGACGCCCGCCGGCGGCCTGGGCTGCCACCTCAACGCGCGCGAGTTCCTGCCGCATATCGACGACCACGAGTACCCCGCCGGCGCCCTGGCCGCGGCCGTGTACATCGCCGGCGGCATCCGCGGCATGGAGCGCGGCACGCTCAGCGAGCAGCGCGAGCCCGACGGCACGGAGCCCATCGCCGACGTGGAGCTCCTGCGCCTCGCCATGCCCAGGCGCGTCTTCACAATGAGCCAGGTGCTCTACGCGGTAGACCGCATAAGCTGGCTGTTCGAGAACCGCGAGCTCGTCGGCGGCCTGCGCTGGGTCGAGGAGCCGAGCAGCCTGCGCTTCTTCTTCGGCCGGCTCGAGCCCACCAGCGATTGGGAGGAAAAGCTCGCCGCCAAGTTCCGCGCCGATTTCGGCGACAGCCTGTAAAAGGCGCCTACAGGATACGCCAACCCCGGGGCCCGCGGCCGATGCCGCGGGCCCTTGCCGTCCGGTTAAGGGTTAATTGCGCAAAGTTAGTGCGAAATTTAACGATTTCCAGGCCAAAATAGGATGTTTTTTCACTATACAAATCCGCATCGGGCTGTTATAATTAAGTGGCCTCAGGGCTGCGCGCCGGCCGCGGGCGCTCCGCGCGGCGCGCGTAACTTATATCCACAAAGAGGTGCAACATATGGGCGACATCTACGTCACCGGACACCGCAACCCGGATACGGACTCCATAGTCGCCGCCATCGCTTACGCCAACCTGCAAAACGCGATGGGCGACCGTTCATACAAGGCGATAAGGCTCGGCTCGGTCAACGACGAGACGGCGAGGCTCCTAAAGCGCTTCGGCGCGGACGCCCCGCCGCTGGTCAAGAACCTGCGCACGCAGGTGGCCGACCTCGACTACGACCACACCCCGGCGCTGGACCGCACGGTCCCGCTCGACCTCGCCTGGCGCACCATGCGCGACAACGAGGTCAGCGTCGTGCCCATCGTCAACGACGACGGCACGCTTTTCGGTATGCTTTCAGCCGGGGACATAGCCAGCTACGACATGCAGACCATCATGCAGAACCGCGTTGAAAACGTCCCGCTCTTCAACCTGCTCAGCGTGCTGGAGGGCACGCTTGTCAACGAGCTCAACTGCGCGGCGACGGACATCTCCGGGGAGCTGTACATAGCCCTGCCCCAGAACTTTGAGGACCCGGCGCTGGTCAGGCCCGACACCGTCCTCATATGCGGCGACCAGCCGGAGATAATCGAAAAGGCCATAGCCAGCGGCGTGCGCTGCCTCATAATATGCCGCGCCAACATGCGCAAGGAATGGGCCGAGGCCGGCAGCGGCATCTGCGTCATCTCCACCCCGCTCTCCGCGAGGCGCGTCTCGCGCATAATCTACCAGGCCCTGCCCGTCGAGCGCATAGTCATGAAGAAGGACATAGTGGCCTTCCACCTCTCCGACTACATCGACGACGTGCGTGAGATCATGCTCAAGAGCCGCTACCGCTCCTATCCCGTGCTAAACTCCGCCGGGAAGGTCGTAGGCACGATAAGCCGCTTCCACCTGCTGCGCCCGCGCAGGAAGCAGGTGGTGCTGGTAGACCACAACGAGGCCGCCCAGAGCGTCCCCGCCCTAGACCAGGTGGAAATACTCGAGATAATCGACCACCACCGCCTGGCCGATATACAGACCACGGCGCCTATCCGCGTGCGCAACGAGCCCGTGGGCAGCACGAACACCATCCTCACGGCGATGTACCAGGAGCGCGGCATCATGCCCGCGCCCAAGATAGCCGGGCTCATGGCCGGGGCCATCCTCTCCGACACCGTCATGTTCAAGTCGCCCACCTGCACGAAGCGCGACGTCGCCATGGCGGAGCGCCTGGCCCGCATAGCCGGGGTGACCATAGACGAGATCGGCCGCGAGCTCTACGCCGCCGGCAGCATGGACGGCAAGAGCGCCGAGGAGCTCTTCCGCTCCGACTACAAGCAGTTCCACATCGCCGAGCAGAATATTGGCGTGAGCCAGATCACCTGCGTGGACGCAGACCACCTGCTCGGCCGGCGCGACGAGTTCCTCACGCTTATGAACAAGCTCAAGGACAAGCAGGAATACGACCTCGTCATGCTGATGATAACAGACGTATTGCAGGAGGGCTCCCACATCTTCTACGTCGGCAGCGACGACACCATACGCCAGGCCTTCAGCAAGGAGCCCAAGGACCACTACCTCTTCCTGAAGGGCGTCATGAGCCGCAAGAAACAGATAATCCCCATGCTCACCGCCCTCTGGGGCTGAGCCGGGGACGGGAAGGCCCGGCGGCGCGCGCCCCGGGCCTTGGCTTTTATCCGGGCGCGCGGCGGCCCGGGAGCGTTTGTATCATCGTTATTTTTATCAGGAAGGAGGGACGGGAATGGACGCCGGAGCCGTGCTGAGGGCCATGTCCCTGGACGACAAGATAGCGCTCTGCGAGGGCGCGGACTTCTGGCAGACGCGGGGCTTCGCCAGGTACGGTATACCCTCCGTATTCATGTGCGACGGCCCGCACGGGCTCCGGAAGCAGGATACGGAGGACATGGACATGCTCGGCGTCAACCGCTCGGCCCCGTCCACCTGCTTCCCGGCCGCCGTCACGCTGGCCGGCTCCTGGGACGAGGCCCTAGTCCGCGAGGTCGGCGCGGCCATAGGCGAGGAGGCCCGCGCCCTGGGCGTGGCGCTCGTCCTCGGCCCGGCCGCGAACATAAAGCGCAACCCCCTGTGCGGGCGCAATTTCGAGTACTTCTCCGAGGACCCCTTCCTCACGGGAGGGCTCGCCGCCGCGCACATAAAGGGGCTCCAGGCCAACGGCACGGGCGCGTGCATAAAGCACTTCGCCGCCAACAACCGCGAGGCCTCGCGTTTCAGCTCCGACAGCGTCATGGACGAGCGCACCCTGCGCGAGATTTACCTCGCCGGCTTCGAGGCCGCCGTCAAAGAGGCGGCGCCGGCCGCCGTCATGTGCGCCTACAACAAGCTAAACGGCGTGTATTGCAGCGACAACAAGCGCCTGCTCACGGGCATACTCCGGGACGAGTGGGGCTTCGGCGGCCTTGTCGTCACCGACTGGGGCGCGATGCACGACCGCGTCGAGGGCTTCCGCGCCGGCTGCGACCTCAATATGCCCGGGGGCAGCCGCTATATGTTCAAGGACGTCAGGCGGGCGGCGCTCTCCGGCGCCCTGGACGCCGGGGAGCTGGACAAGTGCGCCCGCCGCGTGCTGGAGTTCATAGGCGCGGCCCGCAGGGCGCCCGAGGGCGGGCCCGGCTTCGATAAGCACGACGCCCTCGCGCGCCGCGCCGCCGCGGAGGGCGCGGTGCTGCTGCAAAACAAAGGCGCCCTGCCCCTTGACCCCGGCTGGAAGGTGGCGCTCATCGGCGACATGGCCAGGGAGCCGCGATACCAGGGCTCCGGCTCCAGCCACATAAACCCCACGCGCCTGACCAGCGCGCTGGACGCCATGCCGGGCGCGGCCTTCGCGCAGGGCTGCGCGGGCGACGGCTCCACGGCCCCGGCCATGCTGAACGAGGCCGTCTTCGCCGCGAGGGACGCGGACGCCGCCGTGGTGTTCGCCGGGCTGCCCGCGAAGTACGAGAGCGAGGGCTTCGACCGCGACGGCATGTCCATGCCCGAGGGCCAGCTCAGGCTCATAGAGGCCGCCGCGGCGGCGAATCCCAACACCGTCGTGGTGCTGAGCTGCGGCGGGCCCGTGGAGTGCCCCTGGGCGGACAGGGTCAACGCCGTGCTCTATATGGGCCTGCCCGGCCAGGCGGGCGGCTCGGCGGCCGCCGACCTGCTCTACGGCCGCGTCAACCCCTCGGGCAAGCTCGCCGAGAGCTGGCCCTTCAGGTACGGAGACTGCGCCAGCAGCGCTTGCTTCGCCTCCGGGCGCGACTGCGAATACCGCGAGGGCGTCTACGTCGGCTACAGGTACTACGACAAGGCCGGTGTCAGGCCCCGCTGGGCCTTCGGCCACGGGCTGTCCTACACCAGGTTTGAGTACTCGGGCCTGAGGATAGAGGGCATGTCCGTCTCGTTTTCCCTGAAGAACACGGGGGCGGTCCCGGGCGCGGAGGCCGTCCAGCTCTATATAGCCCCGCCACATGGCGGCGTACACCGCCCGGCGAAGGAGCTGCGCGGCTTCAGGAAGGTCTTCCTCCGTCCCGGCGAGAGCGCGGAGATAAACTTCACGCTCACGCCGCGGAGCTTCGCCGTCTGGCAGGACGGCTGGCGCGTGCCCGCCGGGGCCTACTCCGTGCTCATAGGCGGTGGCTCGGACGACCTGCGCCTGCGCGGGAGCATAGACGTCGCCGGCGAGGAGCTGCCCGTCCCCGCCTGGCAGCCGGGGAGCTGGTACGAGCGGCCCGCGGGCGCGCCGCCGCGCGGCCAGTGGGAGGCCATGCTGGGCCGCGCGCATACCGCCCCCGCCCCGGCGAAGGGCGGGTACTCCCTGGACAGCTCCGTGATGGAGATGCGCGCCTCCTCGGCCCTCATGCGCCTCGCGTATTTCGGCATAGAGGCCTGGATAGCCCGCGGCTTCGGCTGGGACAGGGGCGACCCGCGCTACCGTATGATGCTGGCCTCGTCCGCCGGCGCGCCCCTGCGCACCATGCAGATAAACGGCGGCATAAGGGGCGGGCTTTTCGCCGCCCTCGCGGAGCTGGCCAACGGCCGGCCGCTGGCCGCCGCCGCCCGTCTCGCCGGCGCGCCGGCGCGGGCAAAGAAACCTAGATAAACACCTCCGCCCCGGGACGCAGGCCGCGTCCCGGGGCGGATTTATTCCCGCGCGGCAAAACCCGGGCCTCACTCGCGCATTTCCCCCGTTGTGGCGAGGGCCACGTCGGCGAAGTACCAGGCCCCGGGCAGCACGTCGTCCCACGCGGCCGCCCAGCCGGGCACCGAGCCCTCGCGGCCGAGTATGCCGTTGAGGATGGTGACGGCCTCGGCGCGGGTTATACGGGCGTCCGGGCGGAAGCTCCCGTCGGGATAGCCGCCGATTATGCCCAGCCGCGCCGCCGCGTTAATCTCGCCCTCGGCCCAATGCCCCGCCGCGTCGGCGAAATATGTCCCGGAGATCGGCTGGATGTTGGCCGTCCGCACGGCGAGGGCGGTGAACTCCGCGCGCGTGATGTCCGTGTCCGGCGCGAACATGCCGTTCCAGCCGTCTATCGCGCCGGCAGCCGCGAGCTTGGTGACCGCGTCGTAGAACCAGTCGTTCACGTCCACGTCGCCGAACTGCTCGCGCTGGGTCAGCGCGGCGCGGCTCTCCGCCGTCAGGCAGCGGAAGAAGATCGCGCAGGCCTCTCCCCTCGTTATATTCTCCTCGGGCGCGAACAGCCGCTCGCCCCGCCCGTCCATATAGGCCCAGCCCGTGCTGGTGTCCAGCTGGGTAAAGGCGCGCGGCTTGAGCGCGATCTGCCATACGCCCCCGCTGTAGTCCACATAGAGCTCGTCTTCGCTCAACACTTTACTTATTTCCTGTCCGTTTGCCTCTGCATATATTCTCAGAGCCGTAAAATCTCTATACGAAACATACTTATTTTCGTACTTATCCCTGTCGCCCTCGTTTGCGTCGCAATTATAGACAATATAGACCGTTCCGTCGTCTTCCCAGCCGTTCTTATAGTAGTTCTCGTTGCCGTGTTCGAAGCGGCCCTCCAGGCGCGCCCGGAAGCTGTAGTCGTCTATGGGGCCGAACTCGGACTCGAGCATCGAGACGAATTCCCCGTCGTCGTTGGAGATGTATACGAGCTCCGAGTCCGCCTCTTCGCTGAAGCCGGCCTCGATGGTCATGTTTGAGCCTACCTCGGTCCAGGAGCCCACAGCCTCGCCCGAACAGGTCCAGCCGGAGAAGCCCTCGGCCTCATATTCCGGCAGCGGGCCGAGCACGCTGCCCTCTTCGACGTACCTGGTTTCGATCACGCTCACGCTGTCCACGAACTTCACGACGTATACCTCTTTCGCGGAAAACAGCTCCCAGCCGCTGAACGCTGTGAGGACGGACACGTTCCCCGAAGGTATTGTAATTTGCCCCCTTACGGCCGAGGAATAGGCAATATTGAGTTCAAAAGTCGTGCTCTCGTTGAAGGCTTTGCCGATTTCGGCTATGAAATTCTCCCCGCTCTTTACGAACTCCGTTTCGCCCAGCCCGGAGCTCATGCTCACGGACTCTATCTGAGCGTCCGCGGCCTCCACGCCCGCGGCCTGCAGCATCTTTCTGGCCTCTGAAACAGAAACGGCCAGCGGCAGTCCCTCTTCTTCGAGCTCCGCCCCGCTGACCGTTATCCATATTGTCTCCGTGCTTCCGTTCGGGCATGAGAAGCTGAGCACGGCTTCCGCGCCGTCGATGCTGCTGCTGTTGAAGCGGCCGACCGTCGGGACGACGTCTTCAATTTCGCCCGAGTTCACTTTAATATTTATATTTGCGTTCCACGCGCCCACGCCTTCCTTGAGCTCCGAATAGATTTCGTTGCCTGTTTCATCGACAAATATAAAATTGATGTCGGCCTTGGTCCCTTTGGGTGGGTCGCATATTATATCCGCAAACTTACCCGGGGCAGCGCCCAGAAGCGCCGCCATAATCACAATAACCAGCGCCGTGAAAGCCGCTTTCTTCATCCTCTCTTCCTCCCTGTAAATATAAATTCAGCCCTCGAAATCACGAGGACTTGTACAAATTATATCATCACAAGGGGATTAATTTCAACATTATACCACATGGTAAACAAATTTCATTGTATTGACGAAGAAGAATTGCTTTTTAATTCCATTATTTCTTTCTGCTGGAATATGTACGCCTTAAATAATCCCATAACGTTGCTTCTGTTCAGTTATGTAAAACTAATTCATCCGTTAAAATGTACAAAAGCGGCGAAGAAAAGGGAAATGAGGCGAAATCTGCCGGAAAAAGTTTTTTCTGTCCCGCTTCACGCCCACACATGCCGCCCGGAAAATTCGGGCCTGGCTCCCCCGGCGCGGCGGCCCGCGCCCGCGTTAAAGCTGTATAATATTAATTCCGCGAACAAAGTTTTATGCATATGCCTTGCGGGTATTGCCGTCATTTTACCCAAAGGCCGCCGGCATGGCAAACCGCCGTGAACATACCCCGCGCCCCGGCGGCACGCTTGCCCGGGCCGCGGTTTTTTGCTATGCTGTATAAAAAGCGAGCGCTCAAATTGGAGGGGATGTTTTTGGACGGAACGAACAGGTTCATAAAGCTGCTGCTGCACAAGGCCGGCGCGGAATATCTGCTCATATACGGCTTCAGCGCCCGGACGGGGCGGGAACCTATGCGCTGGCGCTGCGACACAGACCACGGAAGGGCGGTATGCCGGGCGATCATGTCCGCCGCCGAGGCCGGCGCTTTTGAGAAAGCCCTCACCGAACCGGGGCGCATAAGCTGCGGCAAAATCTCTCTGCCTTCGCCGCGCCTCACGCCGCGCATGGAGGTTTTCTCCGCCGGCAGCCTGTCCGGCGAGAGCGGGCCGCTCGAACGCTGTTCAAGGCTCAGGGAGCTCTGGAGCCTGGACAAGAACAGCCTTTTCAACGAGGTCCTAAGCAGCCTGGACTGCGGCGGCGAAGCCGCAAGGTACCGCGGCGCGCGCGCCCTCTTCGGCTGGGTCAGAGAGGAGAGCGGCGTCGATTTGCTCAAGGACGGCCACAGGCTGGGCAACTTCGAGAGCTTTGAGCCGCTGGCGATGCCGGATGGCTTCGCCGTTGAAGTCGACAACCGGCGGCCGCTGAAAACGGCCGAGGTAAAGCGCCTCGCCCCCTGCCCGCGCCCGCTTATCGTGAACTGCCTCGCCGAGCACTGCGGCCGCGTTATAATAAACCGCTGCAAGCTGCTCATGCCGGAGGAAGGGTCGGCGCGCTTCACCGCCGCGGAGCCAATGAGCCGCATTTCCGTCCAAATCTGGGACGCGGAGAGCTCGGAGCTGGTGTACAGATACGATATGACCATGGTGATGTCCATCAGCCTCAACGGCAGCCTTATGGAGCCCGGCCTCGGGCTTTCCGACCCCTGGACTAAAAAGCTCCGCAAGTCCGCCCCCGGCATGGCGGACGAGATAAAGCGCAGCGTCGAAAGCGTGAGCCGCGCCCACAGCGGCGTCAGGAGCGAAATAAGAAGCCCCGCGCTGGGCGAAATAGACGCGGCCATGCGCGCGGGAGACGCGCTCACGCGGCCCTATAGAGACGGCGAAAGCCGCGGCGCTTTTGTTCCCGGCGGCGGCGTTGGAGGCGAGATCGACAGCTTCCTGAAGGTAAAGGAGTACATAGACCTCGGCTCCGTAAGCAAGGTTATAATCGCCGACCCGTACTTCTCCGCCGAGTCCGCGATCAAGCTGCTCAGCCGCATAGAACATCCGGAGATACGGCTCGAGATACTCTCCAGCCTCGGCGGCATGGACCCGGACACCGGCTCCAGCGTGGAATACGAGAAGATAAGGGAGGGCGTCAGGCGTTTCACCGCCGGCAACGCCGCCATCCTTCATAAGAACCTCAGGATACGCGACCTCAGGCGGGGGAACGCGCAGGTTTTTCACGACCGCTTCCTCATACGCCGCTTCAAGGACGGCTCCGCCGACGGCTTCCTCATGAGCAACTCCCTCAATTCGATGGGCGCGAGGCAGCCATTCACCATGGCCCCGCTCGGGCGCGAGGTCTGCCTTGAGGTATTGGATTACCTGCGCGGTCTCTGCGGCGGCGCTAAACCAGGGTCGAAAAAGCCCGGCCAGATCACCTGCGAGGTGCTGTACGACTCCGCCGCGGAAGCGCCGCGCCCTGAGCCCGAGCGCGGCGTATTGAGGGAATCCGGCTGGCTCTCCGCTTATTACGGTGAAAACGGGCGGCTGGACGTCGGCGAAACGGAGCTGGAGGGCGCCGTCGCCATAATCCTGAGCCACTGGGACGGGGACAAGGGCGCCGCCTGCCGCGCCCTGGCCGAGTTCGCTTCGGAGATGATCTGCACCCTTCACGGCGTTTTTGAAGAGGCGGTCCGCGGAAACGGCCTCGTGCCGGCAGGGGAAATCGCCGCCGGGTTCGCTGAGATTGCCAGGGCGCGCGAGGCCGGCATAGGCTTCGCGGACGGGGGGCTGAATTCAGACACGTTCGAGCTTCGCAAGCTGCTCAAAGGCGAGGCCAAGCCCTCCGTGATTGGTTTCCGTCTCCTTTACGACTACGCCGGGCACGTCTGCTATCCCGGCGGCGCGTGGTTGAGCTCCGGCTACCGGCTGATGCTCTCGCTCGATCCCGAGGGCTTCGTCAAATTGCTGGATGAAATCCGCTCCCCGCTCATGTTCGACATCCTCGCCGCGGCCATGCTTTTCTCGGATTTCGACGAAGCGCTATATGCGTCCGCCTCCCGCGCGGAGTCCGTCTTCGTCCGGCTGCTCGGCTCGAGATGGCTCTTCAGCCTCGCCGCCGGCGGGCGCATGGATAACGGCGGGATACGCGGCCTGCTCGGCTCCCTCGAGCCCGGACGGCGCGCCGTGCAGCTCGCCTATATGCTCTCGTCCCTGAGCTTCCGCCTGCGGAACGGGCCGGAAGAGGGACGGGAACACCTCGAAGAGCTCAAAAACTGGTGCCTGGGACGCCTGGGCGCGGATATGGCGGCCTGTGATGAGAGCGAGCGCACGCTCGCCTACGCCTGGCTGGACGAGAGCGAAATCTGCGCGAAAGCCAGGCTGTACCGCGCCCTGGCGCGGAATATCCCGGACGCGGAATTGTCGCGCGAGGCTCTGGAAAAGGCGGCCGCGATGCTGCTCCGCCGGCTCCGGGATTTCTCCTACGAGTATGACGTAAGCGAACAGCTGGAGCTATATCTGTCGTGCGAAGAAGAGCTTGGCAACGCGGATGAAAAGCGGCTTGAATACGTTATTGCATCCAGAAGAATACAGGAAACCGCGGCGGAGCCCTGCCTTGAGGAGTACAACTACGGTAAATGGCACAACGCGGCCATCGCCGCAAAGCGCCAGCGGGAATTGCTGAGGCTGTATGCCGAACGCCATCCGGAGGACAGTACCGCAAGCTCCGCAGCGGGGGCACGGCGGCGCGGCGCGGAATGACGGACGGGGCGGTGATTAAACAGATGCAGGCTAAGTATAATTAAAAGTTAAAAAGAAAAAGCGTCGTGCGCAACCATTTTGCCTCCATATTCGGACAGCCGCCCAATTAAAATTGGGCGGCTGTCCTGCGTTTCATAATGTATCGCTGTTTCACATACGCCACACGGCCAGATAGGCTTCATTGGTGGCGTTAATAAGTTTACGCGGCTTCACGGCGTTTCCAACCACGTCGTATTCGATCCCAAGCCCATCGAGTTCTTCTTCGAGGGCGCGCTCGGGGTGATAGCCGGTAGCGAGCACAGTCGTATCGCTTTTGAGCTCTACCCGTTTCCCGCCGCAGTCAAAAACCACGCTGCCGTCTTTAATCTCAACCGGCGCCGCGCCTTCCATGACAGTGACGTTGGACTCCTTCAACATATCGTTCATGCACTGAACGTTGTTCACGGATTCGTCGGCATACTTGAGCTTGCTGCGCACGGTAAGCGTTACCTTCTTGCCAAGCGAGTCAAGGAAGAGCGCCGTCTCGACGCCCACGACGCCGCCGCCTATAATGACGCATTCGCCGCCAATATCACACTGCTGCCTAAGCACGGGAATAGCCTCGACCGCATTTTCAGAACCGGCGATAGCCGGCGTGTTGGCGACTGCTCCTGTGGCAAGGATGACCCTGTCGAAGCCGGCGAAAGCGATCTCTTGAGCGGTGGGCTCGCAGTTGAACCTGACAGGAATACCGGCTTTCTTGAGCTGACGCTTGAGGTATTCGACGTAATTGCGCACATCGCGCTTGAAGGGCGGCGCGCCGGCGGCGAGCAGCTGGCCGCCGAGTTCGCCGGTTTTTTCCCATATCTCAGCCTTCATGCCGCGCGAGTTTGCGGTCAAAGCAGCCACCATGCCGCCCGGGCCGCCGCCTATGATAAGCACTCTGAGGCCCTTTGTGTCTGGGGTAAGCGGAAAATCGTCCTCGTGGTGAGCAACGGGGTTGACGGAGCAGGAGTAGTTGCGGCCAAGGTGCCCGAGCCTCAGGCATTCGTTGCAGCCAATGCAGGGACGGATATCGCCTTCACGATGTTCCTTGACCTTTTCAGCATAGTGCGGGTCAGCAATATGCTGATGTCCGAGAGCTATGAAGTCGGCCTTCCCCTCCTCCAGGACCTTTTCGGCTAACGCAGGGCGGTGTAGCTTTCCCTGGGTTATAACCGGAATGCTGACAGCCTTCTTAACCGCCTCGGCGGCAAAGAGCTGGCAGCCTTCGTCCTGATAGACGGTAGGTATCTGGCGATACCAGACCTCATAGCAGCCGGTATCTACATGCAGAGCGTGAGCGCCCCATTTCTCGAGCAGCTTGGCGATTTCGACGCCCTCTTCGAGCTTGCGATAGCCGGGTATATCCAGGCAGTGAACTGGAGTGAACTTGACTATCTGCGGGAAGTCCTCCCCGCAGTAGCGCTGGACCGCTTGGATGCACTCGCCAAGGAAGCGGACGCGGTTTTCAAGGCTTCCTCCGTACTTATCGGTACGATGGTTAAAGGCTTCAGTGAGGAACTGGTCGGCAAGGTAGCTGCCGTAGGCGTGCATCTCTATGGCGTCGGCGCCGGCGTCTTTGGCCAGCTTCGCAGAATAGCCAACCTTGTCGGTTATAAAAGCTATATCTTCAACGCTGAGCTCCTTGCAGGTCATGTTGGGGAACCAGAACGCCGGGATCGGGCTGCAGGAATAAGGAGGCGTTGTCGCAGAGGTATACATTATCCTGCCCAGGCCCGGGCCTATCTGGACGCACAGCTTGCAGCCGTAAGCATGTACGGTATCGGCCAGCGCCGCAAGGCGGTTGACATGATGGTAATTGCTGAGAGCTGAGCAGGAGTAACCTTCAAACTCAAGCACGGAGGCGTTGCGGCCGGTTATTATAAGGCCGGTGCCGCCCTTTGCGCGCTCTGCAAAATAACGTATCGTCCTGGCAGAGTAGCCGCCGTCGCCGTCAGCCGTGGTGCCCATCGGCGCCATGACTATGCGGTTTTTCGTCTCCATGCGGCCAATATGCCCTTTCTGGAAAAGTATAGGTTTGCTTTCTCTCATAGCAGCCTCTCTATTATGCTTCTATAGCTTACATATACCAGCCGCCGTTGACCGCCAGGACCTGGCCGTCTACATACTGGGCGTGGTTCAGGTAGCTCATGGCATCGGCGATCTCGACCGGCTCGGCTATGAAGTGCAGGCACTGGGCAGCGGTATTGGCCTTGAGGATCTCGGGGTCGTTGTTGCGCAGCATGTCGGTCATGATCATACCCGGAGCGATGCAGTTGATTCGAATGAGATAGTCGCCGAGCTCCCTGCAGAGGGCCTTCATGAACCCGTACATGGCGCTCTTAGTGGTGGAGTAATCGACGCGCTTAGCTGCGCCCATCTGGCCGGCGATGGAGCTGAGCATGATGATGGACGCGCCCTTGCCGTCCTTCATATAGGGGATAGCGCAGTGAACCATGTGCATGACGCCCATGAGGTTGACCTTGATTACGCGCTCATAATCCTCATGAGTAAGCTCGTCGAAGTCGAGCAGGTTCTTTATGCCGGCATTAGCGACCAGGATAGCTAGCCTGTCGTTAAAATACTTGCTGGCCTCTTCGACCATGGCCTTGCACTCGTCATAATTGCTGACGTCGGCCTTTATAACCAGGGCGCGGCGGCCGTACTTCTCACGAGCCTCGGCGGCGACGGCCTCGGCGGCGGCCTTGCTCTTATCAGAAGTGTAGTTTACAACCACGTCGTGGCCGTCCGCGGCGCAGCGAAGCACCATCTCACGGCCCAGGCCGCGGGAGGAACCGGTGACGATAGCGAAACCTTCAAGTTTTTTCATTGCGTATGCTTCCTTTCTTAATCTATATTGTTATGGTTATGGCTTACGCCCGTTTGCCTCTGAAGGCGATAATGGTGAGGACTATCGCCACAACCGCGGCGGGTATATACGCGTACATAGCGCTGGCATAGTTGCCGAACGCGTCATAGAAGGCGGCTATAACATAGCTGCCAATGGCAATACCGCCGGAGAACACGCCGACGAAGACGCCTATGAAGCTCGCATAGTCCTTCGTACCGAAGAGCTGGCGGGTAACCATGGGCAGCGTGCTTCTGCCAGTGGCCATCCCGATGCCGGTTAGCGCTGCGACGACGTAGACGAGCGCGAGCGACGGGCCCGTAAGCAGGATGAACAGCGCCACAGAGAAGAGCGCCGTGCCGCCTACGACAACCCAGCGGGTGTCCATGTGGTCGGCCAGGAAACCGATCACGAACGGCATAAACATGTTGACTATATTCATCGGAGCAAGCGCAGCGCCGGCCTCGGCGGCAGAGTAGCCAAGGTCCTGAACATACACGGAAATAATGCTCATGATGGAGTACACGATTATGGCTACTATGAGGTATACCAGTATAACCGCCCAGAAGCGGAAAGTGCGGACGCCCTCTTTGATAGTCATGCCAGTCTCAATGGCTTCGTTCTTGCCGGCGTCTTCCTCCTTACCGGCTTCTGCCGTTTCCTCATAAAACATGGGCTTCACGCCGAGAGCCTCAGGGTCAGAGCGGAAGAATATGCCTATGAGAGCGGTGCAGACGGCGGCGATTATACCGACTATGACAAAGGACTGGCGCCAGCCGACGCTCTCAATCCAGGAACCGATGACAGGGCTGAATATGGTCCCGCCGACGCCGGAGAAAAGCAACGAGATACCGACGAAGGTTCCGCTGTGCTTAAAGAACCACTTATTAATAATCGTGGCGCCGATAGCGGAAGCTACAAAGGCAAAGGCAATGCCGACGATCAGGGCGGCAATGTAGAACATGGCGAGGGATTTGGCGTTCGCGTAAATAAACATGCTTATGACAAGCAGGGTGCCGCCCAGGACAACGACGCCCCGGCTCTTTATGAGCGCGACCAGCTTGCCGAGGAACAGGTTGGCGATGGCGCAGATAAAGCTCATCATCGTAAAGCAAAGAGCGTACTGGGAACGGGTGAACTCGGGGAACTCCGCGAGTATGGTGCCAGTGTAAACGCTCAGGGGGTTGTACACGACGCCGGTGTACACGAACTGTATCAGGCAGACGGTTATAAAAGCGATGATGCCAAACCGCTTACCTTTCGCTGAATTTTGCATGACCTCTTCTCCTTTTTGTGCTTTATTTTACAGGGAACCTGTGCGGCCGCCTGAAATTACATATTGCCTTAGGGCTGCCGGGCTTAAAGCGGCTCCGCGCGTCAAGGCCGGAGGACGCGCCGGTAGCCGCGCCACACGGCGCTCAGCTCGAATACTTGGGCCCCCCGCTCAGTCGTCAACGGTAGTCCCGGCAAAGTAGCCGCCCCGTACCGCAGTGCCTATGCGTCCGACCTTGTCGCAGTCGCCGATGATGCGCGCGCGCCAGCCAAAGCGGTCGCGGACGGCTTCGGCATAGCCGGTCAATTTCTTGAGGCCGAAAGCGTTTATAACAGTGTCTGCCGGAATAACCTTTTCGGCGCCGTTGCCGTCAACAACGTGCACGCCGTCTTCTTCGACGCTCTTGACCTTGCAGCTGGTGTAAACGCGGACCTTGTATTCGTTGATCTTGCTCATCATGCCCGCGCGGCTCATCATATTGAGGTCAGGGCTGAGGCGGTCGGCCATTTCGACTATCACCGGGGTAAGGCCAAAGTCAATGGCTAACTCGAGCGCGCAGTCGCAGCCTGACTGGCCGCCGCCGCAAATGACGATGTTTTTGCCTTTTATCAGCTCCTTATGCCTGTGAGCGTCCTGGACCGTGATGACATTGCCGCGGTCAAGGCCGGGGATCGGCGGTTTGGCGGGTTCAGTGCCGACGGCGACGATATACCTGTCATAGCCGTCGAGCAGCTCAGAGTCCGCGGGGACATAGGTGTTGAGCCTTAGGTCGACGCCTAGCTTTTCCATCTGCACTTCGTAGTACTTTATGAGCGAGCGCAGCTGGCCCTTGAAGGACGGGGTCTCTGCCGCGGTAACCATGCCGCCAACCTTGTCCGCAGCCTCGAAGACAGTTACTTTGTGGCCGGAGATAGCGGCGGTGCGTGCAGCCTCCAGGCCTGCGGGGCCGGCGCCGATTATGCACACCTTCTTCGGGGTTTCGCTGCGCGGTATGCTCATCCAGCGCTCTTGGCAGGCCTCGGTGTTCACGGCGCAGCTGAGCATGGCCATTTTTGCGGCGCCCGTGCGGCCTATGCAGTCTTCATTGCAACGTATGCAGGGCCTGACGTCCTCGCGGCGGTTCTCACGCAGCTTGCGCGGGAGGTCGGGGTCGGCGATAAGGCCGCGGCCGAACATGACAAAGTCAGCGCTGCCGCCGGCAATGAGCTTCACCGCAGTCTCGGGAGTGTGGTTCCCCGCGTTGAGGATAGGGACATTGACGGCCTTGCGGGCAGCCTCTGCGACATAAGCCATACAAGCGTCGCCCAGATACGCGGGAGGGAAAATGTAGTCGATGGTTTCATAGCTGCCGGCGTCCACGTCAAAGGCGTCCACTCCGGCTTTCTCGAGAATCTTGAGTATCTCCAGGCTCTCCTCAAGGGTGCGTCCGCCGGGGAAGCGGTGGTCGAGGGATATGCGCACGATAATAGGCATGTCGTCGCGGATGCCGCGGCGGATGGCCTGTACGGCCTCTATGGCGAAACGGCAGCGGTTCTCAACGCTTCCGCCATACTCGTCGGCGCGGTGGTTCCAGCACGCAGACAGGAACTGGTCGACAAGGTAGCCAGCGTGCGCGTGTATTTCTATCGCGTCGAAACCGGCTTTGGTAGCGTTTTGCGCAGCGTTGGTAAACCAGTCCATGACCCTTGCTATGTCGTCCTTGTCCATTTCCTTGCAGATTATGCTCGGGTCAAGCGTGGCAGGGATGGCGGACGCGCTCATGGGGGCGCGGAAACGGCTCGGGAATGCATTGCGCCCAACGCCGCAGCTCAGCTGCGCGCAAATCTTTGCGCCGTGACGGTGGACGGCTTCAACCAGGACGGACTGCCGCGGCACGGAGAACTTCTCCTCGAGCGCTCCCTCAATGCAGCCGGAGGCCAGCTCCTGGCTGATGAATTGGCAGCCTTCGATTATCATGCCTACGCCGCCCTGGGCCCTGCGTGCGTAGTAGTCGATCTTGTTGTCTGAAATGGTGCCGTCGGAATAGGCGGCGTTGGTGCCCATAGGGCACATGACTATCCTGTTGCGTATCTCCAGCTGCCCTATCTTAAAGGGCGTAAAGAGCGCATCATAATTCCCCATGATCTGCCTTCCTTTCTTCTCGCGTTTGGCTTATTCTGTATCTCTCCATTTATGTCACACAGCCAAGCCTGGGAACAGCGCGCAAATGAGTGCGGTGAAGCAGGCGTTTACTGCCGTGGCGACAACTGTTATCATGAACACCGACGGGTAACCGTCCTTTATCTTCACATCGCAGTACGAGTGCGCCATAACAACGGTGCCAGCGTACGGCATGGTGTCAAGTATGGCGCCCGCGTAAGCGGATACCCGGTGGATCGCCGCGAGCGGGACCCCCATCTTGTTGACGATAGGCGCTATTATCGGCACGGCTATGGCCTGGCCGGTGGCGGAGCCGCCGCAAAGCATGCACATCAGCGAGACGGTGATTATCAGGAGTATATACGGATTGATTTCCCAGTGGGAAATCGCGTCTACAACCTGATTGAAGGCCGGAGTGCTTTGTACGACTTCAGAAAAGCCTATGACAGCGCAGATGCTTATAACCGGCCCGAGCGAAGTGGTGCAGCCGCGGGAAATCAGGCCCTTTACGTCTTTGCCGCGGAGTATGCCGTCCGCGTCCTTGCCCGGCAGCCATGGATAGAAGGCCAGCACCGCGGCTATGCACGTTATGGCCAGGGCAAAGTTTATATCCATCTTCACAATGTTGAAGAGAACAACCAGCAGAAGGATAGGTATAAGAGTAATAATGAGCCTCGGCCGGGGCTTGTCGTCAGAAAATTCCGTGTCGCGCGGCCCGTACTCAAAGTGATGCCCGCGTTTGACGTCACGGGTTATTTGCAGGTTGACGAGCACCGACATGGTTATAATTTCAGAGACGGCGCCAATCAGCCCGGGCACAAGGGCCGCATAGCTGGACGTGCCTAGAATTTGCATCGGAATTACGTTGCCGGGCTGGGGCGAGCCGGGCAGGCCGTTGGCGAACCCCAGGGCGCCGCCTAGTATGCCGGCGACGATATATTTCTTGGGAATATCAGCCATTTTGAACAGTGACAGCGCTATGGGATACAAGACAAAAACCACCTGCGAGGCTCCAACGCCCGCGAATTCCAGCAGCGCAGCCATAAGTATCAGCGCTATTATGACTATGTGCCTCTTGCGCGCGGGAGAATACGATTCATGCAGGCAGAGTTTTGCAACTCCCAACGCTATCGTAAGTCCCGCGCCGCTCTCCGAATATATGATTGCGATGAGCGCGCAGAAGAACATGATTCCAAAATACTGCGTGAGGAAGCTGCCCATCCCGCCCAAATACAGCTCGGTGTAGGAGCTTACGGGATCGAGACCGGCAAAGATCACGACGACAGCCGCCCCGGCGACAGAGCTTATGAGTATATTCCATCCGATGTATGTAAGCACGCCCATAACCAAAAAGCCTAACAAGCAGCCTATCAAGCTGGCGATGTCCAATGAATTATCCCCTTTCTCTTATTTTGCTTGCCTAACCGCCTGCTTAATTTATCATGAATGTGAAAAGAATAACATATGCGCCCTCATAAAGAGAGCGCATCAATTTTGTGAAATTTCACAAGCGCGGTTCTTTTATTAAATCATGGTAGGCGGACGTCATTTAAGGCCTTGAAAGTATACTAAAACTTTGTTATCGTATAAATCGTATAGCAAATAATCTCTGGAGGTATATAGAATGGACTGTGCTGAGCTGTATTCCATTATGCTTGACAAGCTCGCAGATAACTCCCTTGAGTCTATAATTGCAGCTGCATCCAACTATTTAAATCAGCGCATTACCGTTCTGGATACAAGCTATAGGGTGCTCGCGTCCTGGCCTAAAGGCGATATCGGCGACATTTACTGGGACGCTCAGCAGCGGCTTGGTTATGTGCCCGAAGAAAACATCCGAATGATTTTTGAAAATAAATACCCTGACGCAACCTTTGAGGGCATATCCTATGTTGACTGGGGCAACGTCAACATCCCGCGATGCGTCTCTACGCTGCAGCACTGCGGCAGGGCTCTCGGACATCTCAGCCTGTATCACACAGATCCCTCCCTGAGCGTTGAAGACCTGAAGAATGCCTGCGCCTGCGTCGAACAGGTGGTCAAGGTGTTTATCATAAATAATAACCGTATAAGCACGAATAACGATACTATCATGAGCGCCCTGGTTTCGCGCGTCTTCCTGGGCCAAAATCCGGGAGCAGACTTCAGCGGGGAATGGCTTGAGGCTTCCGGCCACGCGCTGCAGGGCTATTTCACCGTGGCCGCCATGTCGGATCAAAGCCTGCACAAATCTATGATAGACATCTTCACCTCCAGGTTGGACTCCGTGTATAAATATACGGCAAGCGCAGAAATCGACGGCTACTGGTATGTCCTGTTTTATAACCTGAATTCGGAAATCATGCTGGATAACGTCCTTGCGAAGCTGAGAGACTACCTTCATTTTTACGGTATGCGTTGTGGCGTGAGCGATCCGTTTGACTCCCTGGATGCCGTCCGGCATCATATGTTCCAGGCCCGCCGCGCGCACAGCTGCCATGTAAATGACCTTGCGGGGCCTATAACGCTCTACGGTGACGTCCGCACCTATGTTATGCTTGACTATGTAATTGAAAACGTTGCGCCTGTAAACTTCTCGCATCAACTGTTTTTAAAGTTAAAGCGCGAAGACGCCCAAAACGGCACCTCTTATTATCAGACGCTAATGACCTACCTGGAGTGCATGCTTGATTCGGCAGCAGCCGCTGAAAAGCTCAATATACATCGGAATACTTTACTGTATCGAATAAATCACATCCAAGATGAGAGCGGGCACGACTTCTCGGACTCTGTCTATGTACGAGACCTCCTCCTTTCCGCATGGGTATGCGCACGGCACGCTCAAATTAGCCGCTTTTGTGAGGATTCACAAAAGTCTGGCAAGAAGTTTTAGTCAGGGCACATTGTATATTGTCTTTTTTTAAACTAACATAGGGCCATCCAAGAAAAAGGTGGTGGCACCCATGAAAATGAAGGGTTTTGGCACAATAGTCCACGGTGAGAGCGTAGGTTTTATCGAGAAGGACATTCCTGAGCCAGGAGAATTTGAAGCCCTGATGGAGCCTGTCGTCATAGCTCCATGTACTTCTGACGTCCACATCGCTTTTGAGCAGGGCCACAACGACGCGCGTAACCACCGGATACTCGGTCATGAGAGCGTGGGCCGTATAGTCAAACTTGGCGCGGGCTGCAAAGAGTACAAGGTTGGGGACATCGTCGTTGTGCCCTGCACCACGCCGAACTGGCGCACTCTTGAGGTGCAGGACGGCGCTTATCAGCACTCCGGCGGGCTCTGCCAGGGCATGCGTATCGGCACCAGCCAGGACGGCGTTATGGCTGAGTATTACCTCGTGAACGACGTTGAGATGAACACTGCGAAGATCCCAGAAGGCGTCTCTCTTGAGAGCGCCCTGATGGTTAGCGACATGATGACTACAGGTTTCCATGGCGTAGAGCTTGCCGGCGTTGAGTTCGGAGATAACGTTGTTGTCATCGGCACCGGCCCTGTCGGCCTCATGGCCATAGTTGCAGCCAAGCTGAGGGGCGCCGCGCGAATTATCGCTGTTGGCTCCCGCTCCCGCTGCGTTGAGCTGGCAAAGCAGTACGGCGCCAGCGACGTCGTAAACTACAAGGACGGCGACATTTACGAGCAGATCATGTATCTGACCGGCGGTAAAAAAGTTGACCGCACTGTCATCGCAGGCGGCGGGACAGAGCAGCTGCCGATAGCTTATAAGCTCACGCGCCCGGCAGGCGGCATAGGCGACCTCGTCGCTGCCGATACTCCGCCGAGGCTGAATATCGACACAGCCGACTTCTGCCGATTTGTTGCACACCACAGGCTTGCCGGCGGCCTCTGCCCAGGCGGTCGCCGCAGGGCGGAGAGGCTTCTCGGGCTTATCCAGTATGGACGCGTCGATCCTTCCCTCATGCTAACTCATAAGTGCTACGGCCTGGATGGCTGCAAAGACAGCTTTGAGATGATGCGCAACAAGACCGACGAGCTTATAAAGCCTATCGTCTACATGAATGTGTGATTAGTTTTTTTACCATTACTTAATATCAAAAACGTCCGGCGGCCCTCTAAGGCCGCCGGACGTTTTTGTCCTTGGCAGTTTTGGCGCGCCGCGGCCGCGCGCGGGGCGCGAGGGCGAACAAATTGCCCGCCGGAGAAGCTCTCTCCGGCGGGCGGGAACTATACATCAGGTGGCCGAGCTCAAATACAGTGCGTCGCGGTCGAACAGCAGCGTCATGGGCGTGTTGTACACCCGGTTTATCTCGTTTAGCTGCTCGACGAAGGGGCGGACGCAGTCGCCGCTGTACTCGGTCAAGCTGCCGAGGGATTCGTCGGAGCGATCCTCACCGCGCTCGCCGAGCAGCTCGGCAAGCTGCTTTTCACGTCCCGGTCGCTGGGCAGCAGCGAACGCTTGGATATGTGCCTGGCAATCCGGTCGTGATACAGCTCCAGCGAGCGCATAGCGCTCTGGCGGATGTCCAGCGCCTTTATATGGTTCGCGGACTTATATTTCTCGCTGTTCCAGCAGCTTCTCATAGCTGCGCGCCGCCAGCTCCCCCTCAGCCTGCTCCGGCCTTATCTCCACCGCCGTCATGGCTCGGATAAGTTCCAGCTTCTCTTCGTTCTCGTTCATAACTCTACCTCCAAGTTTATGATGCCTCAGCGGCTCATAAACGGCTTTGCGTTTTTCGCGTGGGTACTTCTTCCAAGGCAATTATAGGTTTTTTTCAGGCCATGTCAACAAGACCGAGCTGCGCATGCGCTTTGAAGCCGAACTCAAAACAAGCGCACATGCGTACCAGCGCGCCCACGCCCACATTTTTCCTCGCGCATAGTCCATTGCAATCCGCTAATACTAATTCCTGCACATAGAAACAAAAGCAGGAGGTATCCCAAATGAAAGCCACCGGTATTGTTCGCCGCATCGACGACCTCGGCCGCGTCG
>CALWYP010000037.1 GCA_944385795.1 uncultured Oscillospiraceae bacterium | reverse complement strand
CCCTCGGCGCCCGCCTCGGCCATAGCGAGCGCCGCGAGGACGCTCACCGGCGAAATGAGCGCGTCGCCGCCCTCATAGGCCGCGTTGAAGAGCTCCATCGTGAAGTCCGCCGCGAGCTCCGCCGCGTCCGCCGCCTCGCCCCTCTCAGAGGCCGTCACGCCCTCAAGCAGGCCGGTCTCGCTCCCGCAGCCCGGCAGCGCGAGCAGCAGGGCAATCGCAAGAAGCAGCGCTAACTTTTTCACTTTAATTCCCCCTTCCGCATTTACCAGCTAGACGCCGGGCGTTCACAAAAAGTTCCCCATTTGTTCAAATGCTGCCCGTGGAACGACGGGCGCGGCGGGGTTAAAATAAGTTATTAAATGCTTGGAAAGGCGGATAACATGATAGCGGACCCAAATAACGAAAAACGCAAGCCCAGAAGGAACATATTCTATTACTACGCCGTAACCCTGCTCGCGCTGATACTGCTCAACGCCCTGCTCTTCCCCCAGCTCATGCAGCGGCAGGTGGCCGAGGTGGGTTACAACGAGTTTGTGGGCATGGTGGAGGACGGCCTCGTGCGGCAGGTGGCCTATGAGGACGGGGCGGAGCAGATAGTCTTCCTCGCCGAGGACGGGGAAGGCAGAGAGGTGGTCTACAAGACCGGCATATTCCCGGACTACGAGCTTGTGAACCGCCTGCTGGACGCCGAGCCGGAGATAGAGTTCGTGCGCGAAATACCGACGCAGAACTCCCCGCTCCTGAACTTCTTCCTGTCCTGGATACTCCCACTCGCGCTCATCTACGGCGGCAGCGTCCTTCTCTACCGCTGGATGCTCAAGCGCATGGGCGCGCAGGGCGGGATGCCCTCTATGAGCTTCGGCAAGTCGGGCGCTAAGATATACGCCGAGACGGAGACGGGCAAGACCTTCGCCGACGTCGCGGGCCAGGACGAGGCCAAGGAGGCGCTCAAGGAGATAGTGGACTTCCTGCACGAGCCGGGCAAGTACGCCGAGATAGGCGCGAAGCTCCCCAAGGGCGCGCTGCTCGTCGGCCCCCCGGGCACGGGCAAGACCCTGCTCGCGCGCGCCGTGGCGGGCGAGGCGCACGTCCCCTTCTTCTCCATAAGCGGCAGCGAATTTGTGGAGATGTTCGTCGGCATGGGCGCGGCGAAGGTGCGCGACCTCTTCAAGCAGGCGGGCGAGAAGGCGCCCTGCATCGTCTTCATCGACGAGATAGACACGATAGGCAAGAAGCGCGACTCGGGCGGCTACGGCGGCAACGACGAGCGCGAGCAGACGCTCAACCAGCTCCTGGCCGAGATGGACGGCTTCGACGCGGCAAAGGGCGTCGTGATACTTGCGGCCACGAACCGGCCGGAGTCGCTCGACCCCGCGCTGCTGCGCCCCGGCCGCTTCGACCGGCGCATACCCGTGGAACTGCCCGACCTCGCGGGCCGCGAGGCCATACTCAAGGTCCCCGCCAGGGAAGTGCGCATGGGCTCCGACGCCGACCTCGCCGCTATCGCCCGCGCCACGCCCGGCGCCTCGGGCGCGGAGCTCGCAAATATCATAAACGAGGCCGCGCTGCGCGCCGTGCGCCAGGGCAGGCAGATAGTGGGCCAGTCCGACCTCGAGGAGAGTGTGGAGACGGTCATCGCCGGGGCGCAGCGCAAGAACGCCGTGCTCAGCGAGCGCGACAAGCGCACCGTCGCCTACCACGAGACGGGCCACGCCCTGGTGGCCGCCATGCAGACGGAGAGCGCGCCCGTCACCAAGATTACGATCGTCCCGCGCACCTCCGGCGCGCTGGGCTACACGATGCAGGTGGACGAGGGCGAGCGCGTGCTCATGAGCCGCGAGGAGATCGAGAACAAGATAGCCACGCTCACCGGCGGCCGCGCGGCCGAGGAGCTCGTCATAGGCAGCGTCTCCACGGGCGCGAGCAACGACATAGAGCAGGCCACGAAGCTCGCGCGGGCGTATTTTACCCGCTACGGCATGAGCGACAGGTTCGATATGGTGGCGCTCGAGACGCAGTCGAACAAATACCTCGGCGGGGACGCCTCCCTCGCCTGCAGCGAGAGCACGGCGGGCGAGGTCGACGAGGCCGTCATTGCCCTCGTGAAGCGCCAGCACGCCAAGGCCCTCGGCATACTCAGGGACAACGAGGCGGCCCTGCACCGCATCGCCGCCTGCCTGATGGAGAAGGAGACCATCACGGGCGAGGAGTTTATGCGCCTGCTCAGGCAGGAGGGCTAATAGGAAGGCACACGGCGGCCCATGCGCGGGCCGCCGATTTTTCTTCCCAAACGCCGCGGGCTGTGTTATCATATTCCCTGTACAGCGCAGAGCGAAGCGCAAAACTGGGTCAAGGGGGGCCGGATATGGACAAGGGCGGCGCGCCCATACTCGGGCGCAAGGTTTTCCTCTATCTCACGTCGTTCTTCTCGGGCATGTCCGTCATGGCCATAGAGCTCGGCGCGAGCAGGCTACTGGCGCCGTATTTCTCCTCGTCGCAGATCGTCTGGACGGTCATCATCGGCACCATCATGATAGCCATGGCGATAGGCAACGTCTGGGGCGGGCGCAGCGCGGACAGGCATCCGGAGCCGGAGCGGCTTTTTAAGCGCCTGCTGCTGGTAGCGGTCTGGACGGCGCTCATACCCTTCATCGGCCGCTGGGTTATAGCGGGGGTGACGGGGTTCCTCGCACTGTTCATAAACTCCAACTTCCTGGTCTGGGCCTCCATGGGCAGCTGCCTCGTGCTCTTCGTCTTCCCGCTGATGCTGCTCGGCACGGTGACGCCCTCGCTCATGAAGTACACGACCGAGAGCCTGGACGACAACGGCAAGACCCTGGGCGAGCTCGAGGCGCTCAACACGATAGGCAGCATTATAGGCACCTTCCTGCCCACCTTCGTCACCATCCCGGCCGTGGGCACGGCGCGCACCTTCCTTATCTTTGCGGCGATACTCGCGGTGATTTCCCTGGCCTTCTTCGTCTCACAGCGCAAATGGACGGCCCGCGCCGCCGTCTGCGCGCTGGCCATAACGGGGCTCGTCTTTACGCCGTTTAACTACTCCTTCGCCTTCTGGGAGGGGGAGGACGTGGCGCTCGAGGACGAGAGCATCTACAGCTATTTGCAGGTCAAGGAGGACGAGCGGAGCATATCCCTCTCCACCAACGTGGCCTTCGGAGTGCAGAGCATCAAGATAAAGGACGGCGGCATGACGGGCATGTACTACGACTACGCCCTCGCCGCGCCCTACATGGCGGAGGACTGCTCCGACGTGCTCATACTCGGGCTCGGCACCGGCACCTTCGCCGAACAGTGCCTCGAGTACTTCCCGGGCTGCTCCGTGACCGGCGTGGAGATAGACCAGAAGATCGTGGACATCTCGCGCGAATATTTCGGCCTTCCCGAGGAGGTCGAGGCCATAGTGGGCGACGGGCGCGCCTGGCTGACGGCCTCGGAGGAGAAGTGGGACGTCATAATGGTGGACGCCTACCAGGACATCACGATACCCTTCCAGATGAGCAGCGTGGAGTTCTTCACCGAGGTGTACGGGCACCTCCGGCCCGGCGGCGTGATGGTCGTCAACATGTCAATGCGCTCCGAGAAGGCGGGCTCCATGAACGAATACCTGATGGACACGATACAGAGCGTCTTCCCGTACTGCCGCGCGGTCAAGGTCAGCAACGGCACGAATATGGAGCTCTTCGCCAGCGCCTCGCCCGAGGCCTTCGGGCGCTTCGCGGAGCGGGTGGCCGCCCTGCCCGAGGGCGGAGCGAAGGAGATAATGGAGCGCGTGCAGAGCGGCATGTTCACGGTCGGGGGAGGGGACTATATCCTCACCGACGACAAGGCCCCGGTGGAGCTCCTGGGCATGGCCGTGCTGGACGAGATAATAGCCTCGGAGCTTGAGACGCTTCGCGGCCAGATAGCCGGCGGCGGGATAATGAGCCTGCTCGAGTGAGGGCGGCAAAACGGATATGAGAGGTGTAAAGATTGAGTAAAGAGAGCAATAAGATTCACAGCGACGGGTTTTCCGGCAAATTCGGCTTTATAATCGCCTGCATAGGTTCCGCGGTGGGCATGGCGAACATCTGGCGCTTCCCCTACCTGGTGAGCGAGTACGGGGGCCTGACCTTCCTGCTGCCGTACATACTCTTCGTGGTCGTAATCGCCTGCTCGGGCGTCATGGAGGAGTTCGCGCTCGGCCGCTGGGGCGGCGCGGGGCCGGTGGGCTCCTTCGGCAAGGCCGCGGCGGACAGGGGCCTGCCCCGGCGCGCGGGGGAGGCCGTGGGCGTGCTGCCCGTCATAGGCTCGCTGGGCCTCGCCATAGGCTACAGCGTGGTCATGGGCTGGATAGTCAGGTATTTCAAGATGAGCCTCACGGGCGAGCTCTTCGCCCTGGGCACGGACGCCGCGGCGATTGGCGGGGCCTTCGGCTCCGCGGCCCCCGAGGCGGATACGCTCGGCGGGGCCGTGGGCATGATGCTCTCCGGCGGCATTTTCGAGACGGGCAGCACGCTCTGGATACTCATAGCCGTGGGCGTCAGCGCCGTAATCATGTGCTTCGGCATAGCCGGGGGGATAGAGCGGGCCTGCAAGATCATGATTCCGCTGCTCTTCGCGCTCTTCCTCGTCATGGCCGTGTACATAGCGTTCCTGCCCGGCGCGGGGGAGGGCTACCGCTACCTCTTCTCCCTCGACCCCAGGGGGCTGCTGGACTGGGAGGTGTGGATATACGCCTTCGGCCAGGCCTTCTTCTCCCTCTCCGTGGCGGGCAGCGGCTCGGTGATATACGGCAGCTACCTGGGCCGGGACGTGGACATACGCTCCTCGGCCAAGAACGTGGCGGTGTTCGACACCCTCGCCGCCTTCGTCGCCACGCTTGTGATCATCCCCGCCATGGCCACTACGGGCTCCGACGTGGCGAGCAAGGGGCCGGGGCTCATGTTCGTCTCCCTGCCCGGGGTGTTCAACGGCATGGGCGGCTTCGGCCGCGTGCTGGGCATACTGTTCTTCGCCGCCGTGCTCTTTGCCGGCATGACCAGCATAATCAACCTCTACGAGACGCCGGCCGCCTTCCTGCAGGAGAAGGCGCGTATGGGCCGGACGGCGGCCGTGCTGCTTGTACACGCGCTCGGGCTCGCCGCCGCGGTGCTGATACAGCCCTGGACCAGCAAGTGGATGGACATGGTCAGCATCTACATCTGTCCCTTCGGCGCCGCGCTCGCGGGAATCATGTTCTTCTACGTCATGAGGAAGGACACGGCCCTTGGCGCCGTGAACCTCGGCGCGGCCAGGCCCGCCGGGCGGCTGTTCCTGCCCTTCGGCAGGTACGTCTACGTCCCGCTGTGCGTCCTGGCCCTCGTCGCGGGCGCCATACTGGGCGGGATAGGCTGAGGCTGCCTAAATAGGCCGCGGCGGCCTTTTTGGGCGGCAGGGCCCCGCCTTTTCGCCGCTTGGCAAAACCTGAGCGAGGATTTTCCGACAGGGCAAGGCCCGGGGATCAGCTGATCCCCGGGCCTATTTTATTGTCCGGCGGACGGCGAAAGGCCGGTTTGGGAGGACACGCGGTTATAGCTGTTCTGCCAGAGCTGCGAGCCGATGCGCTCGGCGTAGGCCAGGCGGCCGCCGTCCTCGAAGACCATGAGAAGGCGGGCCGTGCCGCGGGCGCTGTCCTGGCCGCTGTAGTCGAGCACCTCGTAGAGCAGGGCCAGGCGGCCGCCGCAGAAGAGGCATTCGCGCGCATAGACGCCCCAGTTCTCTCCCAGCAGGGCCTGGAGGTCGTAGTTCGGTTCCCAGCGGCGCAGGCCGGCGTATATGCGCCCGGAGAGCTCCGCCGTGACGGCGCGGCCGTCCTGGGCGGCGAACACGGCCCCGCCGGGCGAATCATAATAGTCGATCCCGACCCCCAGATAGCTGGGCTCGTACCCGTCCAGCAGCTCCACGCTCTGCATAAGCCGCCCGTTCGCGCCGTCGAGCACGTCGAGGCTGAGCGTCCCGCCCTCGACCGTGTAGAGCAGCACGGTATCGCCCTCCGGCCCCGGCGCGAGCTCCGCGCGCTCGAAATCATGGCCTAGGGAGAGCACCGGCTCCGGCTCCGGCGGGTCGTCCTCGTCGAATGGGTAGGGCACGCGCCACACGCCCCAGTCCCCGCCGGGCAGGAGGGAGCCGTCGAGCAGCCCGCCGGTCACGCCGCCCAGGGCGTCCTCCATACGGCGCAGCTCGAAGGTGAAGTAGATGTAGCCGCCGGAGTACACGCTCGTGCTGGCGGAGTAGATCTCGCTGCCCTCCGCGAGGCTGGCTTCGATGATGCCAGACGGCTCGTCCCGGGCGAAGTCAACCATGGTGCCCTCGGGCAGGGGGACGCGGAAGAGTTCCGCGTAGGCGTCCACGGGCCGGACATGCCAGGAGCTGCCGCCCGACGGGACCATGAGGTTCACGCGGATGGGCACGGCGTCCGTGTAACTGTTGAGGGGGACGCGCGCTTCCCGCCCGCCGCCGTCAATAAAGCCCTTCAAGGCCTCGGCCAGCGCCGGATAGTCATAGCCCGAGTCCGCGAACATGCGCGAGAAGGTTTCCACGCTGACGGACGGCTCGGCCTCGTCGCGGTCCACGGACGTGAATTCCCAGCCGGAGAGCATTACCTGCCCGCCCGACGCCGGGTCGTAGTAGCCGCGCCACAGCCCCGCGGAGCCCAGGCCCTCGCTGTCGGTCATAATAAACCCGGCGGCCTCGGGCCGCTCCCCGAACAGGACCTCGCCCTCGATATGGTATCCGCCGCCGCCCGCGCAGAGGAACAGCGCCGCCGCGGCCAGGAAAAGCGCGGCCAGGCAGCAGAGCAAAATCAGCGGTATTGCGTAGCGTTTCATGGTGCAACCTCCAATCCAACCGGCGCGGGGCGCAGGCCGTATTCGCCGTCCGTCAGGGCCAGCAGGTCGTAGCGGCGGGCGGAGAAGGCGTCGGTCAGCATTTCGGCGTAGACGCAGCCCCCGCCGCCGAGCACGGCGTACAGCCAGCTCTCATATACCTCGCCGCCGGAGCGCTCCTCCACGCTGTAGAGCACGGCGAGGCGGCCGCCGGAGAAGAGCGCGTCCACGGCCACGGCTTCGGCCCCGCCGGGGAGCGGCGCGGCGTCCAGGACGAACTCCGCCTCCGGGACGTAGGCCCCGTCCTCACACCTGAGCACGGCGGCCATATTCCCGGCCAGCAGCACGGGCCGCCCGCCAAGGGTGTTCACGGATAGGCGCCCGGGCGCGCCGGAGCCGCTCTCGAGCGGGCCGAAGGCGGGCGCGGAACAGGTGACGGCGCCGAGGGCGGCGTCCACCGTCGTAACGAGAACGCCGTCCGGGCCCTGCGAGGCTATCAGCACCCGCGCTCCGCCGTCCGCCGCGGCGAGGGAAACGGCGTCCCAGCTCCCGAGTCCGGCGTCCACGCCCTCCGCCCGGGCGCAGTCCGGCACGCCGGAAGAGGAAAGCGGCACGCGCCAGAGCCCCCAGGAGCCGCCGTCCCCGGCGCGGTTGGCGGCGAGGACATAAATCCAGTCCCCGGCGCGAACGGAGTCGGCGAAGAGGGCGACGTAGCCTCCAAGGCCTTGATAGGCCGCGTAAGAGGCGCCGGGACGCACCGTGAGTGAGGCGTAGCGGCCGTCGCATTCGTAGACGCAGTCCAGCTCCTGGCCCGGCGCCGCGGGAAGCTCCACCTCGAGCGGATACGCCTCGCCGCCGAGGGCGAGCTCCACGGTGAAGGGCAGGCTCCCCGCCGCCTGCGAGGCCGGGACGCTGAATTCTAGGCTTTCTCCCGCCCCCTCCGGCACGACGCGGCTATAGTAGGCGTATTCGAGCGCGGGGTTTTCAAATTCGGGCTCGATATCCGCCCGCCAGCTCTGGCTCCAGCCCGCGGGCGGGAGCGGCGCGGCGCTTACCTCCGCGAACGCCGTGGCGCTCGCGCCGCGAAGGCTGAAGCCGGCCCGGGCTTCGGTCAGCCCGGAGGCGGGGGAGTAGGCCGCGTCCCAGGCCAGATGCAGCGCCGCCGTGGAGCGCCCGGCGACCAGCACGTCCCCGGCCTCCGCCCTGGAGCCGAGCAGCACCTCCCCCTCGAGCCCGAACGCGCCGGCAGAAAGCGCGCCCCAGATGGGGCAGTACAAGGCAAAGCCCAGCGCCAGGGCGAAGAGCAGCAGATATGCCGCGGTACGACGTTTCATGGTGCAACCTCCAATCCAACCGGCGCGTCAGTCCAATTTTACCGTAAACTCCGTTGACACGCTCATGTCCGCGGAGCCGCCGCTGTGGAAGCTGGGCTCGAGCCAGCCGCAGTAGGCCAGGACGCCGCCGTCGAAGACGTAAAGGCGCTCGAAGCCCTGCTCCGGTATTTCCCGGCCGTCCGGGCTCTCCCTCCAGCCCTGGAGCCGGGCGCACTCCAGTAGCACGGCGCGCTCCCCATCCACTGCGAAATCGAATTCGCTCCGGTGTGCGTAGCCGCGCTCCTCCGCCAGCTCCAGCTCCGGGTCTACCGGCATACTGTCGAGCATGACGGCCCCGGCGCGCTGGTAGCGCCCGCCGGAGTAGGCCAGCAGCGCGGCCTCATACCAGCCGCAGAGCAGCAGCGAGCCGCCCTTTCGCTCGAACCTGAGCCCGCCGCCGTTCGCCCCGGAGCCCTCGGGCAGCAGCGTCAGCGACTGCGTCTTCTCGAGACCCGGCAGGGAGTAGACGCACAGCTCGAGCGAGTCCTCGCCGTAGGCGAACAGCAGTTCGTTCCCGCAGCCGGCGGCGAGTGAAAATCCGCCCCGCGCTTCGGGCAGCTCCAGCACGCGCCCGGCGGCGTATACGTCGGCGTCGCCTGTCTCGGAGCGCGGCATACGCCATAGCGCAGGGGCGCAGAGCTCCCGCACGTCCGCCCCTTCCCCGGGCGGGAGGGCGTAGAGGGCGAAGGCGGTGTAGTAGCAGCCGTCGGAACCGAGCGCGCCGGACGATTCGCTCATGAAGCTGCCAACGCCCTCCGCCGGGCTTATGCTCAGGTAGCCCTGGCCCCCGGAGCCCTCGTAGCTCACGCTCAGCTCCAGGCCTTCGGGTATGGGGATTTTAAGCGCGTTCGTGAGCTCGGGCTCGTACATGCGCGCGCGCAGCTCGACCGAACCCGAGGCCCAGACGGGGAAATAGCCGGAGAAATCCTCGAGCGCCACCGTCCCGGCCCAGCGCCCGTTTACGGCCCTGCTCTTGGCGTAATTGAGGATCCCGCGTTGGTAGGCGAGCTGAAACTGGGGCTCGCCGCCCGACCAGGATATGCTTATATCGAGCCCGTCCGTGTTGAAACTCACCCCGGGCTCGTAGCTGATGCCCTCTCTCTCCAGGCGCGAGTAATCCATGCCGTATTCAAGGCTCAGCCCGTCCTGCGCGGGCGAGTATCCCGCGCGCCAGACATAGCGCTCCACAAGCCGCGACACCTGCTCCACGCTCACGCCCGCGGCGGCCTCCGCCGCGCCGTACAGTGTCTTGGACGAAAACTCCAGCCCGCCGCCCATCGCCGCGCCCGCAAAGCCAAGCCCCGCAAGGCCGCCCAGCGCGAGGCAGAAGAGGAGGATATGCAGTATGGCGAAGCGTTTCATGGGAAAACCTCCTGAGTTAAGTGTGGGTTGAATGGCGCGGCGCACGTTGGACTGCGTCCCAGCCCGCCGGGCGGCGAGGCGAATCCCAGCGCCGGGCCGGAGACTCGTCACTGTCAGCGGGCACAGCCCGCCTCAAGGAAGAGCTGCTCGTCCACCCAGCGGGAGCAGCGTTCATGGTCGCAGGGCAGGCTCACCTCCGCGAGAGCGGCCAGCGCGCCGTCTTCATAGACGGCAAGGCTTATTTCGTCCGCGAGCCAGTAGAGTGCGGCGAGCTTCCCGCCGGAATAGCACAGCCTGTCCGGCAGCCGCCCGGCGAGCCCAGCCGCGCCCTCCGGCAGCAGCGCGGCCATGTCCAGTTCCAGCGTTTCCGCGCCGCCGTCCTCGAGCGCCCAGCAGGCTCCGCCGGAGCACACGGCGGCCCAGCCCTCGCCGCCGTAGACGCGGCAGCCGTCCCCGGCCTCGCCCGACCCGGCGAGCCAGATGCGCCGCAGCGCCTCGCCGCTGCCCGCGTCGAGCACCGCGAGCTCAAGCGAGCTGTCGGAGTGAAGCACCGCGCAGTAGACGCTGAGCCCGTCGTAGCTCACAAGGGCGTCCAGGGCCGCATAGTCGTCCGGCAGCGGCAGCACGTTCTCAACCCGCGACGGGTCGGGGCAGACGGCGTCGTAGCCGCCCGAGGCCCACCAGCGCCCCGCGAGCTCCGTCCTGGGCTCGAAGGGCACTCGCCAGAGCCCCCAGCTCCCGCCGGGCAGCCCGGCCGGGTCTAGCCTGCGCCCGCTCCCGGCGCCGCGGTCCCAGGCGTCGAAGCTGAGGTACATCCAGCCGCAGGGGGTGGCGAAGCAGCTGCTGGATGCGGATATGCCGTCGCCGCTCTGGCCGCTCAGCGGCCAGAGCGGGGAGCCTCCGTCCTCCAGCGCCCGCCCGTCCGGGCCATAGACGCGGTTGAAGCTCAGCGCCGCGTATTGCTCCCAGCCGCCGGGCGCGTATTCGCTCTCTATGCCGAACAGGACGCTCGGGAACTCGGCGAAGCCGAAGCGCCAGAAGAGCCCGTCCGCCGGGACATATCCCGCCCCGCCCCCGGCCGTGCTCCCGCTCCAGGCCGCCTCGCCCGCGATCAGGCCCTCGTAGCGCAGCCCGACGCCCTCGAGCGCGTCCGGGCCGCCGCAAACCCAGTCCAGCCCCGGCAGCTCCGGCCGCGAGAGCCGCCATATCCCCGCGCCCATCCCCAGCTGCAGCGCCAGGGCCAGCCCGGCGAGGACGAGATAGGCTATGGATAAGCGTTTCATGGCTAAACCTCCTGCATGGGTTGAGGATGCGGCCCGGCCGGGCGCCGGGCCCTAAAGCCGCGCGGCGGCTATTCGGAGAGCTCGTCTATTGCGCGGGCTATGCGGTCGGCGCGGTAGTTCCACTCGCGCTTGACGTATTCGACAAGGCTCTCGCCGCGCTCCTCCAGCTCGGACATGGACACGTCGCCGCAGATGCGGCCCTGATGTATCAGCACGGCCCGGCCAATGAAGCCGCTGACCTCCTCTATGAGGTGGGTTGACAGCAGCACCGTCTCGTGCTCGCCGAGTATGCCGAGCAGGACCTTGTAGAAATCCTCGCGGTTGAAGATGTCGTTGCCCGCGAAGGGCTCGTCCATGAGTATATAGTCCGCGCCCTGGCTGAGCGCGAGCACGGCCTCAAACCGGTTCTTCTGGCCGGTGGAGAGCTTCCTCGCCGCGCCGCCGCGCGGCAGGCCGAAGAAGTCCATGAGCACGTCGAAGCGCTTGCGGTTGAAGTTGGGGAACTGCTCCGCGTAGAACTGCGCGTGCCCCGCGGGGCTCAGGTCGGGGAAAAAGCTGTGCTCGCTCGTGGCGTAGGAGAGCCGCGCTATGTTCTTCGCCGTTATCCTCTCGCCGTCCAGGGTGATGGAGCCGGTGTAGCTCACAAAGCCCAGTATGCTCTTCATGAGCGTGCTCTTGCCCGCGCCGTTCTCGCCGAACAGGCCCACGAGCTCGCCCGGGCGCAGGGTCAGGCTCACGTTGTCCAGGGCCTTTTTCATGTTGTAGCGTTTTGTGACGTCCCTTATTTCGAGCATAATTAGCCTCCTAATGCGTTACGAAATAAATCACGCTCTCCCAGGAGCCGGGCGGCAGCCAGCGCTCAGGCGTGCATGAGACATAGAGCCAGCCCAGCAGGAGCGCCAGCGCGCGGTATATGAGCTGCGAGAGCAGTATCCCGCTCACGGGCAGGGCGGCGCAGCGCAGCTGGAAGTCAAAGCGCTTCGGCAGCCGCTTCATGGTGTAGGCGCAGCGCGTCCCGCCTTTGTAGTGGTAGGATATGAAGCGGAAGAGCAGCCAGAGGTAGAAGACCAGCGCCGCGAGGAAGGCGAAGGCGCCGGGCGCGATCATGCCGCCGAAGGTCCCGAACTCCGCGTCCGGGTCCTCCACGCGCGCGCCCAGGGCCGCGTCGAAGACATACATGTTTAAGCGCGCGCTGAAATAGGCCATGCCGAACAGCAAAACCGTCAGCGCCGCCGCCCCGGCCAGGACGGCGAGGCAGCGCACGAATTCCCGCCGCCCGTCGAAGCCGGGCGGCACCAGGCGGTCAGGAGCCCTGCCCATCGGCTTCACCGTCAGGGCCGCCGGCCGCGCCGTCCACGTCCGCCAGGCCGCAGCGGTAGCCGGCGGCGTAGACGAAGAGCGCGCCGGTTATAAGCGCCGCCCCGCCGGTAACCGCCTCCGCGACGTATTCGCCGACGTCCGCGCCGAAGGCGAACAAAAGCGCCGCGGCCAGGGCGAAGAAGGGCGAGAGCGCCGTCTTGCCGCGCCGGTTCATGAAGGGGAAATAGGCCGCCGCGCAGCCGAGCGCGCAGAGCACGGCGAACATCCGGATGTATACCGGCCAGTCGTTCAGCGGTATTATGGCGTGGGCGGTCCGGCTCACATAGAGCATTATCAGGGCCGTCATGTTCCCCGCGAGCGAGCCGTCCGTCTCCTGCGCCCAGAGCGCGAAGGCGAAGCAGGCCGCCGCCTGGCCGGCCAGGAAGATAAAAAAGCCCATCGCGTTGGCCGCCGCCTGCCAGAGATATGCGGCGAGCTCGCTGACGCCGAGCCGGCGCAGGGTATAGCCCGGCTGTACCCCGCCGCGCTCCCGCATGGGCCGCGCGAGCAGCACGAAGAGCAGGGCGAAGCCCACGCAGAGGGGCGCCGCCGCCGTAGACAGATAGTCCGCGCGCTGCGCCAGGTCCACGTCCTCGAAACGTATGCGCAGGAATATATACGTCGCCCCGGCGCCCAGCAGCGTTACAATCGCCGTGGGCCAGAGCGCGAAGCGCGCCATCAGCGAGAATACGGAAAAATTCTTTTTCATTGTTGCGGATCCTCCTCCCAGGCCTTTGCGATAAGCTCCATCGCCTCTTCAAGCGTCACGCCCATCTGCTTCAATTTGAGCGCCGCCTCGTTAACCTCCGCGGCCAGCAGCTCCCGCCGGAGCCCGCCGCGCCGGCTTTCACTGTACCTGACATAGCTCTTCGCGCCAGCGCGCGACTCCAATATCCCCTCGTCCTCCAGCAGGCGGCAGGCCTTCTGCACGGTGTTCGGGTTCACGCCCAGCAGCGCCGAAAGCATACGCCGGCTCGGCATTTCCTCGCCGTCCGGTATCTCCCCGGAGACGATCCCGCGCTTCACATACGCCGTGATTTGCAGGTATATGGGGTCGCTGCCCTCGGGCCTGAAGCCCTCGAACGAAACCAAACCGGCCACCTCCCAACCGTATTAGTTGTGTAGTACACTTTCTAACCGTATTATACACATAATACAGTTGGCGTGTCAAGGGCTTTTTTACAGCCGGGGCTAAAAACAAAAAGCGCCTCGAAAGAGACGCTTTTTGCAGTATATCAGGAAATATTACGGGGAAATTTGCCAGATTCGTTCGATCAGGACTCCATCTGCCGGCCCAGGAAGCCGGCCGCCGTCTCCGCGAGCTTGTATTCCACCTCGCTGGCGGGGCGGGAATCCTTCAGCTGGGCGAAGAGCACGCAGCCCATCAGGTCGCCCTCGCTCAGTACGGGCGCGGCCACGGCGACGGACCAGGGGCCCTCTCCGCCGACCACGGGCAGCGCCGGCGCGCCGCTCTCGCGGCGGTAGACGCGCCGCGACTCCATAAGCCGCTCTAGCTCCTCGCTGACGGGCTTTTCAAGCAGCTCGCGCCGGCCCCCGCCGGAGACGGCTATCACCGCGTCCCGGTCGCAGACCGCCGCTACCGCGTCCGTAGAGCGGTGCAGCGAGTCGCAAATATGCGACGCAAAGTCCGAAAGCTCGCCGATCGGCGAGTACTTCTTGAAAATAACCTCCCCGTCCTTCTCCGTGAATATCTCCAACGGGTCGCCGTCACGGATACGGAGGGTCCGGCGGATCTCTTTGGGGATGACGACGCGGCCGAGGTCGTCGATGCGGCGAACAATACCGGTGGCTTTCATTTGGGATACCTCCTGCTTTTGTTTCTATGTGCAGGAATTAGTATTAGCGGATTGCAATGGACTATGCGCGA
>CALWYP010000036.1 GCA_944385795.1 uncultured Oscillospiraceae bacterium | reverse complement strand
CTGGCGCTGCTTGTGCTTGGGGTTCTCGCAGATAACCATGACCTTGCCGTGGCGCTTGATTATCTTGCACTTCTCGCACATGGGCTTGACAGAAGGCCTGACTTTCATTTAAAGTTCCTCCTATTCACAGGCCGAAGCCTGGTGCCTGAACTGTGGTTATTATTTGGATCTCCAAGTTATGCGTCCCCGGGTCAGGTCATAGGGGCTCATCTGAACCGTAACCTTGTCGCCCGGGAGTCTGCGGCTGAAGTTCATACGGAGCTTGCCGGAAATGTGGGCCAGGATAATGTGGCCGCCGCCGATATCCACGTTGAACATGGTGTTGGGCAGGGACTCGACCACCGTACCCTCAAGCTCTATCACATCGTCTTTCGCCAAAATGTTACCTCCCTTTATCGGTCAAAGGTCCTCGGCCATCGTCAGTATCTCGGGCTCGCCGTCCGTTATGAGTATCGTGTTCTCATAGTGCGCGGACAGCTTGCCGTCGGCCGTGACGACGGTCCAGTCGTTGTCGAGCACCCGTATGTCATAGGTACCTGCATTGACCATCGGCTCTACCGCGAGGGTCATGCCTTTCACAAGCCTCGGCCCGTGGCCTGGCTCGCCATAGTTGGGGACTTCGGGCTCTTCGTGGAGCTCCGCGCCGACGCCGTGGCCGACGTATGCGCGGACTACGCTGTAGCCGTGGCCCTCAACATATTCCTGAATGGCGTGGCCGATATCGGAGATGCGGTAGCCGGGCCGGGCGAACTTGATGCCCTCGAAGAAGCTCTGCCGGGTCACGGCGATGAGGTCTTCGGCCTCGCTGCTGATTTCCCCGCAGGGATAGGTCCCCGCGCAGTCCCCGGTAAAGCCGTGGATCTTCGCGCCGACATCCACGCTGACGATATCGCCGCTGCGGATGCGCTTGCCGCCGGGTATGCCGTGGATTACCTCCTCGTTGATGGAGATACAGGCGTTGCCCGGGAAGCCGGCGTAGTGGTAGAAGGTAGGCTCGGCGCCGTTTTTGACGATATACCTGCGAATCTCTCTGTCGAGCTCATGGGTCGTTATGCCGTCCCTGATGCCCTGGCGGGCTATCGTGCGCGCGCCGGCCGTTATGAGGCAGGCCCTGCGCATGAGCTCAATATCGTGCTCGGATTTAATTACGATGGGCATGGTCAAATCCCCAGGGCCTTTTCTATCTCGGCCGTGGTGGCCTCGATAGTCGGCTGGTTCTCGACACTCTTGAGCTTGCCGCGCTCGGCGTAAAACGCCTTGAGCGGTTCGGTCTCCTTATGGTATACCTCCAGGCGGCTCTTGACCGTCTCGGGCGCGTCGTCCTTGCGGATGCTCAGCTCGGCGCCGCAGTTATCGCACTTGCCCTCGGCCTTCGGGGGCGCGGACACGACGTGATAGGTCGCGCCGCAGTTGGTGCAGGTGCGGCGGCCGGACATGCGCTCGACGATGACCTCGTCGGCTATCTCGATGGACAGCGCGCAGTCGATGTCGATGCCGGCCTTTTCCAGGGCTTCGGCCTGGGGTATGGTCCTTGGCATACCGTCGAGGATATAGCCGTTGGCGCAGTCGCCCTCGGCGAGGCGTTCCTCGACGATGCCTATTATGACATCGTCGGGAACAAGCGCCCCGGCTTCGACGTAGCTCTTGGCCTTGAGGCCGACGGGCGTGCCGTTCTTCATGGCGGCGCGCAGGATGTTGCCGGTGGAAATCGTGGGGATGCCCAGTTTGCGGCTGAGTATCTCGGCCTGGGTGCCTTTGCCGGCGCCAGGCGCTCCTAAAAGTATGAGCTTCATTTTCCGCCTCCAATCAATCAGTCAAGGAAGCCCTTGTAGTTGCGCATGAGCATCTGGCCTTCAACGGCACGGACGGTCTCGATGGCGACGCCGACGACGATAATGATGGAAGTACCGCCGAGGGAGATGCCGCTGAGCGCCGGAGCGTCGCTGAAGCAGCCTATGAGCATGGGCACGGCGGCGACGAGGCCGAGGTAGAGCGCGCCCAGCAGGGTGATCTTGTTGAGGACCTTGCGGATGTACTCGCTCGTCGGCTTGCCGGCGCGGAAGCCGGGGATGAAGCCGCCGTTCTTCTTGAGGTTGTTCGCTATCTCCACGGGGTCGAACTGGATAGTGGAGTAGAAGTAGCTGAAGGCAATTATGAGCAGGAAGTAGAGCACGACGTAGAACACGGTGTTCGTATTGAACATGTGGGTCATGACCCAGGAATCCTGCCAGCTCGGCACAAAGACGCAGATAGTGGCCGGGAGGCTCGCTATGGTCTGCGCAAAGATTATGGGCAGCACGCCGGACATGTTGACCTTCATCGGCAGGTGCGTGCTCTGGCCGCCGTAGAGCTTGCGGCCCACGACGCGCTTGGAGTACTGCACCGGTATCCTGCGCTCGGCGTCGTTGACGATGACTATCAGGATGATAATCACGAGGGCGCCAACGAGCAGGAGCAGCAGGGCCCACCAGGCCAGGGAGCCGTTGCCCACGTTGGTGAACATGGTGGCTATGGAGCTGGGGAAGCGGGCCACGATGCTGGCGAAGAGGATAACGGAGATGCCGTTGCCCACGCCGAACTCGGTAATCTGCTCGCCCATCCACATGATGAGGGCGGAGCCGGCCATGAAGGTCATGATAATCACGATGGCGGGCCAAATGCCCTGGCCGTCGGCGGTCAGCATGCTCTGGCCGTTGTAGCCGCGGCTTATCAGGGTGTAGTAGGCGATGCCCATAACGAGGCCGATGCCAACGGTGGTGTAGCGGGTGATGGAGGCGAGCTTTTTACGGCCTTCCTCGCCGCCCTCTTTACTCAGCCTCTCCAGGGCCGGGATGGCGATGGTGAGGAGCTGGATAATTATCGAGGCGTTGATGTACGGCTGTATGCTCAGGGCGAAGATGGTCGCCATGGAGAAGCTGCCGCCGGACATCGTGTTCCACAGGCCAAGTATGGTGTTGTTGACGGTGTTGAAGTAGCTCTCGAGGAGTGCGGTGTCGACATAAGGCACCGGGACGGCGTTGCCGAGCCGGTAAATGAGGACAATGAACAGCGTAAAGAGGATCTTTTTACGCAGATCGATTATGCTCCACGCGTTCCTTAAGGTCTTAAGCACCTTACACCACCTCGGCCTTTCCGCCAACCGCCTCTATCTTCTGCTTCGCGGACTCGGAGAAGGCAGAGGCCTTGACGGTAATCGCTTTCGTAAGATTGCCGTTGCCAAGGACCTTGAAGCCGTACTCGCACTTGCTGAGCACGCCGGCCTTCAGGAGAGCGGCCGCGTCGACCTCGCTGCCGGCGTCGAAACGCTCGAGAGCGGAGACGTTGATTTCCTCGAGGGGCTTGGCAAAGATATTGTTGAAGCCGCGCTTGGGGATACGCCTGGCGAGAGGCATCTGGCCGCCTTCGAAGCCGACGCGGACGCCGCCGCCGCTCCTGGCCTTCTGGCCCTTGTGGCCGCGGCCGGCGGTCTTGCCGTTGCCGGTGCCGTGACCTCTGCCCTTACGCTTGGCAACCTGGGTGCTGCCGGCGGCGGGAGAAAGTTCGCTGAGTTTCATTGCGTACCCTCCTTATTCTTCCGTTACCTGCAGGAGGTAGCCTATCTGGGCTATCTTGCCGCGGGTCTGGGGGTTGTCGGGCTGCACGGTCTCGTTGCCGGGCTTACGCAGTCCGAGGGAGTGGGCGGTGGCGATGTGCTTATCGTGGCGCCCGTTGAGGCTCTTGACGAGCTTAATCTTGAGATTAGCCATTTCAAGTACCTCCTTAACCTATAACTTCTTCGGCGGTCTTGCCGCGGACGGCGGCGACCTGCTCGGCGTTCCTGAGGCTCATCAGGCCCTGCATAGTCGCGGCGACGACGTTCTGCGGGTTGTTGGAGCGCAGGCACTTGGCGCGGATATTGCGGATGCCGGCGGCCTCCATGACCGCGCGGACAGCGCCGCCGGCCAGGACGCCGGTGCCCTCGGGGGCCGGCATCATGTAGACGCGGCCGGCGCCGAAAGCGCCCATGACCTCGTGCGGGATGGTCGTGCCCTGCATGGTGATGGTCACAATGTGCTTCTTGGCGTCCTCGAGGCCCTTGCGGATAGCCTCGGAAACCTCGCTGGCCTTGCCGAGGCCGTAGCCGACGCGGCCCTTGCCGTCGCCCACGACGCACAGCGCCGAGAACTTCATGACGCGGCCGCCCTTGACGGTCTTGGAAACGCGGTTGAGGGAAACTACCTTTTCGGTGAGCTCATTGCCTTCGTCGCGGTTGCGGCGGTTATCCCGCCTGTCGTTGTTGTAAGCCATTTCGTTTCCTCCTCCCGCTTAGAACTTCAGGCCGCCCTCGCGGGCGCCGTCGGCCAGGGCCTGGACGCGGCCGTGATAGATGTAGCCGCCGCGGTCGAAAACGACCTCTTCGATGCCCTTGGCAATGGCACGCTCGGCAATCATCTTGCCGACCTGCTCGGCGGCTTCCTTGTTGCCGCCGCCTTCAAAGCCCTTCTCGACGCTGCTGGCGGAGCACAGGGTGCGGCCGGCGACGTCGTCGATAACCTGGGCGTAAATGTTGTTCTCGCTCCTGTACACGCTCAGGCGAGGACGCTCCGGGGTGCCGGAGATCTTGGCGCGAACGCGCTTATGGCGCTTAATGCGCTGAGCCTTGGTATTCGGTCTTTTAATCATTTAAGCGCACCTCCCCTTATTTCGCACCGGTCTTGCCTTCCTTGCGGCGGATGTGCTCGTAGTCGTACTTGATGCCCTTGCCCTTATACGGCTCGGGGGGACGCTTATTGCGCACATCGGCGGCAAACTGGCCGACCTTCTGCTTGTCGATGCCACGGATGACGATGTGGTTCGCATCGGTGACGTCGATCTTGATGTCTTCGGTCTCCTTGACGATGACGTCATGGCTGTAGCCGAGCTTCATGACGAGCTCCTCGCCCTTCTTCTCGGCACGGTAGCCTACGCCGTTGATCTCGAGCTTCTTCTCGAAGCCGTGAGTCACGCCGATGACCATGTTGTTGAGGAGGCTGCGGGTCAGGCCGTGCAGGCTGCGGGCGGCCTTGGTGTCTTCCTTACGGGCGACGTGCAGGACGCCGTTTTCCTCGGTGATAACCATCTCGGGGCACAGGGCCTCGGTGATGGCGCCCTTGGGGCCCTTCACGGTGACAACGTTCTCGGGGGCGATGGTGACTTCGACGCCCGCGGGTATGGTTATGGGCTCTCTACCAATTCTGGACATTCTAAACCCTCCTTACCACACGAACGCAAGGACTTCGCCGCCGACATGGGCCGCGCGGGCCTTCTTGTCGGTCATGATGCCCTTGGAAGTAGAAATGATGGCGATGCCGAGGCCGCGCAGGACGCGGGGCAGCTCGTCGGCGCCGGCGTAGACGCGCAGGCCAGGCTTGCTGACGCGCTTCAGGCCCTGGATGGCCTTCTCCTTGCCGGGCAGGTACTTCAGGGTGATGCGGATGACGCCCTGGGTACCGTCGTCGATAAGCTGGAAGGAGCGGATGTAGCCCTCTTCGAGCAGTATCTCGGCGATAGCCTTCTTCATCTTGGAAGCGGGGACGTCCACGGTCTCATGCTTCGCGCTGCCGGCGTTGCGGATGCGGGTCAGCATGTCGGCAATGGGGTCAGTGATCTGCATTGTTTTTCCTCCTATTTTAGAGTTACCGCTTTACGCGGTTTGCCGGCGAGGTTCCGGGGCAATAGGCGCCCGTGAGAAGAGCGCCGATTGGCAGCGGCCTTTCGCCGGTGCGCTGGGGTATCTATGTTCGGGCGGGGTCGGCCCCCGCCGTCACATACTTAGAAGCGGTCCCTGTTTACCAGGAGGCCTTCTTGACTCCGGGAATCTGGCCCTTGTAGGCGAGTTCCCTGAAGCAGATGCGGCAGATGCCGTAATCACGCAGGTAGGCGTGCGGGCGGCCGCAAATCTTGCAGCGGTTGTAGCGGCGGGTGGAGAACTTCGCCGGGGCCTGCTGCTTGAGGATCATAGATTTCTTAGCCATGCTTAATTACTCCTCCCTCACGCGGTGTAGAACGGCGCGCCCATGAGACGAAGCAGCTCGCGGGCCTCCTCGTCGGTGGCGGCGGTGGTGCAGATGGCGATGTTCATGCCGCGCAGCTTCTCGATCTTGTCGTAGTCAATCTCGGGGAAGATAATCTGCTCCTTGAGGCCGAGGGAGTAGTTGCCGCGGCCGTCGAAGGCGTCGGGGCTGATGCCGCGGAAGTCGCGGACACGGGGCAGGGCCACGTTGAACAGCCTGTTCAGGAAGTCCCACATGCGCTCGTGGCGCAGGGTGACCTTGACGCCGACGTGCATGCCCTCGCGCAGCTTGAAGTTGGCGACGCTCTTGCGGGCGACGGTGGCGACGGCCTTCTGGCCGGTGATCGCGCTGATGTCCTTGATGACGGCGTCGAGGGCCTTGGCGTTGTCCTTGCAGTCGCCGCAGCCGACGGAGACGACTATCTTGTCGATGCGCGGGATCTGCATCGGGCTCTTATACTGGAACTTCTGCATAAGGGCGGGGGCGACCTCTTTGACGTAAAGCTCTTTCATCTGGTTCATGCTCTCACCCTCCTTACAGCTCGGCGCCGCAGTGCTTGCAGACGCGGACCTTCTTGCCGTCCTCGCCGACCTTGTGGGCGACGCGGGTGGGCTTGTTG
>CALWYP010000035.1 GCA_944385795.1 uncultured Oscillospiraceae bacterium | reverse complement strand
GTCTCGGCGGTCTTGCTCTCCTCCACGGTGATGACGCCGCTCTGGCTGACCTTCTCCATCGCCTCGGCGATCAGGTTGCCGATGTGCTCGTCGCCGCTGGAGACGGTGCCGACGCGGGCGATGTCCTGGCTGCCGGAGACGGGCTTGCTGATGTTGCGGATCTCCGCCACGGCGGCGTCCGTGGCCTTCTGGATGCCGCGGCGCATGACCATCGGGTTGGCGCCCGCGGCGAGGTTCTTCAGGCCCTCGCGTATCATCGCCTGGGCCAGGATGGTGGCGCTGGTGGTGCCGTCGCCGGCCACGTCGTTGGTCTTGGTGCTGACCTCGCGGATAAGCTGCGCGCCCATGTTCTCATAGGGGTCCTCAAGCTCTATCTCCTTGGCGATGGTCACGCCGTCGTTGGTGATGAGGGGGGCGCCGAACTTCTTGCCCAGCACCACGTTGCGGCCCTTGGGGCCGAGGGTTATCTTTACGGTGTTCGCAAGCTGGTCAACGCCGCTCTGCAGGGCCCTGCGGGCCTCTTCGCCATATATAATCTGCTTAGCCATAATTGAATCTGCCTCCTAATTTATTAACGCTTACTCGACTACGGCAAGGATGTCGCCCTGCTTCACGATGGTCAGCTCGACTTCGTCGACCTTGACCTTCGTGCCGGAGTACTTGCCAACCAGCACGGTCTCGCCGGGTTTGACGGTCATAACGACCTCGTTGCCGTCGATCATGCCGCCGGGGCCGACTTCCACGACCTCGTACATTTCGGGCTTCTCCTGCGCGGTAGAGGCGAGATAAATGCCGCTCTTCGTCTTCTCTTCAGCTTCCTTCTGCTTGAGCACGACGCGGTCAGCCAAAGGCCTGAGTTTCATTTTATATTACCTCCTAAGATTTTTATACAGCGTAAAACAGTTTCAGCGGGTTAGCACTCTTTAGTCTTGAGTGCTAACCCGCTTATAAATGTACCACACTTTTGCAAAATGTCAAGTCGAAATCTAAAAAATAAGATGATAAATTTTTGTGAACGAGGGCGCGGCGGTCAGAGGGTTTTGTCGCGGAAGAACTCCATATTGCGCGGGACGATGAAGTTGACGCCGCCGGGGACGAGCTCTATCACGGCCTTTTTGGCGTAGAGGGCCTCGCCGTCGAGGTTTATCACCTCGCTCCTGCGGCAGTCTATCTCGAGCCGGCGCGTGCGCACGCAGGTGATATACTGCGGGTAGAGCTTGTACTTGCCCGTGGCGTAGCCGGCTATGACGCCCAGGAGCTTGACCCGCCCGACGCCGGAGGCGATAAGCACGTCCATGAGCCCGTCGTCCGGCCTCGCGTCGTTCGTGGGGTTGAAGCCGCCGCCGTAAAAGCGGCCGTTGCAGACGCACACCAGGTTGAGCTCCGGCCCGCAGGTGAGCCCGTCGACGTGGACGGTCATATGCTGCTTGACGCCCTTGAAGTAGTTGGCAAGCAGGCTGACGACATAGCCCCCCGGCCCGCCCACGACGGGTATGCCGCTGTATTTGTGGACGTCGGTGCCGACGCGCGCGTCTATGCCCATGGAGCAGATGTTCATGGCGTAGCGGCCGTTGCACTTTATCACGTCCAGGGGCAGGACCTCGCCGCAGACGAGCTCCGAGAGCTCCGAGAAGCGGCCCTTCTCGTCGCCGAAGGTGCGGATAAAGTCGTTGCCCGTGCCGCAGGGGAAGTGCGTGACGGCCGTATTGGCCAGCCCCGCCGCGCCGTTGACGCACTCGTTGAGCGTCCCGTCGCCCCCGCAGGCGTACACGCGCAGGCTGGAGCAGCGCTCCGCCTCGCTCTTTATCTTGCCCACCGCGTCCAGCGGCGCGCTGGTGACGTATATCTCGAACTGCGCCTCCCCGGCCTGGGCCGGCAGGCGGCCTATGGCCTCGTGTATAAGGCGGAGTTTCTCCTCCGGCTTCAGTTTGCCCGCGACGGGGTTGACCACGAAAAGATGCTTCATCTCTTTGCACTACCTGCCTTGACCTTATTATTTAAGCCGTACATATAGAGGTTGCACTTGATCATGCCGTTATATAGCTTGCGGCGCTTGTCCGCCCTCGCGCCCAGCAGGCCCTCGGCCCCCTCGTCGGGGCTCAGCAGCGCGAGGCGCCAGGGCGTCGCGCGCCAGGCCCCGCCGAATAGGCGCAGCAGCTCGGCGGCGCTCTGCTTTTCCATTAGCCTCTCGCCGTAGGGCGGGTTCGTGACGATTACGCCGTTTTCCGTCGGCCGGCTGAAGCGCCTCGCGTCCGCGACGGAGAAGTCTATATACCTCTCCACACCCGCGCGGCGCGCGTTCTCCCGCGCCAGGGCCACGGCGCGCGGGTCTATGTCCGAGGCGTAGATATGGTAGTCGCCGCCGTACTCCGCGGCCAGGGCGGCGGCGCGCTCGGCGTCCCAGGCCGCCCGCGGCACAGCGTCCCAGCGCTCGGCGGCGAAGCGGCGGTTTATGCCCGGCGCGCGGCCCTTGGCGGCGAGCGCGGCCTCGATCGCTATCGTGCCGCTGCCGCAGAAGGGGTCGGCCAGCTCGCCGCGGCCCCGGTAGCCGGCTATGTCCACAATCGCGGCCGCCAGCGTCTCGCGCAGGGGCGCGGCGTTATGCGCCGGCCGGTAGCCCCGCTTGTGCAGCGGCGCGCCGGAGGAGTCCAGCGTTATGCGGCAGACGTCCTTCAATATCGAAAAGCGTATCTTGTACTCGGCCCCGTCCTCGGGCAGCCAGCTCACAAGGTACTTCTCCCCCAGGCGCTTCGCTGCCGCCTTCTTGATTATCCTCTGGCAGCCGGGCACGGAGCGCAGCTCGCTATCCAGGCTCCAGCCCTCCACAGGGAAGGCCGCCGAGCGCGGCAGCCAGGCCTCGAAGGGCAGCGCCCTCACGCCCTCGAAAAGCTCGTCGAAGCTCCTCGCCGGGAACTCGCCCAGCACAAGCAGTATGCGCTCGGCAAAGCGCGAGCGTATGTTCGCCCGCGCCAGCCCGGCCATATCTGTCGTAAACAAAACGCGCCCGTTCTCAGGCGCGACGGATTCCATGCCCATGTGCCTGAGCTCGTTGCCCAGCGGCCCCTCAAGGCCGAAAAGGCAGCTCGCCGCAAGGCGCAGGCCCCCCTTTGGCTCGTTCTTTGCCATCATTATCCCACCCGGCGCAAAATTCAACACTTTAATATTTATATAGGATACTATATTTTTTCCCTCTTGTAAACAAGTTCTTAGCCGGATACAAAAGCCGGCCTGTCCATACAGCTAAATATATAAATAATAGGCAAATATTGAGCCCGCAATTTTGCTATTTCGTAGAATTTGCCAAAAGGATATTGATTATTTCCTGCCAATCTATTATATTATGATGTGTTCACAATTCGTTCACGAAGACATGAACGCAGTGTAACGGCGGATACGCCGGCACTAACCGCCTTGTGCGGCGGTCCTGAGAAGTGAAAAGCAAGCCCCGGGCGGACGCCCGGCGCTCCCGCAGCCGGTCTATGGCGGCGGCCGGAGCCGGAAGGCTTGAATTTCATATCAGACCAAGAGAGGAACAAAAACTAAAAGGAGTGTGAGTTTATGGTAACCTTTATCATCGGTCTGGTTATCCTGTTCGTCGGCGCTGCGCTGTACAGCAAGCTCTGCGAGCACGTTTTCGGCCCTGATGACCGCCAGACTCCCGCGTATTACAAGGGCGACGGCGTTGACTACGTCCCCATGCGCGGCTGGAAGAACAGCCTCATAAACCTGCTTAACATCGCGGGCACGGGCCCCATCCTTGGACCTATCCAGGGCATCCTGTTTGGGCCCATCGCCTTCATCACCATCCCCATCGGCAACGTCCTCGGCGGCGCCATGCACGACTACTTCTGCGGCATGATCTGCCTGCGCGACGGCGGCAACCAGATGCCGGACACCATCAAGAAGTACTCCAACAAGGGCATCTTCACGGTGTACAACATCTTCCTGAGCGTCCTGCTGCTCCTCGTCGGCGCGGTGTTCGTTTACACCCCGGGCGACATAGCCGCGACTCAGGTCTTCGGCCGCTCCGGCGCCATTGACGACTGGGCTACCTGGGTTATCTACGGTGTCATCTTCCTGTACTACCTGATCGCCACCGTGTTCCCCATCGACGCCATCATCGGCCGTATCTACCCGATCTTCGGCGCCATCCTGCTCTTCTCCGCTGTCGGCGTCTTCATCGGCATCTTCGTCCATCAGTACCCGCTCATTGAGGTGTGGGATACTCCTTGGGTCAGCGATTTCTTCAACTACTCCGACTACTTTGGCACCGTCTTCGGTGACGGCGGCACCGGCCAGGTGGCCGGCTCTATCGCCGAGTACACCGCTGTCGGCGGCCACTTCCTGCCCGTCTTCTTCGTGACGGTTGCCTGCGGCATCCTGTCTGGCTTCCACTCCACCCAGACCGCTATCATCTCCCGCACGATGAAGAGCGAGCGTCAGGGCTCCATGACCTTCTACTGGATGATGATCATCGAAGGCTTCATCGCCATGGTTTGGGCCGGCGGCGCTATGGGCGTCTACAACCTCGGCCTGCAGCCGGTCGTTGCCGGTTCCGCTACCGCCGCTGTCGGCGTCGTCTGCAAGGACATCCTTGGCAGCGTCGGCGGCACGATCGCCATCCTCGGCGTCATCGTCCTGCCCATCACCTCCGGCGACACTGCGCTCCGTTCCCTGCGTATGTCCCTCGCCGACACCTTCCACATTCCTCAGAAGACCAACGGCAAGCGCCTGATGCTCGCCGTCCCCGTGTTCATCCTCGTCGCGGCCATCATCGTCTGGTCCAAGACCAACCCCGACGGCTTCAACATCCTGTGGCGTTACTTCGCTTGGAGCAACCAGACCCTCGCTCTGTTCGCCTTCCTTGCGATTACCGTTTGGATGTTCGAGAATGGCAAGGCCAAGTGGGTGTGGATCCCCATGATCCCGGGCACCTTCTATTCCTTCATCTGCTCCAGCTTCATCGCCAACGCGACCATCGGCTTCCACCTGCCCTGGAACATCGCCTACATTGTCGGCGTCGTGTTCATGGTCTGCTACGATGCGGCCCTCATTATCTACGGCAAGAAGCGCGCCGCGCGCCTGCTCGCCAAGTAATCCGGAGCGAAGCAACATACCCCTCGCCGCGGCCCATAGAACGCGAACGAGTACAAGAAAAGGCCGGTTCCTTTCGGAACCGGCCTTTTTGCGCCGCGGCGGCGGCTTCTTCATTTGCCCGCCGCTTCTCCCAGCTCGTGATAGAACAGCACCGTGTCGCTCCAGCTGCCGTCCTTCATATGGAAGCCGCCGGGCACCGTGCCTATGCGCCGGAAGCCCAGCTTCTCATAGAGCCTTATGGCTCGGGTATTCGAGGCCACGACGGCGTTGAATATCAGCAGGCGGTAGCCGAGCCCGGCGGCCGTAGCCAGCGAGTGGCGCACCAGGGCTTCGCCCACGCCGCGGCCGCGCGCGGCGGAGGCGACGGCGTAGCTGGCGTTGGCCTGGTGGCCGCAGCGCCCCACGTTGTTGGGGTGCAGGATGTAGAGGCCGAGCACTCGCCCGCCCTCCACGGCGGCCGCGGTGAAGTCCTGGGCGGCGAAGAAGCGCTCCGCGTCCCCGGGCGTAAGCTCGTCGAGCTGCGGGAAGGCTTCGCCGCCGCGCACGACTTCGTTCCAGACGGCGCGCAGGCCCTCTATGTCCCCGGGGGCGTATTCCCTTATTTCAAGCATATTGTCCTCCTATAGAAGCGGCCCGCCGGACGGCGGGCCGTAGTTTATCTCTTCTCGTAGACGCAGAATTCGCACTCTACGCCCTCCGAGCTGAAGGGCTCGCTCGAGACGAGCTCCCAGTCGGGCAGGGAGTCGAGGTTGGGGAAGTACGCGTCCGAGGCGGGCGTCGCGCCTATCTTCGTGACGTATATCCGCGTGAGGTATGGGAACATCGCCATGTACACAGTAGCGCCGCCTATTACGAAGACGCTCCCGTCCCCGGCGGTGGCCGCGATGGCCTCCTCCGGCGTGCCGACGAGCTCGGCCCCGGGCACTTCGCCCTCCTTGCGGGACAGGATGATGTTGCGGCGGCCCTTCAGCGGGGCGCTGTTGGGGAAGTCGAGCAGGGTCTTGCTGCCGACGATGACGGTGGCGCCGCGGGTCAGCTCGGCGAAACGCTTGCGGTCCTCGGGGACTACGATAGGCTGGGTGCCGCCGCTGCCGATGCCCCAGTCTGTGTATACGGCGACTATAGCTTCCATGGCATGTGTTCCTTTCTTATCTTTACGCCGCGTCATAGCGCGACGGGGATTTTCTCGTCGAGTTCCGTGTACCTGTAGCCGGGCAGCGAAAAGCTGTCGCGCGTGAAGGCGTAAAAGTCCGTCACGCCCGGGTCCAGCTCCAGCTGCGGGGCCGGGTAGCGCGGGTTATCCAGTATGCGCTCAACCGTGGGCACATGCCGGTCGTAGATGTGCGCGTCGGCGATCACATGCACCAGCTCGCCGGGCCTGAGCCCGGACGCGCGCGCGAACATGTGCACGAGCACGGCGTACTGGCAGACGTTCCAGTTGTTCGCCGTGAGCATGTCCTGGCTGCGCTGGTTCAGTATGGCGTTGAGCGTGTCCCCAGTGACGTTGAAGGTCATGGAGTAGGCGCAGGGGTAGAGCGCCATCTCGCTGAGGTCGGCGAAATTATAGAGGCTTGTGAGTATACGCCTTGAGGCCCGGTTGTGCCTGAGGTCGTACAGCACGCGGTCGACCTGGTCGAACTCGCCCTCGGGGAAGCGGTACTTCACGCCGAGCTGGTAGCCGTAGGCCTTGCCTATGGAGCCGTTTTCGTCGGCCCAGGCGTCCCACACGCGGCTCCTGAGCTCGTGTACGTTGTTGGACTTCTTCTGCCATATCCACAGCAGCTCGTCCACCGCGCTCTTCCAGAAGGTGCGGCGTATGGTAAGTATGGGGAACTCCTCGGCGAGGTTGTAGCGGTTGACTATGCCGAAGCGCTTTACCGTGTGGGCCGGGGCCCCGTCCTCCCAGCGCGGCCTGACGTCCAGGCCCGTGTCCCAGAAGCCGTTATCTATAATGTCCCGGCAATTTTGGATAAAAACCTCGTCGGCACGGCTCATGGAGCACACCTCCTCTTGTATACCGGACAATTATACCATTTCCGCGCTTTCACCCGCAAGCGTCATTGCACATAGAATGAAACGGGAAAGGGGCGTGTAGTTTATGATTTTTGCCTTATGCGGCGGCGACGCCCGCACGGTCCGGCTGTCAGCGCTGCTCTGCGGCGGCGGCGAGGTGCGCGCCTGGGCGCTGGAGGACGCGGCCCTGCCGCCCGGCGTGCGCGAATGCGCCACGGCCGCCGAGTGCTGCTCCGGGGCGGGCTGCATAGTGCTGCCCATGCCGGCGGAGGACGGGCGCGGCTTCCTGAACGCGCCGTTCAGCCCGCGCCCGCGCTGCGCGGCCGAGGCCCTTGCCGCGGCGGAGCCGGGCGCGCTGGTCTGCGCCGGCGCGCCGTCCCGGGCGCTCGCGGACATCTGCGCGGCGCGGGGCCTCGCCCTCGCCGACTACGGCGCGCGGGAGAGCTTCCGCGCGGCGAACTCCCTGGCCACGGCCGAGGGCGCGCTCGCCGTGCTGATACGCGAGACGGACGGCGTGCTCTGCGGAAGCCGGGCGGCGCTGATAGGCGCGGGGCGCGTCACAAGGGCCCTGGCGCCGCGCCTGGCGGCCCTGGGCGTCCGGGTGGCCGTCGTATCCAGGCGGCCGGAGGGCCGCGCCTGGGCGCGCGCAGGCGGCCTGGAGGCCTTCGGCCACGACGGCCTCGCGGAGCTGCTGCCCGGCTGCGGCGCCGTAATAAACACCGCCCCCGCGCTCGTGCTGACGGCCCCGCTGCTCACGCGGCTCGCTCCGGACGCGCTGGTGCTCGACCTGGCGAGCGCGCCCGGCGGCGTGGACTTCGACGCGGCCAGGGGCTTCGGCATACGCTGCCTCACCGCCCCCGGGCTGCTGGGCAAGTTTTCGCCCGGCTTCGCGGCCGGGGCCGTGCGCGGCGCAATCTATGAAATTCTGGAGGAATACGGCAAGTGAGCAGGACAAAACTGGGGCTCGCGCTCTGCGGCTCCTACTGCACCTTCGCCAAGGTGCTCGCCGAGGCGGAAAAGCTCGCGGCGGAATACGACTTAACGGCGCTTATGAGCGAAAACGCCGCCGGGGTGGACACCCGCTTCGGAGCGGCGGAGGAACACATAAAGAGGCTGGAGGCCATAACGGGCCGGCCGGTGATACGCACGATAGCGGGCGCGGAGCGCGTGGGGCCGGAGCGGCTCTTCGACGCGCTGGCCATAGCGCCCTGCACGGGCAACACGCTGGCCAAACTGGCGAACGGCGTCACCGACACGGCGGTCACGATGGCTGCCAAGAGCCATCTTCGCAACGGCGGGCCCGTCGTGATAGCCCTCTCCACGAACGACGCGCTGAGCGGCTCCGCTCCGGCGATAGCCGCGCTGCTGAACCGCAGGAACTATTACTTCGTCCCCTTTGGCCAGGACGACCCGGCCGGCAAGCCCACAAGCCTGCAGGCCGACTTTGGCAGGATTGCCGAGACCGTGGAGCTCGCCCTCCAGGGCAGGCAGCTCCAGCCGCTGCTGAGGAAATAAAATAGCCCGCCGGTAACGGCGGGCTTTCTTATTGTAAGGGTAAGGCTTAGTCCCTGGCGCACTTGCGCTGTATCAGCTTGACGATCTCGACGATGGGGATGACGCTGACGGCGAAGCACAGCGCGATGAGGTACTCGTTGAGCTCGACGCTCTCGAAGCCGAAGGCGTTGGCTATGAAGGGCACCTCGCAGACAAGGGTGGTCAGCAGCAGGCTGCCGACGGCGGCGATGGTCAGGGTCTTGTTCATGCCCTTGATCCTGAAGAGGCTGCCGCGCTGCGAGCGCATGTTGAAGCTGTGGAAGATCTCGGCCATGCTCATGGTGACGAAGGCCATGGTCGTGCCGTCCGCGCTGTCGGCTATCTCCCAGACGCCGGACTCGATGTAGTGGCCGACGAAGTAGCTGGCGAGGGTCAGGATGGAGATCATCAGGCCCTGGTAGGCTATGTCGAAGCCCATGCCGCCGGCAAAGACGCCGGCCTTGGCGTCGCGGGGCTTGCGGCGCATGATGTCGGCCTCGGCGCGCTCCATGCCCAGCGCGAGGGCCGGGAAGCAGTCGGTGACGAGGTTTATCCAGAGCAGGTGCACGGGCTGGAGTATGGTGAAGCCCATGACGGTGGCGACAAAGATGCTGATGACCTCGCTCATATTGGAGCCGAGCAGGAACTGTATCGCCTTGCGGATATTGTCGTAGATGCGGCGGCCTTCCTCAACCGCGCCGACTATAGTGGCGAAGTTGTCGTCCGCGAGGACCATGTCGGCGACGTTCTTGGTGACGTCGGTGCCGGTGATGCCCATGCCCACGCCGATGTCGGCGCTCTTGATGCTCGGCGCGTCGTTGACGCCGTCGCCGGTCATGGCGGTGACGTGGTTGTGGCTCCTCCAGGCGTTGACGATACGGGTCTTGTGCTCGGGCTGCACGCGGGCGTAGACGGAGATCTT
>CALWYP010000034.1 GCA_944385795.1 uncultured Oscillospiraceae bacterium | reverse complement strand
TGGTAGCGCGCTTGAATGGGGTTCAAGAGGCCGCTGGTTCAAATCCAGTCACTCGGACCACGTCGGAACAGATTTCACTCTGTTCCGACGTCTTTTTATGCCTGCGGCAAAAAAGACGTCATCCACTACGTTACATCTGTTCCTCCTTTCAAAACCGAACCCGCTGCGCTGGGCTTCGGATTTGTTTTCTCTGTTTAGCGCCGGAGGCGCGTGCAATCCCGCCGCCGGACGGCGTACGCGAAGCGTATCGCCGGCCGCTGGTTCAAATCCAGTCACTCGTACAGCGTCGCCGCGGACGTCATATCGTTCGCGGCGACTTTTTTGCAAAAGTCACCTCTCACTCATTCTGTCGCGGCTCCTTTCCAACTGCGACCCGCTTCGCTGGGCTCGCAGTTGATTTTCAATTTATAATGCCGGCAGCCCCGCCGGAGCAAAGTCAGCCTTGCCCCTCCCTTCAAAACCTAACCCGCTTTGCTGGGCCTCGATTTTACCGGCCGGCATTTCCATGTAAGGCCTGGCAAAGCGCGGGCAAAACGTATATAATCGTCACAGGGAATACACATCGCCGCCGTAAAATTGGGACGAAGGACAGAAGGGAGGGGGAGGCATGGACTGTAAGATCCTCATAGCCGAGGATGAACCTAAGCTCAGGGAAGTGCTCAGCGACTATTTCAAAAGCCGCGGCGAGACGCCGGTCGTGGCTGCGGACGGGGCCGCGGCCCTGGAGCTGAGCGAGACGTGCGACTTCGACGCGGTGCTGCTCGACATCATGATGCCGGAGCTGGACGGGCTGAGCGTATGCCGGGCGCTGAGGCGCACGAAGGACGTGCCGGTAATATTCCTGACAGCCCTCTCAGACGAGGAGGACAAGCTGCTGGGCTATGAGCTGGGCGCGGACGACTATGTGACCAAGCCCTTCAGCCTCACGCTGCTCTACGCAAAGACCATGGCGCTGATACGCCGCAGCCGCGGCGACCTGCTCACGCACGACCGGCTCAGCGCCGCGGGGATTACGATCGAGCTCTCGTCGCGGCGGGCGTTCGCCGGGCGGCGCGAAATTTACCTTACGCCGAAGGAGTTCGCCCTTTTGAGCTGCCTGATGCGCAACCGCAACATGGTCATGAGCCGCGAGCAGCTCCTGGTCAAGTGCTGGGGCTACGACTACGAGGGCGAATCCCGCGCCGTGGATACGCACATACGCCGGCTGCGCGACAAGCTCGGCGATTACGCCGGCTGCATCAAGACCGTCATCAAGGCGGGATATAAGCTGGAGGGCTGAACATGGGACGAAGACGCGAGGAACCGGGCGCTGGCCCGCGCGTTGCGCTGCTTCTAGCCGCGGCCGTGCTGTGCGTGTGGGCCTTGGGAATGTTTGCGCTTACCGCCGCGGCGGCCGAGACCGCCGCGCAGGGATTCGTGGAGGCCAATTCTAATTGGGCTGAGCGCGTCATGAGGGTCTATGCCTGGGACCTCAAGGACGGGGACAGCCTTGCGCCCTGGTACGCCGTCAAAGTGGGCGCGGACGGGGGGACGGGCTACCGCAGCGTGTCATACCTGCCGCGGGACACATGCCTTGAACGGTACGGCTCCGCCGCCGTATACGACGCGGATGGGAATATGCTCGCGTGCAGCTGGCAGGGCTTTATAATCGCCGAGGCCTGTACCGTGGAACAGTGGGAAGCGGCAGATTACAGATCCGGGGCCGAAACGCTTATCCTCTTCGACCGCGAGCTCCTGGCCGCGGACGCGGAGAAGCTGGAAAACGCCTACGCGCTCAAGTTCACCGGCGAGTTCGGCGCCGGCAGCTTCATAGCCTCGGGCATAGCCGGGATAGATTACCGGGATTTTGCCGACGCGCGCCGGGAAACAGCCTATGAGAGCATACCGGAGGTGATGCGCGCCTCCGGCCTGGAGTGGGAGGAGCTCTACCGCGACCCGGACGCCTCCGGGACGGTCACGCTCTACGCCAAAAACACAGTGGTAAACTGCCCGGAGCGCTCGGGGAAGCTCAGCTTTGCCGCGACGGATTCGGACGAGGTCCTCACGGGACGTTACGAGGACCTGGACGGATTGACCGTGGCGCTGGAGGAGAAGCTCCGCACGCCGCCGGGCGAGGTCTGGGGCCCGAGGCGCTCCGGCCTGAACCTTGTCGTGCCAAGCGCGACATACTGCTACGAGTATGAGGGCAAGATGGATTTCAACATAAACCGGCCCATAGGGCTTGAGCGCGGGGTTATAGCCTATATCGTCTGCGCTTCGAGCTGCTCTCCCTGGCTGATCGCCGCCCGGGAGCTTATCTGGTATTACCTCGCCGGCCTGGCTATCGCGGCCCTGGCCTGGTCCATCGCCTACGCGGGCGTGCGCAGGCAGCTGATTATCCCCATGCGCGCGGCGGCCGACGCCCTGCTCGCCGACGGGCACCCGGCCGTGAGGACGGGCTATATCTGGCGCTGGCGGGAGTCTGAACAGCTCCGTGAGGGCGTGAGCCGGCGCAGGGATGAGATTTTAAAACTGGAAAACGAGCGCTCAAGGCTCAGCAGGGCGCTCGAATACGCTAAAACAGCGGAGGAAAACCGCCGCCGCACAATAAGCGCCGTCGCGCACGAGCTCAAGACTCCGCTTGCTGTCATCCACAGCTACGCCGAGGGCCTGCGCGAACATATAGCGGAGGATAAACGGGAAAAGTATGTGTCGGTGATCCTGTCGGAAGCCGAGCGCAGCGACGCTATGGTGCTGGAAATGCTCGACTTCTCCCGGCTCGAGGCGGGCAAGATAAGGCTGGCGCGCGACGAGTTCTCGCTTGCCGCCCTTATCAGCGCCGGGCTTGAGAAGCTGGAAATCCAGATTGAAGGGAAACGGCTGAACGTGAACCTGGATTTCCCGGAGGAGTTCACAATAGTGGCCGACGAGCAGCGCATTGCCCAGGCGCTGGGGAACCTGGCCTCAAACGCGGTCAAATATACGCCGGATGGCGGAAGCATCGACATAAAAATAGACAATGATAGCCAGAACTGTACGGTAACATTCTCAAACGACAGCCCCGGGCTCACAGCCGGGCAGCTGGAAAAGGTCTGGGAGCCCTTCTACCGCGCCGACGCGGCGCGCACGGAGCCGGGCACCGGCCTTGGCCTGGCCATCACGAGAAGCATAATACAGCTTCACGGCGGCAAATGCTTCGCCGCTGCAACCGAGTCCGGCGTGAGCTTCGGCTTCACTCTCCCGCGATAGCTGATAGCCGCGCCAATAAAATCCCCCTGGCGGGGGCTTCCCGCCAGGGGGATTGCCTGCGCCCGCCGCGTCAACAGCGCCGAAGCATCATCACCGTCTCGACTTGTTCTTCGTTGTCCAAACTGATACTCATGTCTTCCTCGATTATCGGCAGCTTGAATTTGATGGACTTTAACCACTGTCCATTGGCTTGGCGTTCCGGGTAAACCTGAATTTCAGAGATCAACGCCTCGATCAACTGTCGCCGCTCCGCTTCATTCATCACGCCGTACAGTTTTTCAAAATAGATCAGCACTTTATAGATATTGTCGCCGGTCAGTTTTTCCGCTTCAATGGCCTGCTTTTTGGCTCTGGCCGCAATCAGCAGAG